>PSRM01000233.1 GCA_003176045.1 Verrucomicrobiota bacterium | reverse complement strand
CGCCCGGGCGAACGGCGTTGGTCTATGCTTCATTCACGGCGCGAAGCTTCCCGATCCTCACAGACTTCTACTTGGCTCAGGCAAGCAAACGCGCTTTATTCGCCTCGCCTCTGCCGCTGTGCTCGCGCGCCCGGAAGTTCAGGCGCTTCTCGCCGCAGCCATCGCTGGCGCCAAGCACCCACTGCCGTCCAAAGAGCGCGGCAAACTGATTATTCGATCCGTCTCGGCAAAGCAACGTCCGCGGCGAAGGCCGTGAAAAATCAAAAACCAAGTAGCAGCCGAGGTGACGAGGCTCTGAAATACTTGCGGACGAGTGGGTTGCAAAAAGCTTAGAGCCTCGTTACCTCGGCTGCTACAATTATTTATTATGGCTGAAAATAAAACCAAAGCGACAAAAGCAAGTGTTCAGGCCTACATCGCCGCGATCCAGGAGGCCAAGCGGCGGCAGGATTGCCAGGCCCTGGTGAATCTCATGGCAAAGGCCGTCGGAGAGCCCGCCACGATGTGGGGGCCGAGCATTGTGGGATTCGGCAGCTATCACTACAAGTACGAGAGCGGTCGGGAAGGAGACTCCTGCCTGGTCGGCTTCTCATCCCGGAATAGTGAAATCGCTCTTTATGGCCTTCGCTCAGCCGCCAAAGCCGAAGAGCTTCTGGCAAAGCTCGGCAAGCACAAGGGCGACAAGGGTTGCGTCTATATTAAGACACTGGCCGATGTGGACTTGAAAGTGCTGACGCAACTGGTCGCCAGCGCCGCGGCGGAAAAGAAACGGGAAAGCATTTAAGCTTTAATCCATTTTATGGCAGTTTTAGGCCATGGCTGGGAAACTAAAGACAGTCCACATTACATTGACGCCGCAGATTGCCGAACTTCTGGAGGCTGAGGTGGCGGCGAGCCGGTTCGCAAACCTCTCTGAAGCCGTGCGCAATGCTGCCTGGAAGACCTTCGCAGAAGACCCCGCAGCGGAACTGCGGGCCGCCTTCAGCACACTGGATCAGTCCCCTGAGCCGCCCGCTCCCGATAGCGCCACCATCTCGGCCGAAATACGCGCATGGCGCGCCCGCCGTTGAAAGTCATCGTTGTTGACACATCGAAATAGTTTCTCCCGCTCAATTCATTGCGCGCCACAAACTTTGATAGCCGAAACAGATCGAAATTCCCCGTCTGTTAGTGGTCAGGGCTGTTATTGGGGGCAGAACCACAGAATTTCATTTTCTTTGTCACCTCCTGGCCTTTTCCGGGTGCATACAGGGCGATATGATAATATTCGAAGAAATGGAAGCCGCCCGTCAGGACGATGCCGAATTAGTGGCTAAAAGCCTCGAAGGGAACCACAGTGCGTTCGGCCAAATCGTTGAACGCTACCAAACACTCATCTGTTCCCTCGCCTATTCCGCGACGGGCAGCGTGAGCCAAAGCGAAGACCTTGCCCAGGAAACTTTCGTCACAGCCTGGAAACAGCTCTCGCAACTGCGCGAGCCTTCCAAATTACGCAGTTGGCTTTGCGCTCTGGTCCGATTCCGCATCAGCAAGCAGTTCCGCCGGCAAGACCGTGAACCGGCCCATGCGGCCGACCCTTTGGAAGCCGTCGATCAATCCGCCGCGCCGGAGGCGCTGCCCTCCGACCAGGCGATCTCGAATGAGGAAAAAGCCATCCTTTGGCGCGCGCTCGAGCGCATTCCGGAGACCTACCGCGAGGCCCTGGTCCTGTTTTATCGCGAACATCAGTCCATCGAACATGTGGCGGAAGAACTGGATTTGACCGAAGATGCTGTGAAACAACGGCTGTCGCGCGGGCGAAAAATGCTGCAGGACGAATTCCTCGCTTTCATTCAGGGCGCGCTGGAAAGGACAACTCCCGGCGCTATCTTCACCCAGGGCGTGTTGACCGCGTTGCCACACCTGGCGACTGCGGCCAGTTCTTCTGCCGTTGGAACCGCCGCTCTAAAAGGCGGCGCCGCGGGCAAAGCGGTTTCCTCCGCAGGTATCGTGGCCACTCTCAGCGGCCTGCTCCTCAAGCTTTTGCCCGCCGTGGCGGGGACCTGGATGATGCTGAGGCTGCCGGAATCTGAGCGCGAGCGAAAGTTCGCGCGCAAGGCATACGCCGGCTTATGGCTTTTGGCCATTCTCTATCCGCTGGCGCTGCTGCTGGTTATCTACGCCGGCAGAAGCTATTGGGATGCGCATCCGCAGATGCTGACAGTGGGGATTATAGGGACGACTTTTGCATTTGTCACGGTTGTGGGGCCATACACCTTCTGGATGAGTCGGGTGCAAAAGCGCATCCGCACGCAGGGAGTTGGAACACCCGTCAATACCGGCTACGGCGGGTTATCCCGGCCTTTCGAATATCGCAGTCGCCGGACATTCCTGGGTCTGCCGTTGCTTCACATCCGCGTGAATTGCGTGGAGGGCGGCAAAACTCTGCCTGCAAAAGGATGGATTGCCGTTGGCAATCGAGCTTACGGAATTCTGTTTGCCGCCGGCACGTTCGCCGTGGGCGGTATGAGTTGCGGTCCGCTGGCGGTCGGAGCGGTGGCCCTCGGAGGTTTCGGTTTGGGTTTGTTTGCGTTTGGAGGACTGGCTGTTGGGGCTGCGGCTATCGGCGGAGCGGCGCTAGGTTATGTGGCCTACGGCGGCGGCGCGATTGGTTGGCTCGGGGCATCAGGAGGCGCCGTATTAGCCCGTCATTTTGCCATGGGCGGCGGCGCGCTCGCGACACATGCCAACGATCCCGCGGCGCACGTCTTCATGCAATCCAGCGCCTTTTTCCGCCATGCCGAGGTTGTGGCATACGCCCTGATCACTTTTTCGTTTCTGGTGCCGCCCGCGATCTCTCTCGGTTTCAAACGCTGGCGCGCCGCAGCCGAAGATAGACAGAATCATTGAAGGACAGAATCGGTTTCAACCAGAAATGATTCTGTCCTGTCATGATTTCTGTCTCAAAAGTTTGCGCGGCCTGCGATGCTTCTAATGGATAGTAGTACGAATGAATCCTTCAATTAACTTAATTAACTTAATCAACCCAATAACTCTTTCAGGTTTTATGTTTAACTCTATTTTCACAAAAGTCGCTGCCATTACCGCGTTGTCTGTCTCTTGCGCCTTTGCCGATTCAGTATCGGACCGAATCACCGTGACTGTGCGCGGAAAAGGCCCGGATGTCCTGCTCATTCCCGGACTTGCCTCTTCAAGCGCCGTGTGGGACACGACCGCGGCGCGTTTTGAAGGCCGCTGCCGACTGCACATTATTCAGGTGGCTGGATTCGCCGGGGCCTCGCCGCGGGCCAACGCGCAAGGGCCTGTGGTGCAGCCGACCGTTGATGCCATCGATGCCTATATCAGGACCAACCAACTCAAGGCGCCAAAGGTAATCGGCCATTCGCTGGGCGGTCTTATGGGCATGATGCTCGCAATCCAGCATCCTCAAGATGTAGGCGGTTTGATGATCGTGGACTCGCTTCCTTTCTTCGGCGTGCTGTTCGGCGCGGACGAAGCCAGTGCGGTCGCGTCCCAGGCCGCCGCCATGCGCGACCAACTCGTCGCCGAAACGCAGGACGCCTTTGCGCAGGGCGAGAAGCAGTTCATGCAAGCGCTGGTCAAATCCCCCGCCGGCCGAGAGCAGGCGATCAAATGGGCCCTCGCTTCAGACAAATCGGTTGTGGCTCGCGCCATGTACGAAGCCGTCACCACTGATCTGCGCCCTAAACTACGCGAAATAAAGGCGCCGGTGACGGTGCTCTATGCCTGGGACACTTCTATCCCCATTCCTCAGGCGACCATGGATGAAACGTATCGGAAAAACTACGCGGCGTTGACGGACAAGACCCTGATCCGCATTGACGGCTCCTATCACTTCATCATGCTCGACCAGCCGGAGCTGTTTGCGAGCAAGGTGGAAGTGTTCCTCAAGTGAGGCTGACACTCCGCTATTCAGTCCCGGAGGGACGACAGACAATAGCCCAGCGTTTCAACGCTGGGAACGTGGTCCGAAACCGGAATAAGTCCCGTTAGGGACGACAGAACCCCTTTTCTGTCGTCCCTAACGGGACGCGTGTCTTTCAACCGCTCACACCGCAGCGTTGAAACGCTGGGCTATTTTCTGTCGTCCCTCCGGGACTAAGGCCTACATTTGAAAAGTTGGTGGCATTGGATTTCCAACCTGCTGTATCGCCGATTTCCAATCGGCGAATCGTCCTTTGGCAAACTCGACGTGTGATTAATCCGGCCGGTTCGCAGGCTGGAAGCAGTGCGATACAGCAGATTGGAAATCTGCGCTACGAAAACGGCCGGCTATGCGAACCGAAATTAAGCTCATCCCGCCGTTCCGTCTTTTCGCTGGTGCAGGCAAATTCGATTGCCCTCCGGATCGGACACGAGCGCCATCCAGCAAACGCGAGTTTCGACGGGCTCTTGCAGAATCCGGACCTTACGGGCGCGGCAGGCTGCAATCGCCGAGTGAATGTCCTCAACAGCCAGCGCCAAGGCGGGAGTTCCTTGCCATTTCGAGCCGGGAGTCTTGCTGGGGCCGTTGAGGCACAAGGTAATAGGCGCGGTCCGGAATTCGGACCAGGAATCGTTCCATTCGCCGCCGCGTTTTAAACCGAACAGCTCCTGGTAAAACTTGCGGGTTTTCCGCATATCCCGCGAACTGTACATAACGAAATCCACAGCGCGGACCGGGACTGGCGGCCGGTTCCGTTGTGGTTTGGGTGGCTGGCGCCGACGGGTGGTAAGTTTCGCGGCCATTCGTAGAAAGTGTTAAAAATCCAAAACTCCGTAGCAGCCGAAGTAACGAGGCTTTGAAGGAGAGGACAGAAGTCAGAGGTCAGAAAAAAATTAGAGCCTCGTTACCTCGGCTGCTACAAAATTAGTAGCTGCGTACCGACGTCTTGCCAACTTCTGCCCTTAGTTGAACTCCTTACGCAGCCGCCAGCTCGGCCTTCTTGCCCCATTCGGCAGCAGCCTGGGCACATTCTTCAGGAGTTACCTCTCGCTGATGCGTGGCGACACCCCATTGATGGCCGAAGGGATCAATGAATTTGCCGAACCGATCGCCCCAAAACATGTCCGCGGGCGGCATCACGGATTTAGCGCCCGACGAGATCGCCTTTTTGTAAATGGCGTCCACATCGTTCACATAAATCATAACGCTCGATGAAGGCGTGCTGCCCGGTTGCGGTGCCGGGGCGCCCAACTGCGGGCACTCGTCGCCCAGCATCAACACCGCGTTGCGAATTTGGAGCTCCGCGTGCGCGATTTTTTTGCCGTCCGAGGTCGGCATGCGCATCCGCTCGGTGGCGCCGAAAACGCTTTTGTAGAACTCGATGGCCTTCGCCGCATCTCGTACGACCAGGGAAGGAATCAATGAATCGTATCCGTCAGGAATTGCTTTTGTGCTCATGAAATTGAGACTAAGCCGGATTACGGAAGAGGGCAACTGAAATTTGCCAGAGATCAGAGATTGCAGATATTAACCGCGGGTCACGCTGATTTACGCGGAAGGTTGTCTTCATCCGCGCCATCCGCGCAATCCGCGGTTTAAAAAGCTTTTCGAAGACACAGCCTACGGAGTAACCAGCCGGTAGAGCCGATAGGCGAAGCCGGGGGCGGTGGCGTCTTCGAACTGGAAGGTGCCGAGGTTGGAGACGGTGCGCGCGCCGAGATCGGTCCAGGTATGGAAATCGGTTGTGCCCAGGATGCGGACGCTGGCGAAGGCGGGGCCGAGGCAGTTCAGCAGAACGTGACCATTGGCCAGCTCGGAAACAGAGACGAATCGAAGAATGCCGATGGTTTCGGTGACGCACTCGGTGTTGCTGTAAGGGCCGGGCGCGATGGAGGGGTTGGCAGGGAACAGGCCTGCTACACGATAGATATAGGTGCCATTGGTCCGCCCGCTCACCGCCAAAGAAGTGGCGGCGGGCCCCGGCTCGGCGATGGTGTGGAAGTTATCCGAAGTGATGGCGATGTTCTCGATATACCAGCCGGTTTCGTACGGATCCTGCGTGCCGTTGGTCAAATCGTTGGTGAAGTGGAAGCGGATCTTGATGGATTTTCCGGCGAATGGCGTGAGGTCCACGATCCGTGTGCCGATGAAATCGTAGGTATAGGAAGCAACGGTGATGAATGAGGCGCCGCCGTTGGTGCTGACCTCGACGTAACCATAGTCGAAGGTCTCTTCCAAATCCTGTGAGGTAAAGAAGCTCAGCGTGGCCCCGCCTGGCGGCACCGGCAGATTGTTGACCATCACGAGGCTGTCGTCCTGGCTGTTTTCGGTGTCCGGGACCCAATAGGCCATGTGCATGGTGTTAGGGTCCACCTGCGAACTCCAGAACTGGTCGCCGCTCCAGTTGGCGTTGGCGCCGCCCACCAATGGCGTGCTGGCGTCGTCGAAGAAAATATTGGTCGAGTAGCTGGCTTCCTGGACCCGGAAGCCGACCGGCAACGGCCCGCCGTTGGGCACGGTATAAGTCCAGACGATGGTATAATCGCTGTTGGTATCCAAAGCGCAGCCGCCAGCGCCGCCGCCGGAGCTGCCATGGACCAGGAGCGGCGCCTGAACCGGGGCGATCACGTTCTGCAGGATCGGAGCGACAGCGCGATAGTAGAAGGGCATCCGCATCCTTTGTGTGGACACGTTCGGCGTGGCGGTGACGAACCACTGAAATTCAGTTGGATCATTGGTGATCATGTTTCCGTTGGCGGTGACCTGGACGTTGAAGGTGGCCTGGCCGCCTGGGGGCACGGTGACTGAACTAATCGGCGCGCCATTGGAGGAAACGAAGGCGAGCTGAAATCCTGGCAGGTTGGCATTGCTATTATTTTGAAAACTGAGGTTATAAGTGCCGCTGCCGCCGCCGCTGGTGATGTCTCGCAGCACGACCTGCTGGGTCAGCACCAGGGTGCCGTTGATGCCCACAATGGGCACCGCGCCGAAACTGGCGCTGGGCAGATACACTTGCAGATCGCCTGCGCTATCCAAAGCCGATGGCGGGGGCGGATCATTGGTCAAGGCGGTGAACTCGAGATTATTCAAGAGCCATGTGGGCGCGGTCATGATTGCGTTGTTGTGCAGAGCGCCATCGACGTTGATGTGGCCGGCGCCGAAGTCAATGATCGAGGCGCTGGAGTTGGTGTCGCCGCCCTCAGGCACGCCCAGGCCGCTGCGCAGGTTGGATGCAGAATTCATCAGCAGCGCCCGAGCGATGGTCACAACGTTGAATCGCGTGGAGCGATAGTGGGTCGCCGAGACGTTGGTTGAATCCAGCCCCATGGCGCGGAGCCGCTCGCGGACCAGGGCCATGGTGCCGGAGGTGATGGGCGTGGCGAAGCTGGTGCCGCTGGCGCGGGCATAACCGCTCGGATCGGCAATGCCGACGGTTGCATCGGGAAGACCCGTGGGCGTGGCCGCACCCAGAATGTTAACGCCCGGGGCCGTCACGTCCGGCTTAACCACGCGGTACTTGGCGTTGGGATTACCCAGCGGCCCGCGCGAACTGAAGCCGGCCATGCCAGGCTGAAAGAGGTTGAGACTGGCGAATTCATTGACCCGCATCGGCAACGAAGAGATGGTCCCGTTGGTCACCGGTCCCGCCATTTGGCTGATCAGGTAATTGGCGTCATCCGGGCCGATGGTATAGGTGGGAATGTTGCCTGCGACCGAAAGCGCCGTGGCAGTTTGCACGCTGGTGATGAGCAAGATCACGGCCGGGCCGAACGGGGCAACCTGGTTGGCATCCTGGGCGAAGGTGCTGGTGGTGCTGGGGAGTTTGACCAGGGCGATGCGATTGGAAACGGACAATGGCACGGTGTTGCCGGTGGTTTCATCCACAAAGACATAATAGGCCGATAGCGAACCTTGCGGAATGGGGCCGCCACCGAAGGCCGGGAATAGTTCCATGGCCTGGCGTCCGCCGGGGTCGGGTTGAAGCGACGTGGAATTGGCGCCGATGACTGGCGGTGGGCCGAAGGACCCCGGTTGGCGGGTGTCGTTGGTGATTTGGTTGGACGCCAGCAGGTCGCTTGTCGAAAGAGAGCCCGGGTCGAAACTGGCGGCCGGAGCGATAGTGAGTGTCGCCGCTCCCGGCGCGCCTATGGTGTTATTCGTCGGACCGCTATTGCCGGCAGCCGCCACCACGATCGAGCCCGCGAGCGCGGCATTATTGGCCATCACGGAGGTTGCGCTGGTCGGATCGCCGCTGGTATCCCCGAGCGAGAGGTTGATCACGTCGGCGACGGGCTTGGGAATGAAAGTGTTCGTCACGTTGCCACTGGTGGTGCTCCCTACCAGCGTGTAAGGGGAGGCAGCGTCTTCGAGGGCCAAAGGAATATCTCCCGCACAGGCATCGGCCGGCCCGCAAACCTTGTATTCCATGACGCGTGCCTGAGGGGCCATGCCGTGCAGAACCACCCCGCCGGGGGTCGGCCCGATGCCGGTCCCGTTTTCGCCTGTGCCATAGCCGGGGTTCGGCGGGGTGTTGCCGTCCACCTGATAGCCGGCCGCGCACGAGGTCACCAACGTGCCGTGTCCGAAATCATCGGTGGGATTGCCGGGCGAAGAGAGCGCATAGTAATAAATGACCTTTTGGTTTGGATTCACCGCGTTGGTTTGGCCGGAGGCCGGCGGTGTGGGAGTCGTAAGCCCAGTGCCGCCGAACATGGGATGGCGCCAGTCCACTCCGCTATCAATCACGGCGATGATCATTCCTTCGCCCGCGAAACCGTTTGCCGGCGGGGTGGCAACCGGGGTTTCGGGATGGCCGAGAGAGCCTGCCGGGCTCCATTGTGGTGATGGGCCATACACCGCCAGGCGGCGATCACTGATGTTGGTTTCCATGCCGAGGGAGTAATCAATGGCGGTGTTGAGCAACAGGCGCACGGGGCGCAGTTCGAACACTCGATGCACCTCCGGGAGAGCGCGCAACCGCGCCACGTCGTCGCGCGCGACGAACGCAACTAATCCGTTCATCAGATAAGTCAGGTGATATTGAATATGGCGAAGGGAGCCATCCACCTGGCGCGCCTCGGATTCTCGCAGCAGGGCGCGCACACCGCGGCCTGGCAGCGATTCCAGGAACGCCTGATGCCTGCCGAGCAGAGCGCCGCCATGGTCGGTCAGTTCTTTAAACCTCATGGATCGCCCGGCATGTTCGGCCGACATCTGGTGCATCAAGCCCGAGGGCTCGTTGAATTCGATTAACACCGGGATGACCGAGCCCCCGGCGGCCTGCCGGAACTCCTCCAAACCGATTGCCAGGGGGCAGGTCGGGCAGGGTTCTCCTGGAGGCGTAGTTTCGTGCGGGTTGCCCCCAAATCCCTTTTGAACGGCCGCGGACAGCAATAGCCAGCAGACAAAAGTCGTACAGGTGGATATAATTTTGCGCAGGTTTCGATTTCTCATAGGATTCTCCGATTGGGTTAATGGTGGTTGTTCGGTTAAACGGTAGCCCAGGGTTTAAGTCGGAACTTCGCTTTTGTTTCAATACATGCACACTCGCGGGCGCTATAACGAGCGTCCGGCCTGCCAATGGTGGTCACCCCCCATTATAGCGCAGGTGTGGAAATGTGCAAATGAATAAACATTTGCCGAAGAGAGAAACCGCGAAATACGGGAAATACGCGAAAAGAATTTCAGAACGGAACTTATCCCGTTCGGTCGCTCCAACCCGGCGTTGAACCTGGATATTCCACACGCCGGGACGCCGGGTGAGGGCACCCGGCCTACAGGAGCATCGGTGTTGGCTTGTAGGCCGCGTGCCCTCACGCGGCGCTCTGTTGGCCTTCCCATAAGTGTGTGAAATATTCGGGTGAAACACTGGGCTATTGTCTGTCGTCCCTCCGGGACTCGGGCCAAGCGCCTCACTGGTGGCGAGCCGCCGCGCGGACAAGGCTGTCCGCGCTCCTGCTCAAATTGCTTGCGCTGAACCTCCCCAAGGGTAGAATAGAGGCCGATCAAAAACCCCGAAGCATGGCGTCCCGCGAGGGCGGAGGCGCGGTGTTCGGATTAAATCCAAATCCTATATCCTGGTTATGAAGAATCTTAACTACATCCGGTCCGTTTGCGCCCTGAGTCTGTCTGCCGCTTTGGTCCTGCCCGCCCTGGCGCAGGAAAAAGACGCCAAAAAAAGCGAGTCTTCCGGCGGGGCCCCAGGTCCTGAAATGATGGCGGCGATGATGGAAATGGCCAAAGTCGGCGAGAACCACAAATTGCTGGAGCAAAGCGCCGGTAATTGGAGTTGCATCGTGAAGTTCTGGATGAGTCCCGATGCGCCCCCGACGGAATCGACCGGCTCGGTGGTCAGGCGGCCCATGATGGGCGGGCGCTATTTCGTCAGCGACCACACGGGTAAAATGCAGATGCCCGGTCCTGATGGGAAGATGACTGACTTCGAGTTCAAAGGCATGGCGATCGAGGGCTACGACAATGCCAAAAAGAAATTCGTTTCCTCGTGGGTGGACAACATGGGCACCGGTATCATGATGTCGGAAGGCGACTACGATGCCGCCGCCAAAGCGTTCACGTTCCGCGCCGAGTATGAGGCCATGCCCGGAATGAAAATGAAAATCCGCGAAGTGATCACCATCGCGGACAAAAACCACCAAACCATGGAGTGGTATGAGGATCGCGGCGGCAAAGAGGTGAAGACGATGGAGATCAAGTACACGCGCAAATAGCCAGCAACATGGGCACGGGCATCATGAACCTGGAAGGGACTTGGTAACTCCGGCGGTTCCGTGCGTTCGGAGCGTGAAGCGGCCTAAAGGCCGCGCTCCGTCACCCGGCGACCACTGTCAACCAGGTTGGAGTTAACGATGTCCTCGTAGGCGTACATGAGCGCGGCATAAGATACCGGCAGGGTGACCAGGAGGCCGATCAGGCCGGCCAGCAGCCCGGCCAGGTTGATGGCGACGACTACGAAAAAGAAGGCCAGGAATTTCCACCAGTGGCGGGAGATGATTTTGCGGCTCAGGCGCATGGCGGTCCAGAATTCCAGGCGCTTGTCGATGACCAGCGGCAGGGTGAAGCGCCAGGCGATAAACAAATAAATGCCGGGCAGAAGGAAGCAAAGCAAGCTCAACCCGATCAACACCTGGGTGACGAAGCCGGCCAGGAAAAGCTGGAGCGGGCAGCGGCTAAAGCCGGCAAAGGCGGTTTCGGCGCGAACGGGCTCGCCGCGAATCCTTTTGAGCAGATAAAAGTAGAGACCGCCCAGGAGCGGAGCATCCAGAACCAGGCCAAGAATGGGTGTGGAGAAAGTCATCTTTCCGACCGAGCGCGATACCTCGCCGAGGGCGGTGGCCGCGCCAATGAGGACGAGGACCAGGGCGCTAATGCCGGTGATGCGCCAGAAATCGGCGCCGACGAGCGCCCAGCCGCGGCGCAGGCAGTGGCGGATATTGAGCACGTAGTCGTTGGCCAGGAGATCGATCTGCAGGGTATCGGCCTGGTCGAGCGGGATGGGCGTCAGGGTGACTGCACGCGGGCTGCCGGGATTGGTGATGGATTCGACGGCAGTCTTGATCTGGCTGGCGTGCTGATAGCGCAGGGCGGGCTCTTTCTCGAGGGCGTGAAGGACGATCTCGTCCAGGCGCGCGTCCAGTTGCACTTTGCGGGAGGGTGGAGCGAACCTGCCCAGCGGCAACTCGCCGGTAAGCATCTCGTAAAAGACCACGCCCAGGGAATAGATGTCGGCCCGGTGGTCCACGCTGAGCGGTTTCTCAATCTGCTCGGGAGCCATGTACTGAGGCGTGCCGATGACGTCGCCAGTTCCAGTGAGCTGAGTCGTTTGCAATGCGCCGCCCAACATTCTGGCAATGCCAAAGTCGGCGATTTTCACGCGGCCCCTTTTGTCGAGCAGGATATTTTCCGGTTTGATGTCACGATGCACGATGCCTTCTGAGTGGGCGAATTGGAGGGCGTCGCAGATCTGTGGCATGATGGCGAGGGCCAGGTCCAGGGTGAGCCTGCGGGCGTTCTGGATGTGCCGCAGGTTGCCGCCGTCCACAAATTCCATGATCAGAAAGTGCAGCGAGGAGAGTGACTGCAGGCTGGGGCTTGGAGAGTGAGGAAGGGCTGGAGTTGGCGATGGCTGGGATGCAGCAGGCAGGGGAGTGCCTCGGACCTGGCCGAAGTCATGAACGACGACGACGTTTGGGTGGTTGAGGCGAGCCAGGGACCGGGCTTCGCGGCTGAACCGTTCGGCGAAGCCCGGGTCAGAGGCGGCCGCGGGTGGAAGAATTTTAAGCGCCACCAGGCGGTCAAGGGCGGGCTGCCTGGCTTTATAGACTGCGCCCATGCCGCCCCTGCCGATCAATTCGAGAATTTGAAGGTTCGGGAAAAGGCGGGCGATTTCTTCGATGGAAGGCGGAAGAAAGCGCTGGACGACTGGAGGTGCGGGCGCGGCCCAACCGATAGTATCAGGCGGGGCCTTTAGCCGACAATCAGGGCACAAGCCCAGCGGCAGCCCGGGCGCCAGCGGTTTCTGGCAGGCGGGGCATAACAGCAGGGTGTCCATAATGAGCTTGTTCCGATTGGGTGCTTGCCGAGCCTGTACGTCATGGAGGCGTCACCAGGACGCAGCATAGCCCCGCAGGCAGCCGAAACGCAAGTTTACGATCAATTTGAAAGACAAAACAAAAGCGATCTCTCATTATGTGCCGCAGCATTAGCAGCAACTCATGATCCCTTACTACCAGGTCAATGCGTTCACAGGCGACCCCTTCGGAGGCAACCCCGCCGGGGTGTGCCCTCTGGAGAATTGGCTGAGCGATGAACTGATGCAAAAGATCGCTGCGGAAAACGATCTGTCAGAAACAGCGTTTTTTGCGCCCGAGGCGGGCGAGTTCCGCCTGCGTTGGTTTGCTCCCGCCATGGAAGTGGATCTGTGCGGCCACGCAACGCTGGCAACGGCCTACGTCTTGTTTTGGGAGTTAGGGTACACTCAGAACCAGTTGGTATTTCAAACGCGCAGCGGTCAGCTAAGCGCACTGCGGGAAGGCGAACGCATACTCATGGATTTTCCTTCGCGTCCGGCGGAGCCTTGCAATGCCAGGGACGAAGTGAGCCGGGCTCTCGGCCGGGTTCCTCTCGAAGTGCTCAAATCCCGTGATTATGTCGCTGTTTACGCCTCGGCGGAGGAAGTCGCCGCTCTTGAGCCGGACATGGCCAGGGTAGCAGAACTGGATGCCCTCGGCGTAGCGGCCACGGCCCGAGGCGACGGCCAAGCCGATTTCGTATCCCGCTTCTTTGTGCCTAAAGCAGGCATTCCGGAAGATCCCGCCACTGGCTCCAGCCATTGTTCGCTCATTCCGTATTGGGCGGCGCGTCTTGGCAAAACAGAAATGTTTGCTCGCCAGCTTTCGAAGCGGGGAGGCGAAATCTATTGCCGATTGAAAGGCGACCGGGTCGAGATCGGCGGGCGAGCGGCGATTTATTGCAGAGGTGAATTAGCTGTCGGTTGATTTTGTGAATCGGGCTGAAATTCGAAACGAACCTTCCAAGCGGGACGGCTGGTTTAGTGTTACATACGATTACAGAGACACAAACCACGAATGAACACGAATACACACGAATTCATTGGTGTTCATTCGTGTCCATTCATGGTTCAATGTAAAGCCGTTATTGAAACACTACACAAGCAAGACAACTGGTGAAGGAAGAGTTTTATTCCAATCGAATCCGGTCATGCGCTTCCCAGACCGTCATGTCGGATAGAATCAACTGATCGCCCACTTCCGCGCCCGTGACGATCTCGACAGCATTGACCGAACTTCTGCCCAACTTGACGGGTACACGAACGGCCGCCTTGCCATTTTTGATCAGTTTAAACAGCCCGATCTGGCTGCCCGATTGGCTTAGCACAGGGCGACCCACATAAATGACATTGGTCAAATGCTCAAGTTCGATCGTTCCGTCCACGCTCAGGTCAGGCCGCGCGCCCGCGGGCAGCTCATCATCCAAAGCCACATCCACGGTTACGGTCCCGTTTTCCACAGCCGGGTCAACGCGGACCACATGCCCTTTGACCAGGCCATTGTGCGTGTCAATATCGGCGGGTTGATCCAACAGGACGTCCTTGGCTTGCACCTCGGCGATTTTGATGGCGGCTTTCAGCCTGGCCGGATTCGCCACGCGCGCCACCGGCGCGCCGGCGGCCAGTTGCTGTCCGAGTTGGAGTGGATTGGTGGCGTCGCCCAGTCGCTGTAAGACACCATCCATGCCGGCGCGAATCCTGAGCGCCTCGACCTGCTTGCGTTTGAGCGCGAGTTGGGCGCGAAGCTGGGCGACTTTCGCTTCCTGCACGTCCAGTTGAGCTTTTGCGGCATCCACGCCGGCGTCCAGGCGTTCGCGTTCGATCGCCAGTAGTTTGCCGAGCTCCTCCGCTTTGGTCTGCGCTTGTTTCAGAGTCACGGCTGGAGTGAGCCCATTGGTGGCCAGGGTATTGGCGACCTCATAATCCAGTTCCGCGCTGCTGTAATCCGCTTCGGCGGTGGCTACGGCTTTTTTTTGCGTCAACTTGTCGGTCTTCACTTGCACGCGCAGGTTGGCCAATTCGGCTTCCGCTCCCTTAAGCTGCCATTCGGCGTCGAAAGCGTCCTGCTCCACGTCGGGATTATTCAACTCGACAAGCACAGTGCCGGCTTGCACCCGCGCGCCAGGCAAAACCAGAATCCGCTCTACGCGTCCGGCGGTGACGGCTGGGACCCAGCGGATGTCTTCCGGCACGAGCGTTCCATTTCCCCGCACCTGGCGGAGCATCTCGCCGCGTTTTACGGTGTCTGTGAAAATCGCCGACTTCTCGACCAAAGGCGCTGCCGGTTGAAGCCGGCTCAAACCCAGCGTGGCAAGCGCCAGGCACACGCACCCCGCCGACAGCGCGAACCAGCGCCGGCGGCGGCGTTGTTTGCGGACTGCGGCGGAAATCGGAACATCCATGGATCGTGTCGTGTTAGTGTGCGGCGGCAGCCAGTTGCCCATTGACGATTCTTCCATCGAACAGGTGGACCGTTTTTTGCGCATCTCGCGCGTAACGTTTGTCATGGGTAACCAGGCAAATGGTCGCCCCTTCGGCGTGCAACTCCTTGAGCAAGGCCATGACAGCATCGCCATTTTTCGAATCGAGATTTCCTGTCGGTTCGTCCGCAAGCAGGATCGAAGGCCGCCCGCCGAGCGCCCGGGCCACGGCGACGCGTTGTTGCTGGCCGCCGGAAAGCTGTGCCGGATAATGTTTGGCGCGCGGGGCCATGCCGACCTTGGCCAGGGCTTCCTCGACACGCTCGCGTCTTTCGGCGGCGGTCAGGCCACGGTACGTCAGCGGCAGCTCGACATTCTCCCGGACGGTCAGGTCGCCGATGAGATTGAAACTCTGGAAAATGAAACCGATCTCGCGGTTGCGAACCCGCGCTCGCTGCGCGTAATCCAGGTGCTCGACCGGCTCGCCGCGCAAGCGGTAACTGCCGCTGGTCGGCGAATCAAGCAGGCCCAGAATGGAAAGCAGCGTGGATTTGCCGCAGCCCGAAGGTCCGGAGATGGATACATAATCGCCGTGACAAATGTCCAATGTCACTCCGCCCAGCGCGTGCGTTTCGATCTCGTCGGTGAGAAATACCTTTTGGATGTCCTCCAGTTCAATCAATGGAATAGCTGGTTGCATAAAATTATTAATCGTGGTAATCGGGCTTTCACTCAGTTCTCAGTGCCACCATGGGATCAACCCGGCTGGCGCGGCGGGCAGGGAAAAAACTCGCGAGCAAAGCCGCCGCGAGCAGCACGAGCGCCACGGCGCCAAACGCCCGGGGATCGAGGGCGGTGACGCCGTACAAGGTTGATTGCATGGCGCGGCCCACCAGGTAAACCCCGCCCACGCCCAGACCCAGCCCGGTCAGCGCCAGCGTCAATCCCTCTCGCAAAATCAATTTCATGATCTGCGCCCCGGCAGCTCCCAGCGCCATCCGCACCCCGAACTCATGCGTCCGTTGCGCGACGGCGAACGCCATTACGCCATAAATGCCTATGGCGGCCAGCACCAGGGCCAGCGCGGCGAAACTGCCATAGAGGACCATCCCAAAGCGGTCGAAGGATAGCGTCTCAGTCAAAATCTGATCCATCGTTTTGACCCCAGCCAGGGGAATGTCCGCGTCCACCGAGCTAATCGCGGTCGCAAGACTGCGCGTGATCCCTCCCGGCTCACTCATCGTGCGCACCGCCACCCCCGCTCGCGGCCATGGGCTCTGCCAGAAGGGCAGATAAACGGCCGGCGCCACCTCGCCCCGAAGCGAGTCCCCGCCCCGTGTGTCATGGATTACCCCCACAATCTGCCATTCGATTTCAGGACCGCCTTTCGGGTTGCCGGGCACGAGCTGTTTCGCAACAATACGCTGGGCCAGGGGATCTGCAGTCGAAAAATACTCGCGGGCAAAGGCTTCGTTCACCATCGCAACCCGCATTGTGCTGGCAGTGTCCTGTTCGGTAAAATGGCGCCCTTGTGTGACGCGAATGCCGAAGGTCTGAAAGTATCCTTCCGTAACGATCGCAAAGGCGGCATCCTGACGTTCATCGGGCTCCAGAGGCGGCGCTCCAACAACCCGGAACGGCCAGGTGGGCCCTGTTCCGAGCAAAGGCATCACCGTAGTGAGGGACGCGGTTTCGATGCCGGGAACTGATTGAATTTTATCGAGCATTTGGTGGAAATAGGGGCTGATGCGCTCGGGGTCCTTGAATCGGGTCTGCGGGACCGGAAGGAAGAAAGTCAGGACATGATCCGTGCGGATGCCAAGATCGAGACGGGTCAGGTTCCAGAAACTGCGCAGCGCCAGGCCGCCCCCGGCGAGCAAAGTCAGCGCCAGGGCAAATTCCACCACCACCAGCGCCCGGCGTAAACCCAGTCCTCCGCCGCCCAGGCTGCGCCCGCCTTGCTTGAGCACTTCGTTGAGGTCAAGCCGGCTCGCCTTCCAGGCGGGCATGCAACCGAAAAGCAGGCCGGTCGTCAGGCTCGCAACGAATGTAAACACCAGCACCGGCATGCTAATCCTTACATCAGCCTCCGACGGCAGCATCTGAGCAGGCAGGATCGCCAGAATGCCATTGATGATTATTCGGCCCAGGTAAACACCGCATGCGCCGCCAACGATCGCCAATAACAGGCTTTCGAGCAGAACAAGGGCAAACAGTTGCCGGCGTGTGGCCCCGAGCGCGGCCCGGATGGCAACCTCATGTTGGCGCGTCGTGCCGCGCACCAGCAGGAGATTGGCGATATTGACGCAGGCAATTAACAACAGGAAGCTCACTGCGCCCAGCAACATCCAGAGATTGCGTATCGTCGTCTCGGGGATGAAATTATTTTGCAACGGTTCGACACTGGCGTACCAGTCCGGGTTGGTCTGCGGGAATTCGGCGGCGAGTTGACTGGAAATTATGTTGAATTCGGCCTTCGCCCTGCGGATGGGTATTCCATCCTTCAACCGGCCCATCACACGAAGCGAGTGTGATTTATGGTCAACCTGCTCCGGCTTGAACGCCAGCGGCATCATGAATTGGGACGACTGCCGGTCCCGCATGCCGGGCTGGGCGACGCCGATGACGGTGTAAAGTTCGCCGTTCATGCGAATTTGTTTCCCTATAATCCCCTCGTCGGCGCCAAAGAACTGCGTCCACGCCCGGTGCGTCATGATCACCACGTGGTCTCGGCCCACTTCTCCTTCTTCAGGCAGGAAGTCGCGGCCCAGCTTCATGGGTGTGCCTGTCATTCGGAAAAAGCCCGGCGTCATCAGCGCAGCCTGGACCTGTTCGGGCCTTTCCGGAGTTCCCACATAAAACGTGCCGCCGGTCCAGGCTTCCAGGTATTGGAAAGAATGACAGCGCCGTTTCCACTCCAGGAAATCGCCCGGCGAGACGGAGTTGCGCATGTGCTTGAACTGTGACCAAACCATGACCAGTTGCTGAGGTTTGGGATACGGCAGTGGTTCAAAAAGCGTGGCATAGACCACGCTGAAAATCGCCGTGGTCGCGCCTATGCCCAGGGCCAGCATCAGCACCGCCATGAGGGTAAAACCGGGGCTCTTCGCCAGTTGGCGGCAGGCGAATCGGAAGTTTCGCCAGGCGCTTTCGCCAAGATTCACCCGGCGGGTTTCGCGACATTCCTCGCGAATGTTCTGCAAATTCCCAAACTTTTTCCGTGCTTCGCACGCTGCTTCTTCGGGGGACATTCCGGCGGCGATGTTCTCTTGCGTGCGCTGCTCGATGTGGAAGCGCAACTCCTCGTCAATTTCCCGCTTAACGGCGCGTCGCTGTGCGAGCGAGCGAATCCGGCGCCAGAGTGTCAGGAATGGGTTCATTCTAATCGCATGAAGGACTCATCAGGCCGCCTGCAACACCAGCGTGATCGCCCGGTGAACCCGTTCCCAAATGGCCGTTTCCTCTTCCAATTGCTTGCGTCCGGCGCGGGTCAAAGTATAAAACTTCGCCCGGCGATTGTTGTCTGACTTCCCCCACGCAGCCGCAATCCAGCCCTTTTCCTCCATCCGATAGAGACACGGATAAAGCGAGCCTTCTTCGACCACCAGAATGTCGTCCGAGCGCTGCTGGATGTGCTGGGCGATCGCATAGCCGTGCAGCGGGCCAGTGGTCAGGGTTTTCAAAATGAGCAGATCCAGGGTCCCTTGCAGCAGTTCAGCTTTGGTCGTGAGCATAAGCTTTAATAGATATTCTAGGGGAGTGTAGCCGTGTTCCCCTAGATTGTCAAGGGGGAAGATTTGTTTTCGAGTTACCGCCGTAGCAATCGGGCGAGAATCGCGCTCAGCCCGAGTGCAATGAGAAACGCGGGAACCGCGATAATGGCTGGCCATGCGACCAGCGCGACCAGGTACGCAGGTCGATAGTGCGAGGTCACCAGTGAATGCGCAGTCGCCGAAACGGCCAAGCCGAAAGCCCCGATCGCAACCGCCAGCGCAACGTGCAGCGCGATCGAGCGAGGCGAGTTGTGCCCTCGAAAATGCTCGCACCCGATGTGCGTCGCGAACACCAGGCCGCTAATCGCCCAGGCTGCAAGCCGCCAGATACGGCCACTCTGATCGGACCACGCTGTTGCACCCGGCAGTGCGCTGGAAACCGCACCCACGACAAAATACGCGAGACCAAAAAGCACCGAACGAACCCGCGATTGATCTGCAGATTTCGATTGCATGGGTTACTTTTTATACGGAACGTCATAAGACCTGCCGCGTGAGGGCACGCGGCCTACAGGTATTTGTAGGCCGGGTCCCCTGACCCGGCGCAGTCACTTATGGCGCTCTGTATAACATGATTCAAATGACCCTCAAAGCACTATCGGTCCGGGCGGGCCTGGGGCTATATGAGAGGCAAGCCAGGGACCTGATCCGAGCATACCGCGCCCGAGACCCCGAGGCGCTGCGCTGCATCAGGCAACACCATCCACGCCTGCCCGGGCGGGCCAATACCAATGATCGAAACAGTGTGACCCATTCGGAAATTCGAAAAGCAAAAGTGACTCTGGCAGATGCGCAGACCATAGTGGCGCGCTGGCACGGCTTTGCGGGATGGTTGAACCTGAAGAAGCACATCGAGGCACTGGCCAATAAGGAGTCTTGCGTCTTGAAGTTTGAACTCGCTGTCGAAGCGGTAACCAGGGGGGACCTTGCCACTCTCAAGTTGTTGATCGGGAACCACCCGGAACTTATCCGAGCGCGCTCGACGCGCGAGCACCAGGCGACCCTCCTGCATTACGTGAGCGCAAACGGTGTCGAGGGCTACCGTCAAAAAACTCCAGGGAATGCCGTGAAAATAGCCGAGATGCTGATAAAAGCCGGCGCTGAAGTTGACGCTGATCTGGATTATGGTTTGGCGGGCCGAAGACTTTATCCGGAACGCACCGGTTCGACTACTCTGGGACTGGTCGCCACCAGCGTCCATCCAGCGGTTGCTGGCGTGCAGATTGGCCTGCTAAAGGTGCTGCTGAAAGCCGGAGCTGACGTCAACGGCATTCCCGGTGGATGGAACCCGGTGATCGCCGCCTTGCACAACGGACGCGGCGATGCCGCGATGTTCCTGGCCAATCGCGGCGCGCGCCTGGATCTTGAGGGCGCGGCGGGAACGGGTCGCCTGGACGCGCTGGCCCAGTTTATTGACCGGCGTGGCAAATTAATTAGGGGCGCCACGCAGGAGCAGTTGAATTATGGTTTCATCTGGGCCTGTGAGTATGGTCACGTGAAGGTGGTCAGATTTTTGATTGGCAGGAAGTTTGAGCCGGACTGGGATTTCATGCATGGACAAACCGGACTGCACTGGGCGGCTTATGGCGGCCATACAGAGGTCGTGGACTTGTTGCTAAAGACCAACGCGCCGGTGAATGTGATGGACCGGATACACGGCGGCACGCCGTTGGGCTGGGCCGTTTACGGATGGAACAATCCAGCGCCGGAGTTCCAGAATGCGCGTTACGCTGAGGTGGTTGAGCGTTTGGTTCATGCCGGCGCTGTCGTGGATTGGCAATGGATAGGAAGTCCCAACCGCAGATCTTCCCTCGGCGAGCAATTGCGTAAGGACCGCCGGATGATGGCAGCCTTGCGCCTGAAAGAATGAACGGTCCACATCTAATACTAGAGGGCAATTGGCGGTCGCTTAATTTTTCCATACGCTGACTCTCGTTCGAACGTTACCGTACCCTACTTCTCCTTTGCGCCTTTGCTTCCTTGCGCCTTTGCGTTAAGATCGGGCGCATGACCAAAAAGAATCCTCAAGTTGATGCTTACATCGCGCGGTCGGCTGAATTTGCCCGGCCGATATTGAAACACCTTCGCAAAATCGTGCACACCGCCTGCCCGGAGGTGGAAGAAACAATCAAATGGAGGATGCCATCCTTCATGTACAAGGGGATGCTTTGCAGCATGGCAGCCTTCAAAGAGCACTGCGCCTTTGGCTGCTGGAAGCACTCGCTGGTGAAGGAAAGGCTCGGGGGTTCAGACAAATCCGACGAAGCCATGGGCCAGCTTGGCCGGATAACTTCGCTGGCGGATCTGCCCTCAGACAAGTTGCTGCTTGATTGCTTGAAAGAAGCTGTGCGCCTGAACGAAGAAGGCATCAAAAAGCCAAAACCGAGGGCCGTAAAAAAGGAACTGGTTGTGCCGGACTATCTTAGCGCCGCGTTAAAGAAAAACGCCAGGGCGCTAAAGACGTTCGATGGCTTCACTTATAGCCACAAAAAGGAATATGTCGAGTGGCTAGTAGAGGCCAAGCGCGAGGAGACCCGAGCCAAACGACTAGCAACCACGATTGCCTGGCTTTCGCAAGGAAAGCCGCGCAATTGGAAATATGCGAACTGCTAAGCCCGCATCTTGCTTTTCAGTAGGAGTTGAAAACCGCGGATTACGCGGATTACGCGGATAAGGAGCAATATCCGCGTAATCCGCGTAATCCGCGGTTAATTCCCGTCTTGGACCCGGCTCCGCCGCGCTGCGAGATATGCAGTGTGGCGGGGTCAGACCGCATCCGACAGGGACGTGAAATGGAACTGTTTCACTTTCAGGGCGGGGACGAGGGCGGCGCTGTTGCCTTGAGATTCGGAGCCGCTGACGCGCTCGGAAGGGCCGATCATCTCGACATTGCCCGGCGCGAGCAATTCGAGCACGCTTTGGTTGAACCGGAAGTTGCGCACCGGGTACTGGATTTTCCCACCTTCAATATACCAAACGCCATCGCGGGTGAGCCCGGTGAATAGAGCGGTGCGCGGGTCCACGCCGCGGATGTACCAGAAACGGCTGACCAGAAGGCCGCGATCCATCGCTTTGATCATCTCGTCGAGGCTGGATGTGGCGGCGGTGCTTTCAAGGATGGAATTGACCGGGCCGGGTGTCGGCTCCTTGCCTTTTTCCTTCGCCCAGTAGCGCGAGTAATGCAGGTTTTCGAGCACGCCTTTTTGAACAAAATAAATCTTTTGCGCGGGGATTCCGGAATCGGCGGCGGCTGAACCCGGCAATTCGGGGTGCCACGGATCGCTGTAGAAATTCAGGCGCTCATCAAATAGCTGCTGGCCAAGCTTGGTTTTTCCGCCGGGCGCCGAATAAGGGCTGCGGCCTTCGTCGGCGCTGCGCGCGTCAAACATAATTCGGCCGAGATCGCTGACGGCCTGCGGCTCCAGGATGACCGAATAAACGCCAGGGTCGAGCGTGCGTGGTTCGCGGGATGTCAGCGCTTTCTTGATTGCCTCATGCGCAATGCGGGCGGTGTCGAGCTTCGCAATGTCGAAATGGTTTCGCAGAAAATAGCCGGAGCTGCCGCCGTCGGGCGTTCGCGCGCTTACCGAGAGACTGGCCAGACTGGAACGATCATAATGGAAATTGCCGTTTCGCGTGGCGAATCCGGACGCGCTGCCGCTGCTGTGATGGAACCCCGCGCCAATGGTGTTTTGCTTTTCGCACTCGCGGATGATCGCATCTATGGATTTGGCGCGGTCCATCACATTCACGTTCGCGGTGGCTTCGACGTATCCGCTCACTGGCTTGTAGGTTTGGGGACCCAGCGTGGGAACATATTCCTTGTCTTCCGGCGCGTTGCGAGCAAGTTCCTCGGCTTGCTGGACGGCACTGCGCAAGGCGTCCGGGGCAAGATCGTTGGCCGAAGCCGAGCCGCGCTTGCGCCCAATCCAGACGGTGATGCTCGCGGAGGCATTTTCGCGCCTGCCACAGGTTGTGAAACCATTGGCGGCAAAACGTAGATGGGCAAAATCCTCGCTGTCGACAGACGCTACCGCGTCGTCGGCCGTCGAACAGGACAGCAGTTGGTGGCAAACGGATTTGATTTCAGATTCGGAGAGGAGCATAGGGAAGGTGAAACGTGATGCGTGAAACGTGAAACGTGAAACGTGATGCGTGAAACGTGAGAGTAAGAGCTGGGTTAACCGAGTTAATTAAGTTAAATAGGTTAAATAGGTTAAATGAGTTACATGGTTACATAGGGATGAAACGTGAAACGTGAAACGTGAAAATTGGAGGACTGGTGCTGTGTTTTCTAGAATCCGTTCGCGCAATCATAACAAGAAATATTGTGCAAACGCACTAACGCGCGCTTTTCCCATGTAACCGTGTAACTCATGTAACCTATTTAACGGGTGCGGGCCGTCTATTCACTACTCACAATTCACTATTCACAAGGGCCCTATGCTCCGTCGCCCTGGGCTCATCCGTGGTTAGAAATCATTGGCTACGCCTTTTTTGCGGCGGTGTTGAGGACGTTGATTTGGCGGAAGCGGGTGACTGGGCAGCCGTGGCTGACGGCATTGGCCTGGCCGGGCTCGCCCTTTCCATCATTGGCCGCGCCGTTGAGTTCGTAAGTGGCCCGGCCGCCCAGACCGTCGCAGGCATGCCAAAAATCGGTCGTGCGTGACTGGTAGGCGACGTCGCGCAGCATCTCGCCGCGCTTGCCGTTTTTGATTTCCCAGAACGTCTGCCCGCCAAATTGGAAATTGTAACGTTGCTGGTCAATGGACCAACTGCCGTTGCCGAAAATCAGAATGCCGTTGTCAATCCCCCCCATAAGGTCTTCGAGTGATACATTTCCGCGGGCGGGTTCAAGCGACACATTGGGCATGCGCGGGAAGGGGATGCTGCGCCAGCTATCGGCATGCAGACAGCCGTTGGATTTTTTCTGCCCGATCAGCGGCGCAAGGTCGCGCGTGGTTTGCCAGCCCACAAAAAGGCCGTCCTTGACCAGCGGCCAGCGCTGGCCGGGAACACCTTCGTCGTCGTAAGCCACTGTCGCCAGCCCGTGCTGCTGGGTCCGGTCGCCGTAAAAGTTGCAGATTTTTGAGCCGAACTCGAGTTTGCCGGTCTTGTCTGGCGTCAGAAAGCTTGTGCCCGCGTAATCCGCCTCCCACAACAAGGCGCGATCCAGCTCGGTGGAATGGCCGACTGACTCGTGGATGGTCAGCCACAGGTGCGACGGATGCAGGAGCAGGTCAAATTTGCCCGGAACGACCGGTTTGGCCTGCAGCTTGGCCACCGCTTCCTCTCCGGCCTGCTTCGCATCCTTCAGCCATGGGTAATTCTCAAGGTATTCATAGCCGATGCTCTGTGGCCCTGCCAGGCTGCTGCGCGTTTGAAAATCTCCGGCGCTCCGATTCACGGCCGTCACCGTGAAAAACGGAGCCGTGCGGATAATGTATTGCTCGATGCGCGAGCCATCGGTCGAAGCGTAGAACTTCTGCTCATTGTTGAAAAAAAGGAAGGAATTAACAAAGCTGGCGCCTTTAGCGCTCATCGCCGCTTCGTTCAGGCCCAGCAGGAACGCGATTTTTTTATCTGCGGGAACCTCGAAAGGATCCTTTTCATAAGCGCTCTTCCACTGGGCCTTAACTGCGGGGGTCGAGACGAGCTTCACCGGTTTGCGCTGATAAGCGCTGTTGGCGCGCGCAATTTCGATGGCCTGCTCGGTAACGCGGCGGACCGCTTCGGCCGTCACGCGCGGACTGGCCGCGAAACCCCACGCCCCCTTGAGCAGCACACGCACGCCGAACCCGAAGTCCTGCTCGCGTGTCACATCCTGCACGCGTTGCTCGCGGGTAAAAATGGCTTCCGAACGATAGCGATTTATCCGGATGTCGGCATAGCCAGCTCCGAGTTTCTTCGCATAGCGAAGCGCCACGTCCGCCAGCGCGTGTTTATCCACCGCCTCAGCCTGCGCCGCTTCGGTTTGCCAGTCCCAGCCGCAGAGCGCGGCCGCCCCGCAAGCCACGGAGGTTGTCTTCAGAAAATCACGTCGCGAAAAGTTCATATGGCAAGCACGATTAGAGTCTGTCCGAAACAACACATCCGCACACGCGGGCGGTTTTGCTTCGGGGTTTAAATTCAAGGAACATTCTATCTTCTGGCGAGTCCGGCGCAAGTAAATTGAAACCGCTTGCACCAACGCCACAGGGCTACCGACAAAGTCCGTAGGGCAGGCTTTCCAGCCTGCCGGTTGCGACGCTTTCCAGCGTCGCGACACTACAATGCGGTGGTTCAGGGGGCTGAAAAGCCCACTGAACCGGCAGGCTGGAAAGCCTGCCCTACTGTGGTGGACTTTGTCCCTAGCCCTGACCAACGCCAACTCGCGGCCACCAGCTCTTTGGGGAATACACCCAATGGTGAATGTGAATCAGATCGCCGATAGTGCTCACCGTTGTCCGCGTGTTGGCGTTTGGTTTTAACCAGACCTGGCACACCTGGAACGCCGACCTGGTGGCGACCAACACCGACCCGCGCAACCTGCTCACCACGCTCTACTGGGACAACCTTCGACGATTGACTGGGATCAGTTACCCGGACGGCACGACGATTTCAAATATCTATACGGCCCTCGACGTGACGGCCAGGAAGGACCGGCTGGGCCAGTGGAGCTATTCCGGATTCAACGGCCTCCGTCAGTTGGTGGCCGCCACAAATGAAAACGGCGTGGTCACTCGCTACGGCTATTGCGACTGCGGTGCGCTCCTGAGCCAGACCAACGCCTGGAACACGCCCGTCCAACAGGTCATCACTTTCGCTTACGATTTCCAGGGCAACCGGCTCCGGACATTCTACCCGGACGCCTATGCAGTCACCAACTGGTTCGACTCGCTGGAGCGGGTGACTACCACCTCCGACGGCTCGACCTATCGCTATTTCTATTACAACAACCAGAGTCTGGTCACCAATGTGTTGAACTCGCTGGTCACCGAGCAGCAAACCCTTTTCGACAATGAAGACCGTCCGCAGTATGTTACAGACATCAACGGCGTGACCGTCACCAACACTTATGACAAACTGAATCGGGTCCTGACGCGGGGTTACCCGGACGGCGGGGTCGAGCACTTTTATTATTCGGCCCGCGGCCTCGTCGCTTACACCAACCAGCTTGGCTTCGGCACCGAATACGCTTACGACGCCGCCGGCCGCAAGACCTCGGAAACCGATGCCAACAATGAAATCCTGCTCTACACCAACAGCGCCGCAGGCGACTTGCTGTCCTTGACCGACGACGCCGGGCGCAGTACGCGGTGGACTTACGACCAATATGGGCGCGTGACCAATAAACTGGATCAAGCCGGGACCGTCAT
>PSRM01000224.1 GCA_003176045.1 Verrucomicrobiota bacterium | reverse complement strand
ATAGCATTGACGCTCCGCCCCCTGTACCCTCTCCGGTCAATGCTATGCTTTTCTCGTTACCTCGGCTGCTACGATCTTGTTGTGAGGGATTTGTGTCCATTGGTGTCCATTCGTGGTTTACAAGCCTGCGTGTTTCGCGACTAGTCCCAAATACGATACGGCAGCACATTCTTCTCCAGTGGTGTATCGCATCTCGGGCAGCGGTCTGGGTAATTCCAGCTCCGCACCTTGTGTAATCTGGAGACCGGACATTGAAGCTGATATGGAACCCACCGGAAGCGCCACAAATCGTTTAGAGGCAAGCGATTCAATGCTCCAAGGAAATGGGGTGGCGTATGCGTCGGACCTAATACCTGTCGCATCCCTTGAAGACCGAACATCCGCTGTTTTACTACGGTCCGTGGGGTGATGGGAAACCGGACTCGAATGACCGCATCGTAAAGGTGCTTGCAATCCCGGCACAGGAGCGTCTGGACGAAGAAATCCAGGCCCCTGTCTTCTCCGCCGGAAACCCGAGCCCGGTATCCGCATCTGCTACATTCGAACCAATAAGAGCGGCCCATTGAAAGAAAGTGTCAGGTGTCGAGTGTCAGGTGTCAAGTGGCCCATCTCCCCTGCGGGCCGGAATTTGGAGCGCGCGCACAGATCCGCGCTTTGGGAGCTGGGCGGCATGGTTCAATATAATTTGCACGCAGGCAAAATAAGTGTGCGCTTTCTTTCTTTGTCTCTTTGTTGTTCAATCGATTCATGCCGCCGTTGTTGAACGTCAGCGCCCTGCGCAAGAGCTACAGCGTCCCCGTTCTCACAGATTTCTCCTTCGATCTGGAGCGCGGTGAAGTTCACGCGCTTATCGGCAGCAACGGTGCTGGGAAATCCACTTTTGCACGAATCCTTTGCGGTCTGACAATGCCCGACAGTGGTGAAGTGCAGCTCGAGGGCCGGCAATGGAAGCCACGCTCGAAAATCGAAGCCGAACATTCGGGTATTGTGATGGTGCTTCAGGAGTTGAATGTGATCGGCACGTTGAGCGTGGCAGAAAATATTTTCCTCAACCGGCTCCCGCGCGGGGCGGGGTTCGTCCGCTACAGCCTTCTGCACCAGCAGGCGCGCCAGGCCCTGGCTCGGGTTGGCCTGGGCGATCTGGATCCCGCGATGCCTGCCGAGCGGCTGGGAGTTGGGCATCAGCAACTCGTCGAGATCGCCGGAGCGCTTGCCTTGAACTGCCGAATCCTCATCCTCGATGAACCGACAGCCGCTTTAACCGACCCTGAGATCGAACGGCTTTTTGAAAACATTCGGAAGTTGCAAAGGGAGGGGGTAGGCGTCATCTACATCAGCCATCGCATGGACGAAATCCGGCGGATCGCGGGCCGCGTGACGGTTCTGCGCGATGGGCGGCGGGTGGCGACGCATCCTGCGGACCAAACTGCCCCCACAGAATTAGTGCGGGAAATGGTTGGTCATGATTTGCCGGAGCGGAAGCAAGCCAGCCAACGAGTTAAGGCTGAAGTTGCCCTGCGCGTCTCCAATATGAATGCTGGCGATCGCGTGAGAAATGTGAGCTTCGAGGTACACCGTGGCGAAATCCTGGGCATTGCGGGGCTCATCGGTTCAGGCCGAACGGAAACACTCCGCGCCATTTTTGGAGCGGAGCCGAAAGAGAGCGGACAGGTTTTTGTGGGCAGAGTCGAGGCGGGCGAAGCCTCGCCGAGCAGGATGGTGCGCGATGTCCCCACGTCTTCCGCCCGCTCCACCGAGAAAACGAAAGCGGCGGAATACGCCGCACTCCAAACGCTTCGCGATCCTGATGCCGCTTCTTGCGAACTGCGGCGCGTGGTCATCCGCCAACCCGCGGACGCGGTTCGCGCGGGCATCGGCATGGTTCCGGAGGACCGCAAGCAGCAAGGTCTGTTGCTGAGTCAGTCCGTCCGCGTCAACACGACACTCGCTACTCTGCCCCGCCATTCGCGGCGGGCTGGCTGGCTCGATACTCGGGCCGAGACCGCCACTTCCTCTGAGCTGTGCAAGCGGTTGGCCGTCCGCTGCGCTTCGATGGAGCAGCCGGTTTCCGAATTGAGTGGGGGCACGCAACAAAAGGTCGTGGTCGCCCGCTGGCTGGCCCGCGATTGCCAGGTGCTATTATTCGACGAGCCTACCCGCGGAATAGACGTCGCAGCAAAAGACGCGATCTACCAATTGCTGCGAGATTTGGCTGGTGAAGGGAAAGCCCTCGTTGTGGTGTCGAGCGAATTGACCGAGTTGATGGCGCTGTGCGACCGGATCCTGGTTATGTCCAACGGCGCGTTAGCGGGCGAATTCCTTCCTGGCCAATGGACCCAGGAGGCGATCACCCAGGCTGCTTTTAGCGGTTATCTCGAGAGTTCCCGAAAATAGGTTAGCTCCCAGGCGCTCCCTCACCCGCCTTCGCCTCGCTGAGGCGCGGCAAGCGGTACCGGCCCTGAACAGAGCCGCGCGCGTGAGCAAGCCTCCAGCCAAGTTGGTTGCACAATCAGTGGACGAACCAGCCAGGAACAAGCGGCGGGGATTAGCGCTCCCTCACGGTCGCGGCTCTGTACGGAAAAGCGCAAAAAATGCGGCGGCTTTTCGGGTTTTCACCCAGTTAAAATCATCTTAAATCGGTTTACAGAACCGGGGATGCAAAAACGTTACGCAATTCAATGGAAATCAAAAACCAACGGACGCACCGGAAAAGGAACCAAGCTGCTTGAGCGCGACGCGGCCGAACGTCTCGCTGCCGAATTGAACCGGGAGTACCCGGACATCGAGCACGACATCGTCGAGGCTGATTCCGAAGAAGCACCGCTCGAATCCACCGCCCACGCCTAACCGAGCCAGAAGCGCCCCCCAGCCGCCGGCTCAAAGATCTCCTTCTCGAACATCACAGTTAGCGGGTGCTTTCTGTGTCAAGCCGCTGGATAAAAAGCAGCGCCGACTTGCGTTGGCGGCTACGCGCACACGCTGAAATTATAACAGCCCACGAGAGGAGGCGCTGATCAATTTCGGGCTTCGGATTTCGGATTTCGGATTTATCAACGCCTCCTCACGTCGGCTGCTACTGTACAGCAAACGGGCGGTGGCACTGAAATGCCCTCAACCCTGTTTCAGTATCCACCACCCAACCGGGTTGCAACGCCGGCCCTCACCCATCCGGCGCCGCAAATTGTTCTAATGCTTCGGCGTGTAAGGCTCCGATGAAGGAGTAGTGCCGCTGCTGCTAGGCGGAGTGCTGCTGGACGGGCTGCTGCTGCTGGAGCCGCTGGTGCCGCCAGGCGATTCCGCGCCGCCGGTGGCCGAGCCAGGCGTTAACCCGAAGAACGAGAACACCTGCTGGCGCCAGCTCTTTTGCGAAATGTCAGTGCTCGCATCAAAACTTGGAGCGGACTGCAACTTGGTGCTCTCCCCGCTGAATGTGAAGCTCGGGGTAGCGGTCGTTGTCGCGGCGCCCGTGGCTTGGGCCAACCTCAACAGCATCCAGGGCACAGCAACCTGTTTTCCGGCACTGGTGCCGGTCGAGCTGGTCGCAGCGCTTGAGCTTGAACTGCTGGACGGGGTCGAACTTGAAGTGCCAGGTGTGCTGGAACTGCTGCTCTCGTTGCCGCTCGTAGTGCCCGAAGGACTCGTGGCTGAGCCGCTGCTGGTCCCGCTTGAACTCAGCGTCAAGATCGCGAAATCAAGGCGGCCCGAATTGGCATCCACGATATAATCACTGATGGTGCCGAGGGTTTCGCCGGAAGAACTCTTGATTTCCGCGCCATTTAGCTGGCTGGCTTTGATATCCTGGTGCTGCATCCGGCCTGTCGGGCTGAAATGACGCCCGACCCAACCTGATTCACCACTCTGTTGACCGGCCGCCGATCCTTGTGACGGACTCGATGGACTGGACGGACTGGACGGACTGGATGAACTGCCCGAATACTGAGCCTGCGCCGCCAGCGCAAGGCATGCGGCACAGAACACCATGATTCGGAGTAACTGCTTTCTCATATAACCTGCCTTTCCTTGATTGATGTTTTGGATGAAAACCGACACCACACGATGCCGGACCTTGTTCCACCAAGCAGCCTAATACGCTTCAAGGGCAAAGGCATATAGGGAGAAAACCCGGGGTGTCGGGTGCTTCAAACTCCAAACATCAAACTCCAAGCTCCAGAGAAACTCCAAACTTCAAGCTCCAAAGCTCGGGAAAGTCGCGATGCCTTGAACCTTTGCTATCCAAGACAAAGTGAAAGACAAAGTGAAAGATGAAGTGAAAGACGGGTTGCGTTGGTAGGAAGGACCTCAGGGGTGCTTTGGCGGAACTTGGTTTCGGCTCAGAGAGGCTCAGAGAAATAGCTCGCGCAGGCGAATGCGGATCTCTGGAACTACGGGAGACTGGATGGCCTCATCCAGCCCGAGCAGAGTTTGTTCCTTGTAATGGCCACTCTGCGGATGGCGATAGACTTCGATCTTTTTCTCGTTGCCTAAGACAATCCAGTACTCCTTTACGCCGGCTTCGGCATAGAGTGAAGCGCTCTCCCTATCCAGCAAGACACTGGAAACCGCCACTTCGATTACCAATTCGGCGGTACGGGGATGATCCTTCAGGAAGTCCTTGTCTGAGCCGCGGACCACTGCAATGTCGGGCTCCGGTTCGGAATCGGCAAGTGCCAGAGGATCCTCGCGGCGAATGACTACGCCCTTGGGGGCGAGAGCCGTGATAATATCGTACAACCGTTTAGCCAGATAACTGTGCAAGGGGGACTTGGACATTTTCTCAATGACGATGCCTCGGATCAGCTCCGTGCGGCGCCCATGCTCATTGAACTCATCCAGGCGATGGTATTCCTCGGGTGTAAGTGGAGAAACCCTTTTTCGAACTTCTGGGATTTCAAGGATAGCTGACATTTACCAGAGTAATATTACTCATTCTTCTGAAAAGAGATACTCCAAATCCGCCTTTGAAAGACTGCGGGCAAAGCCTTCTTCGCCGAGGACGTCGGCTATGGTTTGGGCTTTGCGCTGCTGGAGGTCCCAGATTTTTTCTTCGACGGTTCCGGGCGAGATCAAGCGGTAGGCATTGACGGTGCGGGTCTGGCCGATGCGGTGAGAGCGGTCAATGGCCTGGGCCTCGACGGCGGGGTTCCACCACGGATCGTACAGGACGACATAACTCGCGGTAGTGAGGTTCAGGCCGGTGCCTGCGGCGCGGAGGCTTAATAAAAAGACGGCGGCGTTCGGGTCATCTTGAAAGGCGCCGACAACCTGCTGGCGGTCACGGGTTGCGCCAGTAAGGATATGGGCGGGAATGTTGCGCTGCTGACATTCGGCCTGGAGCAACTCGAGCATTTGCACAAATTGACTGAAGACCAGGACCTTTTGACCTTCTCCAACCAGCGGATCGAGTAATTCAAAGAGAATCTCTGTCTTGCCTGAAGCGGTTTCGTTGCCGACCAGTTTGGGGTGGCAGCAAATTTGTCGCAACCGCGTGAGGGCGGCGAGCACATGGATTTTGCTCTGGCGCAGACCCTTCTCGGCCACCGTTTTCATGACCTGCTCGCGGCTGCGGCGCAGTTCCGCGAGGTAAAGCCTGCGCTGATCTTCGCCGAGATCGCAATCGCGTCTCTGCTCGATGCGCTCAGGCAAATCTTTGGCAACATGCTTTTTCAGTCGGCGCAGCAGGAGCGGGCGCAGTTTGGCGGATAGCCGTTTGCGTGCGATGCGCTGGGCCGATTCGGCGTGTTCACCGCCGGGTTCGTAGTTCTCGGAAAACTGTTGTTGGTTGCCGAGATAACCGGGTTGGACGAAGTCCACGATGCTCCAGAGGTCCAGCAATCGGTTCTCGAGGGGCGTGCCGGTCAAGGCCAGGCGATGCTCGGCCTTGAGCTGCTTCACGGATCGGGTGATCTGCGCGCCGGGATTTTTGATGAACTGCGCTTCATCCAGGATCACTGCGCGGAACGCAAATTTTTGCAGTTCCGGCAGATCGCGCCGCAGCAGGGCGTAGTTTGTGACGATTAAATCATGTTGCGGAATCTGCTTCCGCAGATTGTGTCGCGCCGCGCCGCTCTCCAGCACCAGGACTTTAAGTTGCGGCGTAAAACGCTCGGCTTCCCTCCGCCAATTATGCAGCACCGAAGCGGGACAAATGACCAGCGAAGGATTTCGGATTTCGGACTTCGGGTTTCGGATTTCCGACTGAGATGTGTCGCTGGCTGACTCCTGAGCGGGGCTTTGGACTTTGGACTCAGCTTTACCGCATCGCAACCATTCAATCCACGCCAGCGTTTGCAGGGTTTTGCCGAGGCCCATGTCGTCGGCCAGGATTCCACCGAGCTTGATTTGGGCAAGATGGCAAAGGAAATCGAAACCTGCTTTCTGGTAGGGGCGCATGTCGGCCTGAACGGAGGCTGGCAGCCCGGTATCAGGAACGCTTTTGAAATCCTTGAGACGCTCGCGAATGGCTTGGGCTTCGGGCGAGTCGCCGAAGCGCTCCAGGCCGGCTGAGTCCAAGTGCGCGGCCTGTTCCAGGCCAATGCGCTGGGCCAGCGGCGCAAGACCATCTACGCCCAAGTCTGCCATTGCCTCCTGGGCAGATTGGACCGCATCGGCATCCAACTCAACCCAACCTGCGTCCGGCAATTTGATGAAGCGCCCGGTGGCGGTCTGGAGGCGCTGAAGGTCAGCCGCCGTCAGATTCAGGCTTTGTTGTTCCCATTCGGCGGAGACCGTCAACCAATCAATGCCGCTGCCCCTCACCACCAGCCGTGGACGAAGCTTGCGGGGTGCAAGGAAGAGACGGTGAAAACCGGTATTGCCCAGGTAATCTGCTTCTCGCGGACGATCTTCCCAGGCCCGGGCCAGGCATCCCAGGAAAGCCTCAGTAGCCTCTCCAGACCAGACTCCAGGCTCGGGCGTGAACCAATCAAGCTGGCGCAGCCAGAGTGTGGCGGGCTCGAGCCGCGGGTCGTCCAGAAACTCGGGTTTCGCGGAAGCTCCGCGCGCTTGTCCGTCTTTAAGGTGCCATTCGTGCCCAGTCCAGGTCCAAAGGCTCTGGTCGCGATCACTTTTCGCCATGAGACGCAGTCGGACGGTGGCATCGAGCAGTTCGAAGACAAATTGTGGCAGCGCAGGGTGAGCAATGCAGAGTTGCTCCCAATCCATGCCGCCGTTGGATTGAGTCTTGCGCAAATGAGTGAGTAAGCGATGGCTCAATTTGCGGACCGGTACTGAGGCATCCATGGCCCATTGCTCCAGCAGCGTTGGGGGTGGCGCGTTGCGAACCAGGTAAAAACGATGTCCGATCAAGGCCAGCGGCGGCCGGCTGTTAAAAAAGCGCGCCTCACCCACAGCGACACTCGCCGCCCCGCGAGGGGTGAGCTTATGATTTAGGGCGAGTTCTTTATCGCCATTTTCAAGGTGTGGCGTTAATTCTGCCAACTCACCGTGAAACTCAAGGGCCTTGTGCCCTTCGCTCCCTGCCAATTCCAGGCGTCCGGTTTGACCCCAGCACGTCAACCAATGCAGCAGTTCCAAGCCCGACAGCAGGATCGTAGTTTTCCCGTTTCCTGATTTTGCCTGTTCTTCTGTGCCGTGGTGAATATCGCTGTGAGCAGCCAACCCTCTGGGCCTGGGGCCTGGTATCTGGAATCTGGGACTGCGCTTCTCCTCGGCCAGCCACTCGATAAATTCCCAATCGGCAGGCGAGAAGAGTTCCCGTTCGTGGGCGGCGCGGGAAGTAAGTTCGATGATCTCCTCAAGGGATTTTACCTTCTCGGGCGTTCGAGATCGCTGCAGATAAATTTGCACGCTCAGCCCGTGCCAGGCCGTTTGGCCGGCCTGTGGTTGAGGCTCACAAACCACTCGGAGACTGGCCCGCGGGGCTTCCAGGTGGACGGGCTTTGGCGGGAACAGCCAGTCCTCAAGGTGCTGAATGAGTTGTTGCTCATGGGCGGCTTCTTCCATCTGCGCGAATCGGCCCATATCCGCGTGCGGACCCAGCTCAGTCGGCAACGGTCGTCGCGAGCGCAGGAACAGGAAGGCGACCTCCTCCAGCCGGCCCTTGTCTTTTGCCGCAAGCAACCGGGGCCACCAATTCGATCCGGGAAAATCCTTGCGGCTAAGCGAAAGCTTCTCGAAATAATCCTCCAGCAACAGCCACGCTCGCTGTGGATCGGCGCACACGGCAAAACTTCTCAGCAGCTCCTCGCGTTCGGCCAAAGCCGATTTGGAATCGGAGAGTTCCCGGCGCAAATCCGCAAACGAGCCGTAGCTCTGGGACAGGACGGAGTTCTGCGCGTCGTATTTCGACGGTGCGCCGAGGCGTGATCCGTTGCCCTTTCTGACTATGACCTTAGCCATCTGATTACACTTGGTTGTAGGTATCTACAGTATCCCGCCAGAAAGAAGCGAACTCGTCAATAGAAAAGTGTATGACTCCAACACTCCAGTTGAAAAAGGCTTTAAGCACGAAATTACAAACTTCAAACTTCAAAGTTCAAACTTCAAGCAACATTCAAGCCTCAATCTTCAAAACGCCTCCCGTATGGTGTTTGAAGTTTGGAGTTTGAAGTTTGCATGATTATAGGAGTTTGAAGTTTGAGGTTTCTTATCCGTGTTCATCCGTGGTTTCAATGAATAACCGCGGCTTACCTGCCCCTTGATTCGCCCTTTGTTTTCCTGCATCCTTCCTTCCAGCATCATCCATGAGCAACGGCCTCCAAATCCATCCACTCGCCCGCACATCCGGGAACATCATGCGGTTTCTGAAGCTCGGTTATCTCATCTACCGCGATGATCCGCATTGGGTCGCCCCGTTGCTCATGGATCTAAAAAAGGTATTCACCGACGCCAACCCGCTTTTCCACCATGCCGAAATGCAGCTCTGGCTGGCGACCCTTGACGGACGCGACGTTGGCCGCATAGCAGGCATCATTGATCGCAATTACAACGATGGCACTCGTGAACCGGCGGCGTTTTTCGGCTTTTACGAATCGGCTGATAATCCGGATGTCAGTCGCCTGCTTTTCAAGACGGTATCCGATTGGGCCGCGCAGAAAGGGATTAAAAAGTTGATGGGGCCGATGAATCCGACCACGAACGACGAATGTGGTTTGCTGATCGAGGGATTTGATTCAGCGCCGGTGTTCATGATGACGTATAACCCGGCGTATTATCCCAAGCTCCTGGAGGCTGACGGTTTTCGAAAAGCAAAAGACCTGCTGGCCTACCACATGGATCTGTCCCTGATCCCCATGGACCGGCTCGATCGCATCTCCACCCGAATCAGGCAGCGAAACCCGAATCTCGCGTTCCGCCCAGTGCGCAAGAAGACCCTCCAACAGGACCTCAGCAAGGTCAAAGAAGTCTATAACTCGGCCTGGCAGGCGAATTGGGGTTTTGTGCCGATGACCGATGAAGAAATAGACTTCATGGCCGCCCGTCTCAAACCGCTCTTGATGGAGGGCCTGATTTGGCTCGCCGAAGCTGGCAGCGAACCCGTCGGCTTCCTGCTGGCCATGCCTGACTACAACATCCCGATGCAACCGCTGAAAGGCCGATTGCTCACGCCACACCTCATCGGCTTCATCCCATACGCCCTCGGTTGGAAATGCCCGCCACGCACCCGGGTGCTCACTCTTGGAGTGAAAGAGAAATACCGCGGCAATGGCTTGGAATCGGCCATGCTCATCGAAGGTTTAAAAGTGGGCATCGAACACGGCGTTCGCGAATCCGAGGCGTCCTGGATTCTTGAGGATAATGTCATGATGTGCCGCGTCCTGGATGCGATTGGAGGCAAGGTTTACAAGCGGTATCGGATTTATGAGAAATCGTAACAGGCAAAAAAATCCGAAATTCGAAATCCGAAATCCGAAATTGATCAGGGCCTTGTTACCTCGGCTGCTTCGGAGGAGGATTCGCCTGAATTCTGCACTATGGTTCCCGGATATGGTTATAAATATTCAAATAATGCTGGCCGGGATAGTTCCAGGAATAATCGTATTTCATGCCGTTGATCATCAGTTCTCGAAAATGGTTTGGATAATGGCCCCAGAGGCCGATGGCGCGGGACAGGGCGGATTCGAGGCCGGGCCAGTTGTAGTCGTTGAAGACGAAGCCGTTCCGTTCGTGATACGGTTTGGCCGCATGGTTGGCGTCAAAGACCGTGTCGGCGAGGCCGCCGGTGTTGCGGACTACCGGTAAGGTTCCGTACTTAAGGCCGATCATCTGGGTGAGGCCGCATGGCTCATATTCGCTCGGCACCAGGATAATGTCCGAGCCGGCATAGATCAGGTGCGCCAGTTCTTCGTTATAGCCGATCTCCAGGTGGCAGTCCGGATGATCGTTAAACCTGCGCTTGAGATTCCAGAAAGCCGCGTTCACATGGCCGTGGGGGCTGGAGCCCAGGAGCACAAATTGGCAGCCGCGCCAAAGGCAGTACGGGACGGCATGAAAGATCAGGTCCACACCTTTCTGATGATCGAGGCGGCCGACGAAGGAGATGATCGGGCTGAATTGCTCGCGCAACCAGAACCGGTTCCGCAGCGCCCTTTTATTCGCGTATTTGTCCTCAACCGTTTCGACCGAGTAATGCTTTGGAACGTGCGGGTCAATTTCGGGATTCCATACGTTGTAATCAATGCCGTTGAGAACACCGCCGAATTTCTGGTGATGAACTCCCAGCACATGCTGAAGGCCCATGCCTAAACTCGAATGGCGGATCTCGAAGGCATACCGAGGGGAAACGGTGGTGACGAAATTCGAATAAACGATGCCGCCTTTCATGAGGTTCACGGCGCCCGGGCGGTGGTCGTCAGCTAGACGCTCGCGGTTCATGAGGGTGGCGGGGTTCAGGCCGGCCAGGCGCAGGATTTGTTCGCCGTGGATTCCCTGGTGGCCGACATTGTGCAGCGTGTAGCAGACACGCGGGTGCCGCATGCCGAGATGTTGATAGACTTCATAGAGCAGAACCGGCGCGAGGGCGGTTTGCCAATCGTGGCAATGGATGATGTCGGGGTGTTTGCCGGACTTGAGCAGGAACTCCAAGGCCGCGCGGCAAAAGAAAGCGAATCGCTCGCCGTCATCGGGGTTTCCATAGAAGAGGCCGCGATTGAAGAAGTTCTGCGGCGAGTGGGCGTCAATGAAGAAGCATTTAAGTCCCTCGACAAAACCGAAATAGACGTCGCAATGAATCCACTGGTTGAAGTAGGGAACCCAGAGATCACTAAACGTTTTTGTTAACCCCCAGATGCGGTCGTATCTCAGGCAATCGTATTTCGGAAGGATGACCTCCACAGCATGTCCGCGCATGGACAGTTCCTTGGACAAACCCTGAATGACGTCGCCGAGCCCGCCCACCTTGGCAACAGGCGCGCACTCCGAGGCAACCATGACGATGAACATAAAGTCCTTTTGTCTGCACCGCTCCTGTACGGATTTAACGCATCCCCCTCCGCCAAGGCTACGGCGGACAAGAAGGCGCAAAGATGCAAAGTCGCAAAGAAGGCTAGAGAATGGGGAGGAACCCTTTCAGAAGCAAGTCTGGCGAGGGGTATTGGCGGAATGCGAATCTAACGCAAAGACGCAAAGTTGCAAAGTCGCAAACGGGAATTTAAGTATCCGCTCAGTGACGGCGGCTGGACGATAGGAGCGCCCAACTCTGTTGGGCGAGTCGAGCGCAGCTTGCC
>PSRM01000005.1 GCA_003176045.1 Verrucomicrobiota bacterium | reverse complement strand
TTTCTCAATTCAGCAGCGCGGGTTGAATAGCGGGACCCTCACGAAGGGGCCTGAGTGGAAACACCTAGAGGATTTTGGTGTGCGGCGACAATGTCGCCGCTTTGGAACAGGATTGTTTAGACCGCTCTGGTCTCATGGCTTTCGTAGCCGGAAGTACTTTGCCGCCGCGGCCGTCGAGAAGGACACCGGATTGGTTGATCCGCTTAGCGAGTTCGTCCAATTGGCGGGCGTCAGGCTCCAGGTTTCTTGCAGGACGAAGCCGGGAGTATTAGGTGTCCAGGAAATTGTGGCACTGCCGGGCGCCGCCGGCGCGATGGTCAGGAGCGGAGCGCCTTCTACTTGCACAGCCTGGGGTAAAGCCCAGAACCCGCCGGTAACCGAAAACTGTCCGTTGGTCATGGTTTGCCCCGCGTCGTGCTGACCGATGGTGCCGCTGAGGGCGAATTGCGCGTTGGTGCTGGTGCCGCCGCCACCGGCGAATTTGAACCAGTCAATGGAATATTGGGCATCGGCGCGAAGCGCCAGGCACCAGGCTCCAAGCACCAGAAGCACTAGGCGTGTGGTCATTGAATATTCCCTGAATGTTGAATGTTTCATGTTGATACTTTTCATATTTGTGTCATTCCCATGCGTGATACGCGATGCGCAGGTTTTGTCCCCAAGAATTGGTTTGGTCCACCCGCACAATGTTCACCACAAAATTGGTTGTGGTCACCTTTCTCACCGTCACACAAAACGTATCGCCAAAGTCCGAGCCCGCTTGAGCCAGCGATGTGGCCACCACGGTCGGCGTGTTGCTGAATGCGATGGGGAAGACACCTGTGACCACCAGGTTCGTGGTAGGACCGGCGGTAAAGACACCGTCCTGGACACGGCTGAATTTCGTGCCCTGATTGATGCGCAGGGAGCCGTTCACGTCCAGCGAGGCTTGCGGGTTGTTAGTGCCGATTCCGATGGCGGTGTTGAAGATGTTTGTGCCGCTGAAAGTTTGAGCGACGCTCAACAAAGCCACGTTGCCGGAAAGCCGGGCGTCAGCCACGGTGCCGGCCAGGTTTCCGGCGGGGAGGTTGGTCAATCCGCCAGCGTTGCCGCTGAAGCTCGTGGCTGTCACTGTGCCATTGACATCGAGAGAGGAGACAGGATTAGATGTGCCGACCCCTACTCTGCCGGATTGACCGGAGGGAGATCCTCCAGCCCCTGGCGTCAAAACGATGTTACCACCGGCGCCTCCGGCAGAAACGGCGCCGGCGCCGCCCTGAAGCACAATTGTTGCGCCGCTGCCGCCCTGCCCGCTCGAGTCGTTTCCGCCGCGTCCTCCGCCAAGCGTTATGCCGCCGCCATTTCCGCCCGAGCCGACAGGCGTGTTGTCATCGCCCCCGTTGCCTGCGCTCAGCAGCACCGGAGCACCTGGACCCGGGGCTGCGCCGCTGGTCCCGCTGGCGCCGACCACGTGCAGTTGGCCTTGCGGATTGGTCGTTCCGATCCCGACGTAGCTGGCGAAGCGGTTGGTGCCGGTGAAGAGATTTGTGCCATTGAGTAACGGCACGTTGGCGGGCAGAAGGGCGTCGGCGATGGTCCCGGTAAGGCTGGCGGCGGGGACGGAAGTGAGCGCGCCCGGTGGAATCGAGCCGGTCAGGTTTCCGGCGGGAATAGAGGTCAGGGATGCGGAAGGAACCGAGCCGGTGAGATTGGCGGCAGGAACGCTAGTCAGCGTGCCCGGAGGAACAGAGCCGCTTGTGAGCTGGGATGCATTGAGATTAATCAAACCGCTACCGTCGCCGGTGAAGGTCCCGTTCAATGTCAGGCCGTTTTGTTTGTTGGTGACAACGGCACCGGCTAGTGACGACAGCGGAATACCCCCCAGGATCTGACTAGCGGAAATTCCCAAAGGCTGCCACACGCCATTCCCTGCGTACTGAAACTGCTGCGATACTCCTGGCCCTCCATCAAATAATGGCGCCGATGTATAAATCTGGCCGCCATTAACCGCTGCCACGAGTTTGCTCCCGTCCGCGGACGAGGCGATCGTGTACCAATTCCGAACGTGGTCCCGCGCGGTCCAGGTTGCCCCGCCGTCCATCGAGGTATGAATCTGGCCTCCGTATTCCACCGCCGCAAGCCTGCTGCCGTCAGCGGACGAGGCGACAGCGAACCAGCCACGGACACTGTCGCGGGGGGTCCACGTTACTCCGCTGTCAGTGGAAGTGTAAATATAATCATTATCGCCCACCGCCACGAGGCTGGTGCCGTCCGCCGAGGAGGCGACGCTCGTCCAATACCGATTGCTTTGGGTCGGAAACCACGTCACGCCGCTGTTCGTTGAAGTGTAAATCTGGCCGCCATAAACCGCGGCCACGAGTTTGCTCCCGTCCGCGGACGAGGCAACGGTGTGCCAACTCCGCACGCTGTCCCGCGCGGTCCATGTCGCCCCGCTATTTGTCGAGGTATAAATCTGCCCTCCGTAGGCAACCGCCACCAGGAAGGTCCCATCGTCAGAGGAGGCGAGACCATACCAATTCTGAATGTTATTCCTCGCAACCCATGTTGCCCCGCCGTCAGTCGAGGTATAGAGTTCAGTGCTCCCGGCGGCCAGAAGCTTGCTTCCGTCCGCCGACGATGCGACGGCACTCCAGCTAAGAACGAAGCCCCGAGCGATCCATGTCACTCCGCTGTCGGTCGATGTGTAGATGTAGTCATTGTTAGGCGCCGCCACGAGCCTGGAACCGTCCGCCGACGATGCGACGGACGTCCAAGCCCGGCTGGAGTCCCGCGCGGTCCAGTTCACGCCGACCCCGACCTGCCAACTACCCGTGCCAAGGCCGTTTACCTCCACCACGTCGCCGACCGCCGCCGTGCTGGGCAGAGACAGGGTGGTGGCCAGGGCATTTGTGAGGTTGTAGTCCGAATTTGGCAGAGCAGTGATGGTCGCGGCCGCCGGCAGATGCGCTGCGAGAGTGCCCGGCACATTAGTCAAGCCCGCGCCGCTGCCTGTGAACGTGCCTGTCAGGTTCAGGCCCGCTTCGCCGTTGGTGACGACCGCCGCCGGAAGCTGAGTCAAGCCGCTGCCATTGCCAGTAAAAACGCCTGTGAACTGGTTATTGACATTAGTGCCGATTAGCGCGCCGCTGAAACGATTCACGGCGGTGAAAACGTTGGGCGCGTTCAGCAGCGCTACATTAGCCGAAAGGCGCGCGTCGGACAGCGTGCCGGATGAGATGTTTGCAGCGTTGAGTGCGCTCAGGGCGCCACCGTTTCCGGTGAACGCGCCGGTGAATTGATTGTTGGAGTTGGTCGCGAGGACGACGTTGCTGAAACGGTTCGTGCCAGCAAAGAAGTTGGCGCTGTTTAGCAGGGCCACGTTTGTGGAAAGACGCGCGTCAGACAGCGTACCCGAGGCGATGTTCGTCGCGTTGAGCGAAGCAAGCCCCGCACCATTCCCGGTGAAGGTGCCAGTGAAGTTGACCCCGCTAGCGCCGTTTGTAATCAAAGAAGCGGGCAATTGGCCCAGGGGGACAGTCCCGCTGACGATCTTGCTGGCGTCCAAACCGGGAATCTGCGCAGGCGTGAGTACCCCATTGATACTGGCCGGCGACAGGTTAGACAGTCCCGAGCCATCGCCAACAAAGCTGCCGGCCAACGTTAATCCACTCGCTCCATTTGTGACCAGAGCGGGCGGCAACTGCGCCAAAACAAGCGAACCGAGTATGTTGCTCGCATTGACTGCGTTGGCGTTGGCGGCTGTGTTCGCGCTTGCGGCCTGCATTGCGTACGGCGTAGCCGTGATCTGCTGCCGTGGCGCGAGCGTCGTGAATGTGCCGCCGCCGTTCGTGACGACGCCAATCTCCAGCCAGCGGTTCGCGCCGGGGAATTGATTGCCGAAATCGAGTGTGACCGTGAAAAGGCCGCTGGTGACGGGGGTAGCGGTGTTCGTCAGAACGCCGCCCAACTGGTTTCCGGCGCTGGCGGCATCGAACAAAGCGAAGGTCAGATCATAGCTGCCGTTAGCCGGGCTGCCGGAGTGAGTGAGCTGGCCCTGGTAAGTGAAGGCCGAGGTTTGGGCGCTTATCTTCAGTGCGGCCATCATTGCCAGGAAAAGAGCGGAGACTTTACACACTCCAACAGTGCCAGTGACAAAGTCCACTACTGTAGGGCAGGCTTTCGAGCCTGCCGGTTCAGGGGGCTTTCCAGCCCCCTGAACCACCGCCTTCCAGGCTCGCGCCGCTGGAAAGCGGCGCAACCGGCAGGCTGGAAAGCCTGCCCTACAGACTTTGTCGCTAGCCCTGCGCACTCCAGGCGAGCGCGCGGGTTTGAATCGGACGAATTCGGTTTTCATGATAATGTCAAATTTTTGTGCCGTTGAGCTTACATTTCTCAAGGCGCAAACCGCCGGCAAAGCTGGCCAAAAAAGTTGGGAAAGTTTGATGGATTACGGGGAACGAACGAAAAACGGCTTTAACGCAGCAGCAAACACGACATCAAAAAGAGATGCCCGATTCGTACATCTCTACCGCCCGCCACGAAGATTTGGACTTGGTTGCCAATAGCGTTTCGTGAGAGTAATCAGCACTTGACTTACCTCCGAGTTGTCGTGAAGATGCGTGTACTTATGAAAGTTATGCCCTTCCTCGCAGTTTTCGGATTCTGCTTTGTTCGATCCAGCGCCTACGGCGACCTTAATACCGGGTTGGTCGCCTACTATGCATTTTCCGGGAACGCCAATGATCTCTCTGGGAATGGGATTAATGGTACAGTTAATGATGCGTCGCTTACGACCGACCGGTCCGGCAGCCCAAATTCGGCGTACAACTTTGCCGCGAACGTGAACAGCCAGATAACATTCGGCGATAGCCCACTGCTGAATTTCTCAAACGCGTTTTCGGTTTCTTACTGGGTAAGATTCAACCAGCCATGGTCGTACCACTCCGAATCCGCCGTGTGGAAGTTTGATTATCCGAACCAGATGGGATGGTACTTTGGAGTGAACCAAGATGATAGCCGCTACGGCGCTGGACTTTATGCCTACCAGTTCGGCTTTGCCACGGTTGGCAGCTCTGGTAGCGATGTTGCTGAAGATATCGTGCCCTTTTCGACCATATAAGCATGGCATAACGTGACTGGTGTCTTCGGTGGGGGCTGCGTTAAGCTCTACCTAGATGGCACGCTGGCGGCTTCCGTGCCGGAAACCGGGGACCTCCTCAACACTTCTCTTGGCCTAGTCATCGGCGGAAATGCCCATCCGGTTTCCGGAGCCTACAACAGGGACATAGATGACGTGCGCATTTATAATCGCGCCCTGAGCGACTCTGAGGCGCTCGCTCTTTATTCCATCCCTGAGCCGTGCGTTAACTCACTTTTTTTGTTGTGCTTTGTTCTCCTCGTAAAACGCCGGACCCGCGGCGGGCTTTAGAACGTAGTTGGTCGGAGGGGTCATCGGAGGGGTCAGACCAGAGTCCGATATCTCGGTTTGAAATGAGAGCTCCCGGGCAGCAGTTGATGCTTTTTGCCCAATCCGATGTAATGCACCTCACCGCGTCTGACCTCGGTTGCCATAGCCAGGGTCAGGCCGTTGAAATGGTTGCGCGTGCAGCGGTTTTACGACGATGCAAAGTCGCGCCGTTCCGTCGCGCTTTGCGACGAGGCCCCCGGTTGGTCTGCCGGAAGTGCGCCGCCCCCAGCCTCGGCAAGTGCAGCTTCCTTTGGACATTCTCAAGGAAAAGTGGGCCGGCTATGGAGAGCGAATTTTCCACTCACTGAGTGGAAAATTGACAGCCGAGTTCGGGCGCGGTTTCACGAAGACGAATTTGTTCAACATGGTCCGCTTTGCGGAGGCGTTTGGAGACGCTCAAATTGTCCACGCGATGAGTGAACAATTGAGCTGGACGCATCTGAGGCGGATCATCTACCTGGATGATCCTCTCAAGCGCGATTTCTACTCTTATTGCTGACGGACAAGCGACTACTGGCCTCTGACTACTAACCCAGTCTCACAAAAGACGCTATTGCTGAAGCGGTACAACTGGCGTATGGTGTGTTGGATCAATGAAAACGGTCAGGAAAAGCGCAAAAGCCCGGCTTAACGGAAGCCCGCATTCTCGCGAGGAATTGCTGGCCGCCAATGCGCGCGCGCTCAAGGCCACAATGGAAATGACACGGGAGGAAAAGTTTCAGTCGCTCGTTCGAGCTGGGATTTGCACGGCAGACGGCAAGCTAACCCGTCGGTACGGCGGTTGAAACGGGCGTCGGGATCAGTAGGCTCGGATTCGAGCCGCTGGGCTAAAGAAGTCGAGAATGCATCGTGGGTCCCTCACGGCGATTTGAATGTGTGATTTGAGAGCGATCCTGGAACCGGGGAATGCCGGCGCACCTTCAATGAACACCCCTCGCACAGTCTGGTACGTTATCCTTTCCTTTTCAGCTATTCTGCGCAAAGCATAGTCTATCACGGCACGATCGCGGAAACGCAGCACCTTGTCGCCACGCCTGGCGCCTGGAGCATCGCGGTTTGCCGGCAAGGGCACTCGTCCTTTACGCAGACCATCTCGGAGTTCCATGTACCACGTTCTCAGCGGCCGAGTGTAAGCAGTATCTAGCAGATCGAAGCACTCACCCAAGTCAATTCTGGCGCCCAGAATTGCCGGCCTTGTGACTTTCTTTTTCGAGAGACGAGCTTGCTCGACAGCCCATTCTGCGGCTCGCTGATGCTCCCAAAAGTAAATTCCCCAGCCAAGCCAGTCATAGGGATTAGTGCTGAAGTTTAGCCTGGCTTTGCCCGATAATACCTTGGCCGCGACGGAGGTATCACATCCGAAGGTAAAGAAGTCACCACTATGGATGCCGTGGACCGGGGCTCTCCAGTGTCGTCTCGGTCACGATCCGTTTGGAGGTTAAATTCGCCACAGGTTGCGGGGGCAGATTAACCAATTCGAGGCAGGGCTGTAAACGCTTAGGCTGTCGACTTTTTAACTGCGGAAGAACACGGGTCGTTTTGACAGTAGAACAAGAGTCCGGAGTACGACCGATGACCCAGAAAATTTTAAGACCCCATTGCGTCCGGCCACTTTCAAATGAACACACGATCAGCGTCAGCCGACGCACGTAACGGCTCGCAACGGTTCGTAACGGGTTAGTGACGGTTCATTCTTTCAAAAACTCCGGTTTTACCGAGCTGGTGACGGTGTTAGCGGTTAAAACTCCCCAAAGCCCGCGCCGCTCAAAATCTTAATGTTAATCGTTCTCTTAATCTTAATCCTGTGCTCACTTCGTTCCCTTCGTTTGCTTCTGTGCCGATGCTTCCGGGACGGCTCCCGCGACGCCCGGGGACGCCTCTTGGGACGGCTTACAAGATCAAAATCGATCGTATTCACCGGCCTTGGGACGATGGGACGGCTAAAAACCCCCAGGGGCCCCACCCCCTCGTCTTAATCTTAATCTTTCTCTTAATCCTAATCCCTGCCACCTACGGGGCTCCTTACCCAAACTGGAAAATAGCGGCAAATTCCGCGGCAAATTTTCCCTTATTTACCGCTATTTTCCCTTATTTACCGGTTTAAGACTTCCCTCCTCCTCGTCCTCGGCAGCGGCGTTTTTCGAGGACGAGGACGAAAGCGGCCTTACAATTCAGGGCACGAAGGGCGCTGGATGTTCCTTTAAACGCTCGACCGAAAACCAGCGGGCCCAGCGGGCGTAGAAACCATCGCCTTGCTGTGAACTTAGCGAGGCATTCAATGATTCCCAGCGTTCCGCGGGCAATAGTTCGGGAGAGCCGTCGTCTCGCAACCGGCGGCCGGCCAACGCTTCGGCAAGCTCCGGCAACCAAGCCGGCGCGGGCAGCGGTGCGCGCACTACAGGCCAAAGACGGAGGTTGCCGTTGTGGTCCACGCTCAAGGCCATCCGGCCATCCGGACTGAGATGGGTGCAGTTCAGACTGTCGCCATTGTGAACCCAGCCGCTCAAGGGCAGCCCGCTCGAGGCTTCCCAGAGGCGCGCATTGCCGGCATCGTCGCCTGTCAGGAGCATTTGGCCGTCCATGCTGAATTCGCAATACCATACCCCGCCCGGGTGGGCCGGCAAAGAGAACAGCCGCCGGCCAGTGGCGACCTCCCACACGTGAGCCTGGCGGTCCGAATCTCCGGTAACAATCCGAGTGCCATCAGGGCTGAACTTCGCGCCATAGACCTGTTGCTCGTGCCGAAATTCGCGCACGAATTTGCCCGTGCCGGCTTCGGAAATCACGGCCGTGCGATCACGCGAAGCCGTGAGCACGAACTTGCCGTCCGGACTGAACTCGGCTTCCCACACGACGTCTTTGTGGCGCGCAGTTTTCTCCAGCAGGCGTCCGTCCCGCAACGACCAGGTCTCCACCGTCCCGTTATCGGTTATCACAACTAGCGAATGGGCATCCGGGCTGCACGTGGCGCAGAGACCCATCGAGGCGTTGGTGAGCGTGGGCCCGATTTGGCGGCCGGTTTCGGTTTCACAGATCCGGGTGGTGGGTCCCTTTCGCGAGAAGATGAAAAAGCGGCTGGCATCCCGCGAGAACTTCACGTCTGCGACGATATCGTAATCAATGGGTTGGAACAGAGGAGCGCCGGATCTCGCATCCCAGACCATGGTTCGCCCTTCCACGCCGCAAGCGACTAGGCGCCGGCCATCGCGGGAAATGTCCAGGTGCTCGACGTGTTGATTGAGGGCCAACCGCTTGAGCAATGTTCCCGTGCGCGCATCGCGCAACTCCGGGCCATCGGCGCCGTTGCAAGCGAACCAGGTCGAATCCGGACTGAACCTGGCATCGTTGATGCCCGCGGCGTTGGTTATCAGCAACGGGTCCGGAGCTTTTAGCCGCGCGTCCCAGAATCGAACGGTGCCATCCATAGAACCGGTCACCAGCCGTTGCCCCTCGGGAGACAAACTCATCCAGGTTACGCGGCCATCATGTTGCCCGTTGAGCATACGCAGTTCGTGCGTGGCCAGGTTGACAACTCCCAAACGTCCTTCGGCGTCGCCCACGTACAACTCGCGGCCGTCCCGCGAAAAGCACCACGTGCCGATGGGGCTGCGCGTCGGCAGAACCCACCCTTCCGATGCTGCGGTCGCCGGGGCGCCGCCCGGCGAGAGCGAAGGCTCGAACGTCCAGCCCGAGAGTTCGCCCCCTTCCGCAATCCAGCAGCTCACGAGCACACTTTTGCCGTCAGGCTGCACTTCGGCTTCCACTGGCCCATTGTCTCGAAAAGCGGCAGTCCGGGGCGTCTGCCAGACCAGGCGGCCAGTGCTGATTTCCCACGCCGATATCTGCGCGCCATCGAGGGTGCCAAGCAGATATTTGCCATCGGGGCTGATACCAGTCACGGGTGGATAGAATCGTGTCCCTTCAATGGCTGGGCTTATCTTCTTGAGTTCTGCAATATCCCACTCCCGGTAACCGCTCCCAGGTCCGCAAATGGCCGCAAACCGTCCGTCGGCAGAAATGGGCAGCCGGCGATTGACGGAGTGCGAAATGGCTGTCTGCTTGACCAATCCATTCAGGTCAAGGAGCGACACGGAGCTGGAATCGTCCACCAGCACGGCGTTTAGGCGGACGCGGCCGTCCGCCGCTCCTATAGGCGCTTGCGCAACTGCGACATCGGGGCTTTCGAAGCGGTTCGACAGGACTAATGGGCTCGAGTGCGGGTCCAGGCGCCACAACCGCACCACCCGATCGCCTGCTGCGGTCGCGAGGTGCCGCCCGTCCGACATGAACGCGAAATTATTTATGGGCCCCCCATGCGCCAGCAGCCGATCCGCCGGACCCAAAAACCTGTTTTCCGTGAGCAGCGAGAGCAACCTGGTCTGCACGGCGGCATCCCCGGGATGGTCGCGCGCGGCGCGGGCGAACCAGGCAAGCGCGGAGGCAGTCTTTCCGTTGTCCACAAGGGTCTCCGCATCAAGCCATTCACGAATGAAAAGGTTGCGCGTGAGGATTCGGTTGGCGGCATCCGCTTCGTTGCGTGCCTGTTCGGCTTGCTGTTGACTGGCCTGGGCATTTTGCCTCAATTCGCGCTCAATCTTTTCAGTGCGGCGCGTCTTCACGGCATCGCGAATTGCAAAAACGACACCCGCCACCAGCACCAGGGCAACAGCGGCTGCAACTACGAACGCAGGACGGTTCCGGCGGACGGTCTTTCGCAACAAATACGCGCGACTGGGGGGCCGCGCCACGACAGGTTCGTGCACGAGGTGGCGCTGGATGTCCATGGCGAAAGCATTGGCGGTTTCGTACCGGCGGTTGCGGTCCTTTTCGAGGGCCTTGAGAACGATCCAGTCGAGGTCCCCGCGCAATTGGGCGATCATTTCTTTGAGGAGATGGTGGCGGTCCTTTCCGTGCGGGATAATAGCATCCTCGTTCTTTGGCGCACCAGCGCGGCTCTCATCCGTTGCGCGCGCATCTGGACACTGCCGCGCCGGAGCGCGGACATTCTTGTCCGCAGCAGCGCCCATTTTGGCGAGCAGGCCCCGGATTGGCGCCTGTCGGGCCGTCGAACCTTGCTGCGGACAAGAATGTCCGCGCTCCGGCGTGGGCACGGCCTCGGCAGACTTCAGCTCCATTGCCAGGCGGGTGCTGGGCCGGGTCGGCTCCTTTTCCCGGATGGCTTTGCGTAACGCGTCAATCCCTGACTTCAGCCAGGTCTCCGATTCGAAGGGAGGGCGCCCGGTGAGCAACTCGTAAAGCAGCACGCCCAGCGAGTAAATGTCCGTCCGGGTATCCAGGTCGTCCGCGTTCGGATCCGCCTGCTCCGGACTCATGTAAGCGGGTGTGCCCAGAAACATCTCGAACCGGGTAAACACCGTCAGGTCGGTGAGGCGCACGCCCGCGGTGGCCTTGGCGATGCCGAAATCTATGACCTTTGGAAGCGGCACACCATCGTTTGAAGTGACCAGCACATTGGACGGTTTAAGGTCGCGGTGAATAATCCCCTTTTGGTGCGCGTGCTGGACCGCCTGACAAACCTGAATGAATAGCTGCAGGCGCTCTTTTAAGGACAGGCCATTCTGCCGGCAGTAATCCGTGATTTTCGTCCCGCGGACCAGATCCATGACGAAGTAGGGACGGCCCGAGTCGGTCGCCCCGGCATCCAGCACGCGGGCAATGCCCGGATGATCCATCAAAGCCAGCGCCTGCCGCTCCGCATCAAACCGGGCGATCATGGAAGCGGTGTCCATTCCCAGCTTGATGACCTTCAACGCTACCTGCCGCCGCACCGGCTCGATCTGCTCGGCCAAATAGACGACCCCACAACCGCCTTCGCCGATTTTCTCAAGCAGCTTGTAGCGGCCTATCCGGTCCCCTTCCCGTTCCCCGATTGTGGCGGCCGCTGTCCAGGCCGGGCGCTGCGTGTCGGCCAGAAACCCGCCCGCCGATTCCCCGGACCGCAGAAGTTCCTCGAGCTCAGCCCGGAGGGCGGCATCACCCGCGCACGCCTCGTCCAGAAACGCGGCGCGTGCCTGCGGGTCCTCGATGTCGGAGGCTTCATCGAAGAGAGCGCGCAGGGACGTACGGTGCTTCGCCATGTTTATACAGAACGTCATAAGTCCCGCCGCGTGAGGGCACGCGGCCTACGGGTATTTGTAGGCCCGCCGCGTGAGGGCACGCGGCCTACAAGTATTTGTAGGCCGGGTCCCCTGACCCGGCGCAGTTACTTATGGCGCTCTGTATAGTCATGCGGAATGTGCGGAAATAGTTGGCCAAATAAATTCATGAACCAAGCGTTTTTCGAAGTTCCCGATAAAGCCAGGCTCGCGCAAAACCCCAGTGCCGGCGCGCTGTTCGTTCCGGAATCCCGAGCGCCTGGGCTGCCTGCTCGTTGGTTAAGCCTGCAAAAAAACGCAGTCTGATGAATTCCGCCGAATCGGCGTCTTCCTGCGTCAGTTTCTCCAGCGCTTCAGTGACCGCCAGCAGCGTGTCATCATCTGCCTGGATCGCTACCTCCAACTCCTCGAGGTTCACCCGTTGGGCGCCGGCGCCGCGCTTGAGTGATTGCTTCTGTCTGGCCCGGTCAATGAGGATCCGCTGCATCGCCTGGGCCGCAGCCGCGAAGAAATGGCCCCTGCCGCTGAAACGGATTTCTTCCCCTCCCACCAGACGCAACCAGGCCTCATGGACCAGGGCAGTCGGTTGAAGGGTCTGCCCGGGTTGTTCCTGAGCCATTTTCGCCGCCGCAAGTTTTCGCAATTCCTCGTAAATCAATGGCAGCAACTGCGTGGCCGCCTGCGAGTCACCAGCGTCAATAGCACTAAGCAATTGGGTTACTTGCGACATCGGCTCCATGATAGGACTTTTCGATTCCTGGAGCGAGTCGCAATTATAGGGCGGAAACAATTTGGATGTCCCGTTACGGTGTCTCCCAGAGGTTGTGCGCGGCTGTCGAGCGTCCAGGCAAGCCGCAGATCGGTGTCAAGCTATAAATCCAGGATCCCGGAAACAAATATCTTTCTGTGGCCCCTTATTCCTCTGGAATGCGCATGTGTTAATGAAACCCAAATGGGCGGTATTCGCGGACGAGCAAAATCCCCCATGTGGAAGCCAGCAAACAACCTATGAAAACAACAACGTTTATTGCAGATCGCCAATGCCGGGCCTGCATGCCTCTGCTGAAATTCCCAACCGCGATCTCCCTGACCATCTTCCTGCTCAGCCTTGCCCTCCCCTCCTCGGCCCAACCCACCGCCTTCACCTACCAGGGCCGCCTCAATCTCTCCGGCTCCCCTGCCAATGGAACCTACGACCTCACCTTTGCGCTATACGACTTGTCGAGCGGGGGCACGCGGCAAGGCCCGATCCTGACCAACTCCGCCGCCGCCATCAGCAACGGACTCTTTGCCATCTCGCTCGATTTCGGTAACCAATTCCCCGGCACGAACCGCTGGCTGGAAATCGGCGTGCGCACTAATGGCGGCGGCGCGTTCTCAACCCTCAGTCCCCGCCAACAAATCACCTCGGCGCCTTATGCAGTTCAGGCCGCCAACGCCCTGACCGCGGCCGTGGCAGCCAGCGCCAACTCCGTCGCGGCGGCAAACATCGCGGGCACCCTTGCAGATACTCAACTTTCCTCGAACATTGCCCTGCGCGCCGGAGGCAACACCTTCACGGGCGGAAACCAGAACATTGCCAGCGGAAATGTGGGCATTGGCACCAGTTCGCCGCCCGCTCCGCTGGGTTTTGCCAGCGCTATTGGCGAAAAGATCTCCCTCTATGCCAGCTCTCCTAATCAGATTTACGGGTTCGGCATTACCAATTTTCAATTGCAGATCCATACCGACACTCCCCTGGCCGATGTTGTCTTTGGCTCCGGCACCAGCACGAATCTGACCGAGACCATGCGCATCAAAGGCAATGGCAACGTAGGTATCGGCACGACCTGGCCCTCGAACACACTTCAAATCAACACGAACTTTGCGTTGGCCAATGGTTATGCGTTGAACGTGAACCAGGCCAGCTACGGGGAAAACATCCAAATCAACCGCCCTGCCGGCTCTGGGGGCCTCGGTTTGGTGTTGGACGACGCTGCCGCGGGCGATTCAAGCACCTCGTTGTTGCTTGTCCGCAACAATACCGCCCCCAACAACGGTGCCAATGCCAACACCCTCATGACTGTCCAGGCCGGCGGCAATGTGGGCATCAGCTCGCCATCTCCTCAACGCCTCTTACAGGTCGGTGATCAGTCTGTAATCGGCTCCGAGGGCTTGATGCGGTTTGCTTCGCGCTCGCCCTTTGGCGCCGCAAGGATCTGGGACGTCGGGGTCCCCCGAGACACTAACAGCACTGCAGGCAAATTTTATTCCTTTGTCATCCAGGATACAGGCCAACCAGACGGCGAATTCGTCATCCGCTGGGACACCGGCTACGTGGGCATCGGCACCACCAACCCAGCGGCGAACCTGGACGTCAATGGCGTCATCCATGCCACCTCTTTTCAAGGCAATGGCGTGCTTCCGAATCAGTTGAACGGCGCCGCCAGTATCGTGGCCCAAGCCAACCAGGCTTACGACCTGACCAGCGCGTCCACGGCCATCGTCACGCTGCCTTCCAGCCCGAATGTAGGCGACACTGTCCAGGTCAACGGCCTTGGCTCAGGCGGCTGGCAGCTCCAGGCTGCCGGCGGCCAAAGTTTCGGTGGTTACCAGGTCGGCGCGAATTGGTTTGCCGAAGGACTAAATCTGTCCTGGTTCAGCATCGCCTGCTCCGCCGATGGCACTCGACTGGCGGGAGCAACTCAGTTTGGATATGTTTATACCTCAACCGATGGCGGCGTCACCTGGCTGCAGCGCATTTCCACACAAAGATCGGCGGTAGCCTCTTCCAGCGACGGCACCAAACTCTTCCTTGCAGCTCTAAGTGGCCCGTCGGCAATTTCCAGCGATGGCGGAGCGACCTGGGCGTTCACAACAACGCCCTATTTCACCGGAGGTCAAGCGGCTGCAGCGATGGCAGCCGATGGCAGCAAAATAGTCAGCGTCACAGCCAACGGCCCCATCTGGACGTCGAGCAACGGCGGCACCAATTGGACCTTTCACGGTCCTACCAACAATTGGTCCTGGGTAGCCTCCTCATCGGACGGCAGCAAACTGGTCGCTTCGGTCAACGGCGGCGCCGTTTGGACTTCCACCGATAGCGGCAGCACTTGGACCGCGCGCACTATAAACGCCAGTTGGACTGGCGTGGCTTCATCGTCGGATGGCACCAAACTGGTCGCCGTCGCCAATGGCAGCCAGATTTACACTTCGACCGACAGCGGGGTATCCTGGTCTGTGCGCGACAACAGCCGCGCCTGGAGCAGTGTGGCCTCCTCTGCTGACGGCACCAGGCTCGTGGCCGCAGTGAGCCCTGGCCAAATTTACTACTCTACGGATAGTGGAGCCACCTGGACCCCGCATGCACAAACCCTCTATTGGAAAGCAGTCACCTCTTCCGCCCTCGGCGATAGGCTCTATGCCGTGATTAACGGCTACCCTTACGGCGGCCAGTTCTGGGCCTCTTCCGCCGAGCCGGCCGGCACGCAAGGGTCCTCCGCCACTCTGCAATACGCCGGCAACGGTGTCTGGCAACCTCTCACGCCTGCCGCCGTCAGTGGAGTCGCTCAACTTCAGGCAGCCAATACTTTCTACGGATCCCCAAATATTTTCATGGGCAGCGTGGGCATCAGCAACGTTGCCCCCTTTGCCCCTCTGGTTGTCGGCGCGGGCGGCTCCGCCCCTTATTGCGACGGCACCACCTGGGTCAACAGCTCCGATCGCAAAGAAAAGGAGAACTTCGCGCCCGTGAACCGCGCTGATGTTCTCGCCCGCGTCGCCTCTCTGCCGATGGAAAGTTGGAACTACAAAGCTCGGCCTGCCCACAAGCACATCGGCCCCATGGCCCAGGACTTTCACGCCGCATTCGGCCTGAACGGCGAGGACGATACACACATTAACACCGTGGACGAAGGAGGCGTGGCCCTGGCCGCCATTCAAGGCCTCAACGAAAAGGTCGAAGCGCACAGACAAAAATCCGAACTCCTCGAACAAAAGCTTGCCCAAAAGGAAACGGAGATCTCTGAACTGCGACGCCAGTTGAGTGAGCTGAAGGAACTCGTTAAAACGTCAAAACGTTAATTGGCCGTATGAAAATTTTGCTCTGGCATTCTAAATGCTTGACAAAACGACAGAAAAACGCGAAAAAGAATGTTATGAAACCTCGAATGTGGTTCTCATTTAGGCATTCCATGCTGGCAGGCGCTCCGCTAAGGACAACTGCTGCCCCCGCATTGTTTCGGCACCGCGGCAGCCTGGCCCGCTCTTGGAGTTTGAGATTTGGTGTTTCTCTGGTGTTTGGTGTTTGGTTTTTGGTGTTTTCCTCCCATGCCCAATACTCGATTGACTGGTTCAAAATCGCCGGCGGCGGTGGCACCAGCACCGGCGGCGTCTATTCCGTCATCGGCACCATCGGCCAGCCCGACGCCGGCCCAGTCATGACCAATGGTCAATATGCCCTCACCGGCGGTTTTTGGGCACTCCCACAGGCCGTGCAGGTAGTCGGCTCGCCTATCCTCACCATTACACCTTCCACCACGCCGGGCAGTGCCACAATTTCCTGGACGCCTAATACGCCCGGCTTTGTCCTCCAGGAAACTTTCTCTCTCAAACCTCCCAACTGGACCAACTCCATCAGCGGCTCCACCAACCCCGTCACGATTTCGTTGAGTCAGGCCTTCAAATACTACCGCCTGGCGCACCCATAATGCATATTGGGGCGGGGACGGCCTGGTCCCCGGAACCACGACGCAGAAGGTGTGCAAAACGGACCATCCGGATTCGTCCTCGTCCGCAGGTCAAAACTACCCGCTCTTTCACTCTGCCTGTCGCTCCGTAGCGTAGCGGAGGCGGGTCCCCTACTTTGTCGAGCCTGTTTTGTTCTTGACATCGAAGTAGTTTCTCATAACAATCGCTCAGATTCGGAAAGGCACTGGTATGCACCCCCGAGCTGTAAAACTTATCGCGCTGTTGTTTCTGGCTTTCGCAACCCGCGCATTCGGCTCGCTGCATTATGTGGATGTCAACGCGACCAACTCCACCCCGCCGTATTCGGATTGGCAAAGCGCGGCGACGAACATTCAGGACGCGATTGATGCAGCGGCAAGCGGCGATGTGATCCTCGTCTCCGATGGGCTTTACCAGGACGGCATGGACACGGCGGATGGGAGCACGATGAACCGGGTCTGCGCTACCAACGCGCTCACCTTGCGCAGCGTCAACGGTCCTGGGGCGACGATTATTGATGGCTTGGGCACTATACGCTGCGCCTATCTGGCGGACGGCTGCACTCTGGACGGCTTCAGGCTGCAAAACGGAACTGTCACCGGTAATGGCGGCGGGGCTCTGTGCGCTTCGGCCACCGTGGTTCTGACCAACTGCGTATTCGCTAGCAGCAGGGCCGGGACAGGCGGTGGCGTCTATGGCGGCATGGCGATCAATTGCTTGTTTGCCACCAACAGCTCGTCCAGCGCCGGCGGCGGCGCGGCCTCGGCCACGCTCATCAATTGCGCGCTCGATGGCAATACGGGCGGTTGGAACGGCGGCGGGGCCATGGATTGCGCTCTGAACCAATGCAGGCTCACGGGCAACAGCGCTACGACCGGAGGCGGCGCGTGCCAAAGCGATCTCCGGGATTGCTTGATCACTTACAATTATGGCGATTACTGGGCCGGCGGGGCCGACACTTGCACACTGGTCAATTGCACCCTTACCGCGAATTACGTAAACTTTTTCGCCGGAGGGGGGGGCCATACGTGCGGCCTGACCAATTGCATCGTCTTTTACAACAACAGCCATGGCGGCACCGACAATTACTCCAGCGACTGCACTTTAGCTTTCTGCTGCGCCACGCCTCTGCCGCCTGGTCCGGGCAATTTCTCCGACTCGCCGCTCTTTGCGGACCAGAACGCGTCGGACTTTCATTTGCAGACCAACTCGCCGTGCGTCAATGCCGGAAACAACGCTTATGTGACCAGCAGCCTCGACCTGGACGGCAACCCGCGAATCGTAGATGGGCTGGTTGATCCAGGCCCTTACGAAATGCAGGTGAACGTTGCGTTCGCTGCTATCGTGCAGGTCCAGGCCACGGGTGTTGTCACGGGCTTCCCTCTTGCGCTGACCGGTTCGACTGTGGGTGGCCGGCCCACGGACAGCGCCTGGGATTTCGGTGATGGCACGGGAACCAACGGCGGTTTTGCCGTTTCGCATGCCTGGTCGGCGCCCGGGGATTATCCAGTCGTCTTTACTGCCTTCAATCCCAGCAGTCCTGCCGGCGTCAGCGCAAGTGTGACCATCCATGTCGTCACACAGGCCATTCATTACGTAGCTCTCGACAGCGCCAATCCGGCCGCGCCTTTCATGTCCTGGGACATGGCAGCAACGAACATTCAGGATGCGGTGGACGCGGCGTTCATCGGCGGCACCGTCCTGGTGAGCAACGGCGTTTATCAAACCGGTGGGCACGTCGTCCACGGTTTTGCCCTCACGAACCGGCTCGTGGTGGATAAGCCCGTGACGGTGCAGAGCGTCAATGGACCGAGCGTCACGGTCATTCAAGGCGCTCAGTTGCCGTTCGACGCCACCAACTTTGACGGCAATGTGCGTTGCGTGTATCTGACCAACAGCACAGCTCTGATCGGCTTTACGATAAGTAACGGAGGCACGCTTGGTTCAGGCGATTGGATCGCTGAGGGGAGCGGCGGCGGGATTTGGTGTGAATCACTCCAGGCAATGATCGGCAACTGCGTCCTGGCGGGCAACGCCGCCTATGGCGAGGCGGGCGGCTGCTATCAGGGCACGCTCACCAATTGCATTCTGGCTGGAAACTCGGCCGGCAGCTTTGGCGGCTCAGGTTACAGCCAGGCCGGCGGCGCTCAATCCGCTGTTCTGAACAATTGCATTCTAACCAACAACATCGGCGGCGCTTATAGCGGTGGGGCGGACAGCTCCACTTTCAACGATTGCATCCTGGCCGGGAATTCGTGCTGGTACGACGGCGGCGGGGCCTGGGGCTCCACGATGAACAACTGTGTTCTTTCCAATAACTCCTCGGTTTATGGTTTCGGCGGTGGCGCGGGCGACGACAGCGTTCTGAATAACTGCCTGCTCTTTGGCAACTCGGCGGCTTACGGCGGTAGCGGAGCCGAAGGCAGCATGCTGACCAACTGCACTTTGGCGGCCAACTCGATCATCTATCAGGCCGAAGGCGCTGCGGGCGGCGATTGGTGCACGCTGGTCAATTGCGCCATCGTGGGCAACCTCGGCGATGGCGCCAGCAGCAGTACCTTGAATAATTGCACGCTGGATGGCAACTCCGGCACCGGGCTCAGTTGGTGCACGGCAAACAATTGCCTCGCCTATTTCAATGCCACCGCAAATTACTACAACAGCTCCCTAAATTATTGTTGCACCACACCGTTGCCCTCGACCGGTCCTAGCAATATCACCGCTGACCCGCAACTGAGTGATTCGGCGCACCTGGGCGCCGGCTCTCCCTGCCGCGGCGCTGGAAATGCCGCCTACACCAGCAGCGTGGACATTGATGGAGAAGTCTGGGCGGACCCGCCCTCGATCGGCTGCGACGAATACTATGCCGGACCGGCTGGCGGCTCGCTGAATGTGGCCATCGGCGCCATTTACACCAATGTGGCCTCTGGCCTTACCGTGAGCTTCACGGCTCAAATCCTTGGGCGCGCCACCGCCAGTTACTGGAATTTCGGCGATGGCACTCTGCTCACCAACGCAACCTTCAATCCGACCGCAGCCCATTCCTGGACGGCTGCGGGCATTTATTCGGTTTCTTTGACGGCTTATAATGACAGCAATCCGAACGGCGTCAGCGCGGCAACGACTATTTTCGTCCTGCAAAATCCAATTCATTACGTGGACGCCAACGGAACCAATCCAGTGGCGCCGTACCTCTCCTGGAGTTCTGCGGCCACAAACATCCAGGATGCGGTGGATGCGGCCTACGTGACCGCCACGGTGCTGGTCAATGACGGCAGTTATCGCGCCGGAGGGACAAACGGCAACCGGGTTTCCGCAAGCAAACCCGTCGCCATTCAGAGCGTCAACGGCCCGGCTCTAACAATCATAGATGGCGCCGACCTTGTGCGCTGCGTGTCCTTGCCTGATGGATGCTCGCTCTCCGGCTTCACCCTGACCCATGGCTCGGTGCCGTTCGGCACGGGCGGTGGGTTGCAGTGCGGCTATCAGGCGGCCATCTCGAATTGCTGGATATTGGGCAATTGGGCTTACGGCGCGGGCGGAGGCGCCAATGGAGGCACGCTGGACCGATGCGTTATCGGCAACAATTCGTGCACGTATGATTGGAGCGAAGGCGGTGGCGCACTCGGTTCCACTCTCAACAACTGCCTGATTACCAATAACTATGCCCTCAATACTGGCGGCGGCGTCTCTCGCTGCGCGCTGGCCAATTGCACGGTCGTCGGCAACGGGAGCGCCTCGTATTCCGTCGGTGGTGCTGCCATTAGCACCTTGAACAACTGCATCGTCTGGAACAACGGGAATAACTATGCGTATTGCACGCTCAATTATTGTTGCACCGATCCGCTGCCCGGCTCCGGCATTAACAACATCTCCGCTGACCCGTTATTCGTGGACGCGGCCGGAGCCGATCTGCATTTGCAAACTAATTCGCCTTGTGTCAATGCCGGCAATAATGGTTACGCGCCCGATGTGGTTGACCTCGATGGCAATAGCCGCATCGTTGGCAGCGCAGTGGACATAGGCGCTTACGAAGTGCAATTCGGTGTGCCTTTCAGCGCCTCGGTGCAAGCCTCTACCAATTCCGGCTGGGTCGGTTTCGAATTCTCGTTCACGGGCTCAACCCTGGGCGGTCCCGCCACGACGAGTCAGTGGGATTTCGGCGACGGCGCCACGGCGGATAACCAGCTTTCGGTCTCTCATATCTGGTCGGCACCCGGTGATTACGCTGTTCTCTTTACAGCCTACAATTCAAGCTATCCGGGCGGTGTGAGCGCCTCGGTCACGGTCCATGTCGGGCCGCGCCCGATTCACTATGTCAGTCTCGACAGTGCCAACCCGATCGCGCCCTATCTCTCCTGGGACACCGCAGCGACAAACATCCAGGATGCGGTGGATGCGGCGCTTATCGGCGGCCTGGTCCTGGTGACTAATGGCGTTTACAGCTCCCGCGGCAGTGTAATGTATGGGTCCCTCACGAATCGCGTGGCGGTAACCAATCGGATCAGCGTGCAAAGCGTCAACGGACCTGCCGTAACGGTCATTCAGGGCAACCCCGCGCTGGGCGATGGCGCCGTTCGCTGCGTGTTTTTGTCCGGCAACAATTCGTTGATCGGATTTCAACTCGCCTCAGGAGCGACCCGCACCAACGGGGACGTCACCCTCGAAAATAGCGGTGGCGGCGTGTGGTGCCAGGACGCCACGCCCGTGGTGTCCAATTGCACGGTGGTGGCCTGCTCGGCGGCAGCGGGCGGCGGCGGCGCTTACGGAGGCACTTTCTATAATTGCGCCTTCCTCAGCAATTCGGCCAGTTACGGTGGTGCGGCATGCAACAGCTTGCTGGGTCAGACGCTGATCAGCGGGAACACCGCTTCTTCAGTTGGCGGCGGCCTCAACTCGTGCACGGCTTCCAATTGCGCGCTTATTAGCAACGTGGCCTCTGGCGGCGCAGGTTGGCCGCCCAGCGGTGGGGGCGGGGCGCAGAGCAGCACGCTCATCAATTGCATCCTGCTAAGCAATACAGCCAGCGCCTACCACGGCGGCGGGGCCTGTGCCTCGACCCTGACCAACTGCCTGCTGCGGCGTAACTCGGGCGTTTATGGTGGAGGAGTCAGTTTCTGCACCGTGGACAATTCCACCGTTACAGAAGGCAGCTCCAGTTGGGGAGGCGGCGTCTTTGGCGGGACCGTGAACAACTCGATTGTTTATTACAACACCGGCGCAAATTATGCCGGTGGCGCGCTGGCCACCATTACCTGGAATTATAGCTGTACGACTCCGTTCCCCGGCGGGAGTGGAAATTTCAAGGCCGAGCCCATGTTCGTAGACCCGCTTGCCGGCAATTATCAATTGCAAACCCGCTCACCTTGCATCAATGCGGGCAACAACTCGTACGTCACAATGGACGCGGATTTGAATGGCAACCCACGTATTGTGGACGGCACAGTAGATGTCGGCGCTTACGAATACCATCGTGCAGGTCCGCTCACTCCTGCAATCCAGGCCGAATACACAAATGTGGCCGCAGGCTTCGCGGTGAATTTGGTAGGCGCCGTTGCGGCGACAGAGCAGGCAGTTAGCACGGCATGGAACTTTGGCGACGGCGCCACCGCAACCAACCAATTGCGTGTGGCGCATAGTTGGTCGGTCCCGGGTGATTATGTTGTGCAGTTCACCGCCTATAACGAGACGTTTCCGGGCGGAGTAGCCGCGACCGTTGTTGTCCACGTCATCCAACAGCCTGTTTTTTATGTCAGCGCCTCAAGCACGAATCCTGCGCCGCCTTATCTATCCTGGCAGACCGCGGCCAGAAACATTCAGGACGCCATTGATGCTGCGTCCGAGCCTGGCTCCCTGGTCCTGGTCACCAATGGCATCTACTCAAGCGGCGGGAAAGTCGTTTATGGTGCTTTGACCAACAGGGCCGCATTGACAAAACCGATCGTCGTTCAGAGCGTCAACGGCGCCGCGACGACCTCGATTCAAGGCGTCCCGACCGGCGGCGACAGCGCTGTCCGGTGTGTCTATCTGACCAACCATGCAACCCTGGAAGGGTTCACCGTGGCCCTTGGCGCTACACGCACCGCAGGTGACTCCATTCTCGAACAAAGCGGCGGCGGAATTTGGTCCGAAGCCACTAACGCGGTCGTGTCCGATTGCGTGGTCACCGGCAATTGGGCAAATAACGGAGGCGGCGGCGCCGCTGGCGGCACTTTCGTGAACTGCACATTTACAAATAACTCTACCGCAGCCAATGGCGGCGCAGTTCTGAACGCGGACCTGTATGGCTGTGTGCTGGTAAATAACTCCGCCCCCGTTTTTGGCTCCTATGGTGGAGGCGCTGAGAATTGCACGTTGGATCATTGTTTCTTTACGGGAAACACCGCCTCGATTGGCGGTGGTGGCGCTGACAACTCCACGGTGTTCCATAGCTCGTTTGGGGCCAATTCAGCAGGCACGGTCGGTGGGGCTTTGGCCAACTCCTCGGCCAGCTACTCTAGCTTCACGAATAATTCGGCCTGGGCCGGCGGGGCGGTCGAGGAAAGCACCCTGACGGATTGCTTGCTGGCTGGCAACTCCGCCTGGTATGGTGGGGGCGGGGCAGGTTATTATTGCACACTGAATAACTGCATCCTGCGCAGTAACACAGTCAGCGGCAATGGCGGTGGCGCTGGGGTCAACTGCACCCTCAATAACTGTTTGCTCACCGGAAACCAGGCGGACGGCAATGGCGGCGGCGTGGGCTACTGGTGTACGCTGAACAACTGCACGCTTGCCGAAAACAGCGCGGGCGGCACCGGCGGAGGCGCCGATTTATCCACGCTCTACAATTGCATTGTCTATTTCAATTTGGCCTCCTCGAACCTGAACTATTCCGCGTCCACGTTCAGCTTCTGCTGCACCACACCCGACCCTGGAGGAGCAGGCAACATTACCAACGACCCGGCCTTCCTGAATCCCGGCGCGGACGATTTTCATCTCCAATCCACTTCGCCATGCATTAACGCTGGCGACAACGCTTACGCGCTTGCCGCAACCGACCTCGATGGCAACCCGCGCATCCGGGGCGGCACGGTGGATATCGGCGCTTACGAAATTCAGAACCCAACCTCCATTATTTCCTACGCCTGGCTGCAACATTACGGCCTGGCCACGGATGGCGCGGCCGATTTTGCCGATCCGGACCGCGACGGCATGAACAATTGGCAGGAATGGATTTGCGGCACCGACCCAAACGACGCCTCATCCGTTCTCAAGTTGTTGACCCCGTCCCAAAGCGGGTCGGGAGTGACCCTGACCTGGCAAAGCGTAAGCGGAAAAACTTACTTCGTGCAGCGCAGCACCAATCTTCTGCAACAGCCGGCGTTCATTTCAATTCAAACCGGCATCCCCGGCCAGCCGGGCATGAGCAGCTTTACCGATACCAGCGCGAACCCCCAAGCGCCCTGCTTCTACCGGATCGGCATCGAGCACTGAAGTAGCACTTTGTCTTTCACTTTGTCTTTCACTATGTCGAATCAGGGTTCAGGGTTCAGGATTCAGGACCAGGATGGCAGGCAATCACTTTGTCCTCTACTTTGTCGAACCAACGTAGGCACCTTGAGAGCCGCGCTGATCGCCTATTGCAAGCTATCGGCTAGCCTGAACCCTGAACCCTGAACCCTCGCTCCGGCTTTTACTCCCAATTTTTCACACACTCCGCACCAATTTAGGCTATAATCGCAGCCGTCATGAGCGAGGTTACGCGACTTTTGGAAGCCGCTGAACGTGGCCAGGCGGAGGCCCAGGAGCAGTTGCTCAATCTCATCTATAGCGAGCTGCACCGCATGGCCGAGCAGCGCCTGGCCGTGGAACAACCCGGCCAGACCCTCCAGACCACCGCGCTGGTCCATGATGCCTGGATGCAACTGGTCAGCGCCGATGGCCGCACCCGTTACAATAATCGGGCGCATTTCTTCGGCGCAGCCGCCCAGGCGATGCGCCGCATCATCATAGATCGCGCCCGGCGCAGGCGCGCCGAAAAGCGAGGTGGCGGGCTCGATCCGATTGACCTGGATTCGGTAGAGCTGGCCGCCACGTCCAGTGATACCACGGTTTTGCGGATAGATGAGGCGCTGGAAAAACTGGCCCAAGAGGATCCACAGTCGGCGGAACTGGTCCGGTTGCGCTTTTTCGTGGGAATGAAGCTCGTGGAGGCTGCTGAAGCGCTGGGCATTTCGGAGCGCACGGCCAAGCGCTATTGGCATTTTGCGCGCGCGTGGCTTTACGACGAGCTAAAACAGGAGAAAGAGGGAGGCCCAGAAACATTATGATTCTGTCTCCCAATGATTCTGTCCCTTCAACCTGGGACCTGAGACAGAATCATGGAAGGACAGAATCATAAATTTAATCTGCTAATAACCGCTGATAAGTCCAGGTCGCGTGGCCCTTTATGGTTCGATTTTACGCATGAGAGAGTGGAAAGCTCGAATGTCTGTTAATCTTAGATCAAAAGAATCCGTGTGAATCCGTGTTTATCGGTGGTTTGAAATACATTTCCCGGCCCCCTTAGCTCCCAGTGCCCCCAGAAAAGCCATCCTTGCGCGAAATCTTCGCCGATGCGGCAGAACTTGCCGATCCGACGCAGCGCGCCACGTTTCTGAACTCGGCTTGCAAGGGGGATGCAACCTTGCGCAGACGAGTCGAGCGACTGTTGGCCGCGGATGAACATTCAGGAAACTTCCTACGGCATCCTGACGACACCACTCGCAGTGAATTGACGCGCGAGAAGATTGGTGAACGAATCGGGCGCTACCGGCTGGTTGAGCTGATTGGCCGTGGCGGCGGCGGGGTGGTTTATCGGGCTGAGCAGGAGGAACCGGTGCGCCGCCAAGTGGCTTTGAAGATCCTCAAGCTGGGGATGGATACAGAGTCCGTAGTGGCCCGTTTCGAGGCCGAGCGCCAGGCGCTGGCAGTGATGGACCATCCGAATATTGCCAGGGTGCTCGACGCCGGGGCGACCGAGAAGGGCCGGCCCTTCTTTGTCATGGAACTGGTTTCCGGACCGAGGCTTTCGGATTATTGCGAACGTCATCAGCTTTCGCTTCAGCAACGTTTGGACTTATTCATTCAGGTTTGCCGGGCGGTGCAGCACGCGCATCAAAAGGGGGTCATCCACCGGGACCTGAAACCCTCAAACATTCTGGTGGCCGAGCACGAAGGGGTGCCCGTGCCAAAGGTAATTGATTTCGGCATTGCCAAGGCCACCGAGCAACCTTCGGACGGCAACGGCGGGTTGACCAGCATGAACCTGTTTCTGGGCACTCCGGCTTACATGAGCCCTGAACAGGTTGAGTTCGGCGGACGCGACGTGGATACGCGCACCGATATCTATAGCCTCGGCGTAATTCTTTACGAACTACTAGCGGGACATCCTCCGTTCGATCCCAAAGAGCTGGCCGCCGCGGGCCTGGACGAAATGCGCCGGATCATCCGCGAGGTGGATCCGCCGCGGCCTTCCACAACCATCACGAGAAATCTCAACCCTGCGCGGCTGCCTTCGACGCGGCCGGTCGCGCGGGAGCGCCTCGCCGCCATCAAAGGCGACCTGGATTGGATCGTGATGAAGTGCCTGGCCAAGGACCGGACCCGGCGTTATGAGACCGCCAACGGCCTGGCGATGGATCTGCGACGGCACCTGGATCATGAGCCCGTTGTCGCCCGTCCGCCAAACCCGGTTTACCACCTCCAAAAGATTGTGCGCCGCCACAGCCTGCTCTTTGGCGCGGCAGGAGTCGTGACGCTTGTCCTCGTGGCCGCTGTAATTATTAGCGCTCAACTCGCTTTGCGCGCGCGCCACGCCGAACAGGCACAGGCGCGGATGCGGCAACTCGCCGAGACCAGTAACGCGGAGAGCCGCGAGCGATTGATTCGGCGGTACGTTGCCGAAGGCAACCGCCTGCTGGAAGAGGCCCGGCCTGCTACTGCGTTATCCTGGCTGGTCGAGGCGCTCCAGCTCGAAACGGGCGATCCGCAGCGCGAAGCCGACGAACGCCTGCGCATTGCCCAAGCCCTGGTCGGCGCGCCGGAATTGCGCCTCCACCTGGCGCAGGGCAAATCCGTGAACGCTATTGCCTTAAGTCCCGATGGCAGTCATGCGGCCACCGGAAGTGACGATGGTTCCATCCGTCTTTCTGATCTGAATAACAATCGGGCCATCGTGAGGAAACTCATTATGCCCAGTGATGTACGCCGCGTGGCCTTTAGCCCGGACGGCGCCCGCGTTGTCGCTGTCACCGCCGCCGGCCAGGCACGACTCTGGAACGCGGCTTCCGGTGAGGCCCTTAGCCCGCTGCTGGTGGCGGACGATTTCAGCGAGCAATCGGTCGCGGACGTGAGGTACCTGCGCCCGGCCGCCAGTTTCAGCGCGGATGGAAAGTTCGTGCTGCTGGCGTGGGGCTCTAAGTTTGCCCAGTTGCGCGATTCCTCCACCGGTTCGCTGCTGCGCCAGTTTAGCCATTCGGACGTCGTTTATCACGCCGCCTTTAGTAGCGATGGTCGCTATGTGGTGACCTCGAGCAAGGACGGCACCGCGCGAGTTTGGGCAACGGCGAGCGGAACCAGCGCAGGCCCTCGCCTCGAACACGCCGGGAGCGTCGAGTGGGCACAGTTCAGCTTGGACTCGACCAAGCTCCTGACTGTCCGAGATCGTCACTATGTCCAGCTCTGGGATTGGCGCGAGGGACGGAAGATCGCTCCCGAGATACCCCGTCGCGCCAACCTCTCCCATGCCTCGTTGAGTTTGGACGGAAGCAACATCCTGACGACCGCCAGCAGCGGTTACGCTCACGTGTACGACGCTGCCTCCAGTCGCCTCATGTATGAATTCCAGGAGCAAGGCGGCATATTGGACGCCGCGATCAGTCCGGATGGGCGGCATCTGGCCACCGCTTGCGAAGATGGCAATGCATGGATCTGGGATGGGGCCGAGGCCACCAGTCATCCCATGCTTCTGCCGCACGGCAGTCGCATCGAGCAAATCGCGTTCAGCGCCAATGGCCGTTACCTCGCCGTGGCTGGCCGCGGGGGCCAGGCGAGGATGTGGGACCTCTTTCCGCCGCAGCGCGGCGTCCGGCGGCTTCCCGGCAACGATGTCGCCTGGGTCGAGTTCGATCAGTCCGGCCGGCGCGCGCTGGTTCTGAGCACGGGGCCGAAGAGCAGTTTGCGTGTCTATGATACATCCACATGCGGCCTCGTCTGCACTGCCAAGCTCTCGCCGGGCGAGGCGACCCAGGCCCGGTTCAGCCCCGATGGCAGCCGCGTACTAACGTTTGGCACTGGCCGCACGGCGAGGGTTTTTGACGCGGATTTGGGAAAGGAAGTGTTCACGCTGGCGCATCCGCACAGTCTGCACGACGCCCTGTGGAGTCCAGACGGCAAGCTCATCGTAACCGCCGCCAGCGCGGCGGGCGCGGTTGTGTGGAGCGCCGCAACTGGCCAGATCGCGAAAACTTATTCCGCTTCCAATTCTGTCATCGCGATTGCTCTCAGTCCTGATGGTTCTCGCCTCGCCATCGGCGAGGCAAACAACACGGTACGAATCTCGGATACGGCCAGGCTTGTAGGGGACGACGTGAGGAGTCCTCTTTCGGGAACTCAGGTTCCGAGGGGACCCCTCACGTCGTCCCCTGCAAGGGCGTCAGGCCAAATTCGCCAGCTCGCTTTCTCGCCGGACGGCAAGCGGTTTGGGATTTGCAGCACGCATGACACCGAAGGGATTGTTGAAATACGGGACGCTGCATCCGGCGCCCTCATCAGCCCGCCGCTTGTGCATCGCGATTTCGTGAGAGCTTTCGACTTTAGCCCTGACGGGCGCTGGATTGCGACCGCTTGCGACGATCATGCCGCTCGGGTCTGGGACGTCATTAGCGGTGGTCCGGTTTCACCCTGGCTGCTGCACGACTACGAGGCACGAGAGGTTGTCTTTTCCCATGACTCAGCCAGAATCGCCACGCAAGCGCGCCGCGGCGCAGCCAGGCTCTGGAACGCCTCCACCGGTGAACCCATCACTACTCCTCTGATTTATTCTCGCAACGTTGGAACCGGGCGAATCAGTTACAGCCCGGATGGCCGCCGATTATTGATCGCTTCCGGCGGCAACGAGGCCTGGCTGCGCGAACTGGAACCCACCACCGCCTCTGTCGAGCAGCTCAGGCTGCTGGCCCAGGTGCTCTCCTGCACCCGCTTTGATCCAGCCTCCGGCATGGTGCCCATGGACGAACCCTCGCTCGCAGACGCCTGGAACAAACTTTGCGCCTTGCGCCAGGCCCGACTCGTGGCCGATAGTAGGTAACCGCATGCCACGAAAACTTCGTCCTCCACTTTGTCGTCGGAGCGCGGACGGCCTCGTCCGCGCATTCCACTGACTACGGACTACTAACCGAAATTTCATGGTTGGAGGGGGGTGGAGTACGTAAGTCATTGATTTGCAAGGCAGCAGCTTAAAAGG
>PSRM01000155.1 GCA_003176045.1 Verrucomicrobiota bacterium | reverse complement strand
ATTGGCGTGGAGAGCGAGTTCGGCAAAGGCTCGCGTTTCACGTTCACCCTGCCGCGGCACAATAATGGTCAGCCAGAACCAGGCCAGAGGATATGAAAATCCTGACTGTGGATGACAATGTCGAGAGCCTGTACCTGCTCGAAGCGATGCTCCGGGGCGCGGGATGCGGCTACCAGGTCGTGTGCACTCACAACGGTGTCGAGGCCCTCCAGAAGCTCGAAGAGCAAAAATTTCAACTAATCATCTCCGATATTTTGATGCCGCAGATGGATGGGTTTGAACTTTGCCGCCAGGTGAAGCGCAGAAAGGGTTTGCGGGACATCCCGTTCATTTTCTACACGGCGACCTATACCGAGCAAAAGGACGTGGAATTCGGGCTGCGCCTTGGAGCGTCGCGCTTCATCATCAAGCCTGCCGAGCCCGAGGAGTTTCTTTCCAACCTGCGCGGAGTGATTCAGGAACCAGACACCAGTTTCCTGGTGGCCGCGCCCCCGCCGCCCGAAGTCGATGAGGTCTTGCTGATAGCTTACAATCAGCGCCTCGTGAACAAGCTGGACCAAAAGGTCCAACAACTCGAGCAACTGAAGCAGAAGCTGGAGCGGGCCCTGGAGGAGAAGGAAGCCGAGTTGGCCGCGCGACGAAAAGCTGAGGAGCAGATTGCCATGGCGCGCGATGACCTTGCGCGATCGAATGCAGAACTGGAGCAGAAGGTAGAGCAGCGGACCGCTCAGCTCGTCGAGACCAATGCCAGCCTCCAGGCCTTTGCCTACACCGCGGCGCATGATTTGAAATCGCCGCTGCGGGCAATCAACAGCTTTTCCACCATGGCTCTGCTGCAATATGGAGAAAAACTCGGTCCCGACGGCCGGTCGCTGTTGCAGCGGGTGGTAGGCTCCGCCGAACAAATGCAGCGTTTGCTGACCGACCTGCTGGAATACAGCAAAATGAGCCGCGCGGAGCTTAGACTCGAGCCGGTCGATCTGCACCAAACCGTCAGCGAGGCGCTGGCCTTGCTCGATGCGGACGTCCGCGCCAAGCACGCGGTGGTGAACGTCGCCGAGCCTTTGCCTGAAGTCATCGCGCATCCGGCTACGGCCATGCTGCTGGTTCATAACCTGGCCTCGAACGCGTTGAAGTTCATGCCCCCTGGTGTGCAACCTCAAATGCGGATTCGGGCGGAATCGGTCCCTGGTTCCATGCCCGTAGTAGAAAGTCCGCAGCCGACAGAACCCGCGGGTCGCAAGACCCAGCACGATTCCCAACTCCTCACTTCGGACCGCTCCTGCGGAATGGTTCGCCTGTGGGTCGAGGACAACGGCATCGGCATTGCGCCGCAAGACCTGGAGCGGATATTTGGCGCTTTCGAGCGCGTGCACAGCAAGCTGGCCTATCCGGGATCGGGCCTCGGACTGGCTATCGTCCGCAAAGGAGCGGAACGGATGGGCGGACGAGCGGGAGTGGAATCGGAGCAGGGCAAAGGCAGCCGGTTTTGGGTTGAACTGATGAGGGCTGAGAAGCCACAGCCGGGCGCCACCCTGAGCGTGAAGGCCTGACCCCTGCTGGGGCGTTTGGTTATGAAACCCAGAATCCTGCTCGTCGAAGATAACGAGAACAACCGTTACCTGTCCAGGATCCTGCTGGAGCGGGAGGGCTTCATCGTGACCACCGCGCCCAATGGCAAGCAGGCTCTGGAAGACGCCCGGCGTGACAAGCCCGACCTGGTGCTGATGGATATCCAACTGCCGGAGATGGATGGGTATGAAACAGCCGAGCACTTTAAGCGTGACCCGGCCCTGGCCGACATCCCGCTTGTCGGTGTCAGTTCCTTTGCCATGGTGGGCGACCGAGCTAAAGCGCTGAAAGTCGGCTTTGCCGCTTACATTGAAAAGCCTATCAATACCGATACCTTCGCCCAGCAGATTGGCCAGCTTCTAAGCGTCCAATAGAGCCGGCAATGAAATGTCTTGCAGGGCGGTTATCCGAGCGACGATACCCAATCTAGTTGGAAGCTTTAATCAGTAGTGCCGATAGGAGTCGCGCAGCTATTGAACATAAAATCGAATCGCTTCGTCGTAATCCCGGACTAAGACCGAAACCAGCGCGATAAATGGGCTCATCCACCCGCTTATTTCCAAAACCCCCGCCAACACAGCCCACCAACCACACCCGAAATCAGGCTGCTGATCAGGACGGTAGCGCCGCACGCCACATACAATCCGATTAGCCGCCGCAGGGCGTCCCACGCCGGATTCAGGATCCCCGCGCCGTGTGAATCCCTGCTAAAAAACTTCCAGTGGCCGGTCAGCACATCTTTAGTGGTCGGCCAATCCGGGGCTGGCGGAACCAGGGAAGCCGCAAGCCACGTCAGAACGATGAAGAGAACAGGAAGGGCAACAATCCACTTGACCGCCCCGAGCCCCCGTTTGCCCAGGCGCCAGACGACAGCAGCCACGGTAATGACCAAGGGCAGCGTGGTGCCGATTGCCTGGAACACATTCAACCCCTGAATATATTCAGATGACGCAAAGACCTTGCTGGCCAGGACACCGGGTGCAATTAACGCAGCGATAAATACAATCGCCAACCAAAACTTGGCTTCCGTCAGTAACGACTGACTTGGAGTTGGTGTTGCGGATGCCATAAACCTATTGCTTTTATTTCTCGGCTCCCCGCAGGAAATAGTCCTGCGCCGAAGTTTGAGCCGCCAGATGCCCAGCGATCCCAACACCTCCGATCCCTACCACCTCAGCACTGGCGACCGACGCCAGGCAGTTGCAAACGAGGAAGCGCCTTTTCACGACCACAGCATAGTGACCGGGCTTCTACAGGTCAATACAACATTACAATACTCTTATTGCGCCTTGCCCATGCTCACAGCCGGGTATAGGGTAAGGCGCACAATCCCGAGGGCGATGAAGATGAAGCAACAATCGGCGGCGGCGTATGAAGGCAACGGCCCGAGTCTGGCCGCGGGACCATGGCCCTGCGGGTTGCCTGCCGGTACATTGGCCTGCCTGGCTGATACACTGAACAAGGAGTGGAAAAATTACCGTAAGCGGCTCAAGCAATGTCAGCGGCGGTTCTCGGAGCGCTCCGTCCATGAGTTGCGCATCGAGACGCGGCGGTTGTTTTCGATGATGGAGTTGCTTCGCCCGTTTCAGGCCGGGAGAAAAATTGAGGCGGCCCAGGAGGCGCTTAAAGAACGGCTGGATGCTTTTGACGATCTTCGGGACACGCAAGTGCAATTGGTGAGCGTGGGCGCCATGCGGCGCAGGTTTGCAGCGGCGAAACCCTTTTACAACCACTTGCGCAAATGCGAGCAACGCTTCTCAAAAAGGACCCGCAAGCGTATAAAGGGAATGAAGGCCAAACAATTGGGTGCATTGGTCACGGCCTGCTGTCCTGATTTACCCAAGGCTGAAACGCTCCGGGCTTCGCACATCATCAGCGACCTGTTGCTTCGTTGCGTCGGGAGGGCCTTCTCGCGCGCCAAGCAACTCAGGGACAGGGTTGACAGTCGGGATACGGCGACCATTCACCAGACGCGGATCGCCTTCAAGCGATTTCGCTACATGGTGGAAACGCTCGCCGATTGCCAGCCTGTGGAAGAGAATGAGCTTTTGAAGCAGATGCGGGACTATCAGGCTTTAATGGGCCGAATCCAGGATGCCGAGGTGTTGCTCAAGACGTGGGACAAGTATTCCCTCAAAAAGGAACCGCCCCGCAAGGCCGCCGTCGCCTTCAGACGGCAGTTGCTGAAAGAGCGCAGAAGTCTAATCCGAGGTTACCTGAAAGAAGCTGACAGGCTGCTCGAGTTTTGGCCCATTGCGGCTCACAAACCACGAAGGCCCGCCCGGGCTGCGCATAGCACGAACAAACACAAATCTGCAAGACCTGCACCAATTCCCTCAAGCGGCAGTCCGCACGCCCTTGGTATCAGCGCAACTTCGCTTTCCCAGGCTGTCGCTCATTAGCGTTTATTCGTGTTTATTCGCGGTTTTACTCCTCTATGACGCTCTACATTCTCAGGCACGGACTGGCAGGTGAAAGCGGTGATCCACGCTATCCGAGAGACTCCGAAAGGCCGCTCACGCCCAAGGGCAAACGCAAGATGGGGTGCATCGCTGAGGCGATGAAACGGCTAGACATTTCTTTGGACATCATCCTTTCAAGCCCCTACGTGCGGGCCCGCCAAACCGCAGAAATCGTTGCCAAAAGATTCAAGGCGCGGAGAAGGCTTTCCTTGCTGGAAGCCCTTACGCCGGACGGTAGCCCGGAGGAACTGGTCGAGCACATAAACACTTTGGACGTCCCCCACGAAACCGTTCTTCTATCAGGCCACGAGCCGTACTTGAGCCGATTCATTTCGGTCCTGATCGCCGGTAATCCGGATTTGGCGATCGAATTGAAGAAAGGCGGGCTGTGCAAACTTGAGATCGAAACACTGCGCTATGACCGGTGTGCTTGTATTCAATGGCTGCTCACGCCTGCGCAAATGACCTTGATGGCGTGAAAATTTGGAATGCTTATCTCAACTAACTGCCATTCAGAAGTGGACGCTGCTTTTTGACCCACTATTCCACCACGGCCGAGTGGAAGCTGCGTTCAGACTGGGACTTTGGACTTTGGAACTTCGCGGAACCGCTATCGCCCACCATCGGCAGTCGGCGAATCGCCGGGCGCCGCCGACTCGACTACTTCGGAGAAGAGCGGCAACAGGTGGGCGGGGATGTATGGGCTGATGTCCTTAATGCCGCCAACGGAGGACCAGTTTCCGCCTGATTTAATGCTCAGGTTGTAGGAGCCGTCTGGATGGCGGACAACCGAGTATGTTTTTGGCTCGGTAGCGAAATCGTTGTTGCGCGAGTCGAACCAACCGTTGCCCGCCTGCATCAGCAAGTCCGTCCGTTGTTGGCCAAAGGTCTGCAGCAGCGCAGCCTGGAACTGCTGTTTGAGCTGCGCCCCCTCCTCGACCAACGGTTTGATTTGCACAGTCACCTGCGGACCGTCGCTGCTAATGCCGGCCAGCGGCTTCTCGATGCGCTGCACATTGGCGGCTTCCAATTTCTTATACTCGGCCAGCAGATGCTTGAGCTTCTCATTGAGGGAATGGTACGCGCTGGGGCCGGCGCAGAGCACCTCGGCTACCTGCGGTAGCAATTGTCCATCGTCGCCGAATACGGTCACCGGCAACTGGGGCAGGAAATCTTTTCGCAGCCAGACGTACGGCGACTCTGCATCCCAACCTCCGCCGTCAGTTGGCGGGGCGGCCCAACGGCTATCGGGCTCGGATTTCGCCAGGGCCTGTTCCATTTGTCGCGTGGCGCTTAGCGTGCGGTCGCGACTGGTTCTTAGCACCCGCAACTCTTGACGGACTGAATCCAAAGCCGCGGCAGCCTCCGCGCTACGCTTTTCAAGTGCAGCCTGTTTCTTCCGGACCTCAGCTAAGCCGGTGCGTGCGGCAGCAACCTTGCGCTGTTCGGGGATGCCCACCGCCAAGGCAACCAGGAGGACTAACAATATCACGATCGCCTTCCGCGGCAGCATGGTTTTGGGCAGTTCGGTCATAGTAGATATTACTGTCATTGGAGAAAAATTTACCTCGCTTTAAGCTTGCCTGCGCGCGACCGGTTTAACGTTTTAATGTTTTAACTTTTTTAACGATTTAACTCTTTTCTCTGTTTTGACGGCCTCAGTTATCCCCAGAGCTTGCAGTTCCATTTCCTCCCGTGTCCGCCGATTGCGATTCCGCCTGGCTGATCCAATCCTGTAACTGCGCACGAATGGCCGGCGGAATCTCGTCGAAGTTGACGGGGAAGAGGACGGAGCTGTGGTTTTTGTCAGAGTAAACGCGTCGAACCATGGTGCGCTCGCCAGGTTTGGGCTGATAATAACTTTCCCGGCGGTCGAAATTGACGACCGCCATGGAGCTGCTCACTCCTCGGTCCTCGTCGTCCATGGCCATCCACTGTCGCAGGCCCTCGCGGAAGCGTTGGGCCCTTTCGGAACCAAGCACGACATCCAATTCCTCGAAGAACTCCTGCCGCAGCGGCGCCAACCCCTCGCCGAGAGCCGACATCACGAACACGCGCGTCTCTTCCGGCTTGCGCCCGCTCAGGTCATCGGCGGTAGGTTGGACGGGATGCATTTTCCGGGCCTGCGCTGCGTGGTAGTCCGCCAGAAAACGGTCCACGGCGGCCTGGGTCTGCCGCACTTCGGCGTCGGTGAGTTGCAGCGCCTGCTTCATTTGCTCGGTCAATTGGCCACGATCGTCCTGAACCGCGCCGATGGGCAGGCCGTCCAGGAAGGTCTTGGGCACGCGCACGAGCTGGGAACTGTCATCCCAATGATACGCCGGCCGGAGCGATCTTCCCTCGCGCTGGGCCTTAAGCTCGGCCAGGTGGCCTTCGGCAACCTGGGATTGGGCCTGCGCATGGGCTAGCGCCTCCCGCGTGCGGTGCAGCTCGCGCTCGAGGTCTTCGGCTGCTTGCTGCGAAGTAGCGAGGCGCATCGTCAGCGCACTTACTTCGTGCACGGCACTCGCCCGGACCTGGCGTTGCCAAAGCAACGGTGCGGCGGCGCATAGGATACACAAGGCGACGGTTTGAGTCTTTGTCAGGGCCATAAAATGATACAGAACGAGGTTCAGGCCAGTGGCGGCCCCCCCGGCCGCAAGGCCCGCCTCAGCCGCGGTGACAGCGAGCCCAGCGGGGGCGGCGTTGGCCGCACTGGAAAGCAAAGCAGTCGTGCCGGCCCCGGAGGCCACCGTGAAGCCGCGCTGGCGAAAGAAATGGCTGAGGCGATCGAGCGCGCGGGACACGCGCTTGCGGGCCGTATCCTCGGGCACGCCGAGGGCTCTGCCGACTTCCTGCAGGCTGCGCTCCTCCAGAAAACGCAGCACCAGGGCCAGTCGGTCGCCTTCGCGCAAGTGCAGCAACGCCTCGTCGAGCAGCGGGATCAATTCAGCAAACGGTGACGTGCCTTCGCGCTGATGGATGTCGGCTTCGGCCGCCAACTCCTCGCGGCGCCGGCGTCGTAACTCGGCGCGGATGCGGGCTTTCGCTTCCAGAATGGCGGTGCGGTGCAACCATCCGGCCAACGTCTCGATACCTCCCAGGCGCGGGGCCTTTCGAGCCAGGACCACAAACACGTTCTGGGTCACCTCTTCCGCGATGCCCGGGTCGCCGACCTGGCGCAGTGCCGTGGCATAGACCAAACTCACATGGCGAGCGACGAGGGCGCGGAAGGCCTTCTCACAGCCTTCCCTTGCATAAGCGCTTACCAGTTCATGGTCAGGTGACATAACAGTCATTTCATCTTACATGCTGCCGCAAGTTCGCAAAACCGGACAAGTTCGCACTGTACACCCAAATCCTTGCCTAAGGAATTTTTTTGCCCGCGAATTACGATGAAAGACGCGAAAAGATTTTCTTTTCGCGGATTTCGCGTGTTTTGCGGGCTGAATATACATTAGAGATCGCCCGATTGGTGGCTTAAACCAGCCTGAAGGCGGGTGATGACCCAGATGTTTAGTTTGGCACTGCGGTGAAAATTAGTCATGGTGGAGATTGAAAGGAAGCTCCTGTTCAAATCGCGCGCCTCACGGTTGCAAAGGTCTTTCCAAATCGAAGATCCGGCAGGGCTGTTTCGGCCTGCGCTCAGACAAGCCTCGAACTCGATTCAGTGGATAACAAAGCATTTGTAGCCATTCTTTTATGAAACAAATAGCTTCAAACTCAGGAGGATCACCGTCACCCCGGCAACCCTGTTTCAGCCTCCGCCACGGTTTCCGCGCCTGCGCCCAATGGCTTTCTCTCGCCGTCGGCAGACCCACTGCTTTCCTGATCGCCCTGTCGAGCATCCTCATCTGGGCAGCACTTGGCCCAGTTTTCCGCTTCTCGGACACCTGGCAACTCGTCATCAACACTGGCACCACTATCGTCACCTTCCTCATGGTCTTCGTCATCCAAAACACTCAAAATCGCGACACCAAGGCTCTACACCTGAAGCTGGACGAATTGCTCCGGGCCGTTGCCGGTGCTCGCAACACGCTCGTAGATCTCGAAAACCTCAGCGACGAGGAACTCGACCGGCTTAAGCTTGAATTCGAACGCCTCCGCAGCCTCGCCAATCACCGCGAACGCAACCATCCAAAGTCGCATTGACTTTCCAAGCGTCAGTGTCGATCGCGGACTATTAACATTTGCATCGCCGTGTGCTAACTTCGGCGAGACTTGACTGCTTGCGTCCGAAGCATTGGCTGAAAGATGAAACCAAATTCACCCATCATGAATTGGTTTGTTGAATGGTTGAGCCAGGCAATTCTCGGGCAGATTCCACATGCGCCGCGCAGCCTGCGCCAATCCATGAAAGAGGATCTGTATCCTCGGTATCGCCCGGAGTTGGCGGAAATGATCGAGGGCAGCCTGGGCGAGTTGTCGCCTTTTCACCAAACATTCGGGTATCACGGTGATGGTGTTTCGCCGAATACTGCAACATTGCCACCAGGTTGGGAGCAGAGGCTGATTCGGCTATCCAGCCCGAATACAGATGGCGCGGGAGAGAACCGCTGAAGCCTTGCAGCTTGTCTTAAATCGTTAGCGACGCAAATGACCAACCCCATTTTCAAAATCCGTTTCCGAGCGAAACTGTTGCGTCCGGCCGCCAGCGCGAAGACCAACTCCTGGACTTTTCTTACCCTGCCCAAGAGCGCCAGCGCGAAGCTCCCTTCTCGGGGCATGACGGCCGTGGAAGGCACCATAAATGGATTCCCGTTTCGAGCCACTCTCGAGCCAGACGGCCAAAAAAGCCACTGGCTGAAGGTGACCCCGAAGATGAGCGAAGCTGCGGGCGCTAACGCAGGCGACGTAGTCACGCTGGAGATAACACCGACGGGAGAGCAACTGGAACCCACGGTGCCGAAAGATCTGCGCAAGGCTCTCGCAGCCGCGCCCAAGGCAAAGGCATTGTGGTCGGACATCACACCCATTGCGCGCAGAGACTGGATCCAGTGGATCACCTCCGCGAAGCAGGCAGAGACTCGCGCCCGTCGGATCAAAAATGCCTGCTCGATGCTCGCTGCCGGAAAGCGACGTGTTTGCTGCTTCGATCGGTCTGGGTTTTATAGTAAAGCCCTGCTCGCTCCAAAGGCACATTCCAGATGAATCCAATTGTCATTTTTTCAATTCACGAAGCAGCACGTCCTGGATGGCGGAGTGTGAAATCATGTGTCGGGGAGCTTTTTCATCAATCTCCAGGCGAAAAGAGCCGTCACCGATCTGTTTGAGGGCGGCCTGGACTCTGGCCTCGTATTCGCGCATGGCGTCCGCATAGGGCAATCTGGTCGCTTGGCGATCATGCTGCGCCGCGCCGAAACAACAGTCGTCCCGCCGCACCAGGATTTGCACCTGTTTGCGATGCTGACCGGCTGCGCCAAGGACGTACAGGTCCGGGTAGCCTGCCAGGCGATAAAAGGAAGGCTCGAATTGTTCGCGGTCGCCGATGGAGCCGCCTGAGCGGAGGTAGAGTGGAATTGTTCCCGCCACCGGGAAACTGAAACGGATGGTTGGGTCGAGAGCGGCATAGATGGTGGTCGTCCAGCCGCCGCCGGAAAGTCCGACCATATGGAAGGCTTTATAGCGAGGGAATTGGTCGGCCGTCGCGCGGTCCGAGGCTTTCAGATAATTCAAGCTGATCGCCGTCGGTTCCAGAAAATATTTGATTGGACTGCCGGCAGTTTTGATTTCGAACATGGTTTCATGTTTGCCGGTGCAGTCACCGGGTCGCATGTGAGGCATAAATACACCGAGCACGCCGAAGCCTTCCTGGAGCAAGGCCTGGATGGTTCGCCACATTCCATAGCCAACATCCGCCGCGGAAGCATCGTCATCGAGCGTGCAGGCGTGGCCGTGGTGGACGATGACCAGTTCGCCATTGGGCTGGTCCCCCAGAAAATGCCAGGCCAGGCCTTCAAGTCCGGCAGCCATCTGGATGCGCAATTCATCCACTCGTTTGAGATGCTCCAGCTTTTTCACCGGGCAGGCGATATTAGTCAGTATCTGCTCAGGAAAGCGCGTTGGGAACCCATCTGTGCCCCACAAATATTGGATGAGCATATTTCTTCTCTGGCTGATTTCAGCGCCCGAGTGAAGTGTGATCGCGCGATCATCCACCAACTCGGCGGAGAGAAGTCGCGACCAAAGGATAGCTGAAACGACAAAAGCGCGGAAAAGCCGGAACATGATCTGTCATCAGTAAGCGAATTGAGGCGAAGTCTCAATGAAGAAGACCAGGACGGGGAAAGGAAGGCAGAAAGCTTTTACCGCAAGAAGATTAAGAAATCATCTTCCTGCCACTAGATTTTCCTGCCTTCTCTCCATTTTAATTTTTCTGTCCTGAAATTTTTCTGTCAGCAGTTGACGCGACTTTGATTAAGGCCACTCAATCTCAGTAGCCGTGGCGACCGGTTCCGACTAGGATTGAGGAGAATGATCAGAACTCGATTCGCTCTCGGTGCAAGAGCGGACTCGGTTTTGCTCGGATTACAGATTGCTACAGTGCTGGTTTTCACCGCTGCGCGGGTTTTCGCTCAGGTTCCGAGCATTAAACAAAATCTGACTAATTCATTCCCTTCATCGGCCGAGTCAGCGGTTTCGGTGTATAGGAAGGGATTCGAAACTCTCGACATCCAGATCAACTACGCTGACCACTCGAAAGTCCCCTGGATTGGCACTGGCGCACTACCTCCGTTGGACCGGCCCATATCCACATTCGCCCGTAACTCCTGTTTTGGACTGTGCAAGTCGAATGCGGCTGCCCTTGCGTGCTTCGAGCGGGCCGCTGGATTGACTGGCGGCAGGTATATTGACCCAGCAACGAACACATTCGAAACGCTATTGCCGCATTTAACGTGCGTGAGGAACGCCAACGTGCTGTTGTGTCTGAGGGCGGCTGTCTATGCTGACATCGGGAATCATGAGGTAGCCGAGGCGGCCCTGCGCTCGAACGTGGCTCTGCTACAAACGTTGGATCATGAGCAGCTTCTTGCTTCACAATTAACCCAGGCATCTGGCGCCGGACGTCTCGTACAGAGCCTCGAACAAGTGATGAATCGCTGCCGCCTGGATGCGCCTGCCCTGGCGCTCCTCCAGCAACAGCTCAGCGCGATGGAATCCCACTTGAATAATCGAGAAGATGTATTGGCCAGCCTGATGGATCTTCAAAAACTGGAATCCGGACTTTTCACTGTGGGTTTCGAGCGACAGATGAAAGCAATTGGCAATCACGATCTACATTCGCCTCGTGAAGGGTACTCGAGCAGGGCAGACCAGAAGTTTCTGAACGACACCCGCGTTCTCGTTGAGAAGACTTTCCGTGAGAAAGGCGCAGAAGGTTTCGTGCTGATTCTTAATCTAGCCTCACAGCAAAGCGATACTGCCGAGGAGCGGGGACTTATCGTCTCTGCTAAACACTGCCGCTTCATGTGGTTGGCTTTCGATAGATTCCAGGACGCACTTGTATCCCTTCGGCTGGCCCAAATTGCAATTGCAATCGAGCGTTTCCGCCGCGATCACCGAGATAGGCCGGGCGATTTGGCTGCACTCGTTCCTGATTATTTGCCCGCGACGAAAGACTCTGCTCCAGAAGGGATAGTCATTCGCTACAAGCAATTAGAAAAAGGATGGGAACTGTTGGCCGAAGGCGATATCGGGGAGAATGCGAAGTCCAATTTTCGCATGCTTCGCTAGTGGAGCGCCTCACAAACAATCGAAACATATTCAACAGGAGGAAGCGAAGCGCGCAGAGTTTTCTCTCTGTTTCCTCTGTTTTCTCCTGTTCAAAACAACTCCCGCCGTTTGTGAGACACCGACTAGCCTAGCAGACCCTGCCCCGCTGGCAGCGAACCAGACGCCTTCGATTTCCTTCTTGCATGCTCATCTTCCCAAGACAGAATCCTGTAGTTGAAGTCACTACGCGTCCTTCTCCCTTTGCTTGCAATAATGGCCACGATTTCGATTACTTTCGCCGCACCTGATTTGACTCAACAACTGAACGCCCTTTTCCAGGAATATGATCAGCCTAACAGCCCCGGGGCCAGCGTCGCGGTTGTTCGCGATGGAAAAGTCGTTTTTTCACGCGGCTACGGCCTCGCCAACGTGGAAGAAAAAATTCGTTGCGCCACCAAGACCAACTTCCGACTCGCCTCCGTCACGAAACAATTCACGGCGATGTCCATCCTGATTCTGGCCGATCGCAAAAAGCTTTCCCTCGATGAACCTCTCACCGACTTCTTTCCCGAATTCCCGGAGTATGGCCGCTCAATCAAAGTCCGCCACTTGCTTAGCCATACTTCCGGGCTCGCAGACTACGAAAACCTCATCCCCAGCGGCACCAGCATACCCGTCCTGGATCGCGACGTGCTCCGGTTGCTTTTGACGCGCGACAAAACCGATTTTCCGCCCGGATCGAAATATCGCTACAGTAACTCCGGCTATTCCCTGCTCTCCCTCATCGTGGAGGTTCGATCGGGCCAAACCTTCGCCCATTTCCTGCAGGAAAATATTTTTCTTCCGCTGAAAATGGATCGCACTCTCGCATACGAGCAGGGGCTGTCCATCGTGCCGAATCGCGCGTTCGGCTACTCGCCGAAAGGCAGCACTTTCGAACGCACCGATCAAAGCCTCACCAGCTCCGTCCTAGGCGACGGCGGCATCTACTCATCCGTTTCGGACCTCGTCAAATGGGACCAGGCCCTTTACTCCACCCGACTGGTCTCCCGGAAGACCCTCAACCTCGCCTTCACACCTACCTGCGAAACCGATGAGCCGGGTATTGCGTACGGTTTCGGTTGGATGATCGGCAGTTACCGCGGCGTCAAAGAAATCTGGCACAGCGGCAACACGCGCGGCTTCACCACCCGCATCACCCGCTATCCAGAGAAACGCTTCACGGTCATCATTCTGGCAAATCGAACCGAGGCCGATCTTAAAGCGCTTCCGCACCGGATCTTCGATTTGTATTTTTGATGGGGCATCAATCCATGATTTCCTCTGGTTGTCGCTTAAAAAGCTTTACATTACTTGCCAAGTCCCGCTATTCTGGCTGTCCGTGAGCTTTTTAATCAGATGCCGAACAACCTGCTCATTAACGAAAGCCTGGCTCGGCTGGCCAGGGAAAACTCTCGCGCCGCTCAAATCGTCCAACTTCGTTTTTTTACTGGATTAAGCCTTGAACAGGCCGGAGAAGTGCTTGGTGTGACGGAACGCACCGCCAAGCGCGATTGGGCTTTTGCCCGAGCCTGGCTTTACCACGACATGCGGGCATCGATCCAATCCTGATGCCCACGCGTTCCTCCCGCGCCAACCGCGCGCTCATTTTTTCAACCGTCTTAACCTTTTTAAGCTTCAACAAGAGAAAACAGAGAGAACAGAGATTTTTCCTCAGTTTTCTCAGTTTTCTCCTCTTCACGGCCCCTGGAATTTCGGGTTTCGGATTTCGGACTTCGGATTTCGCATTTTCCCTGTCCCCTTTTCCCCCCTTTTCGCGCCTTGAGAGATGGAAAGCCTAATATGAAGACGCACCCTTTAGCACTGCTCGTTTGCCTGCTCTTCTTCGCAGGCGTCGGAAGCACACTCCACGCCCAACCCTTCACCATAGACTCCTCCACCGTGGGCGGCGGCGGGGGCGCTAGCACGGGCGCCACTTACAGCATAAACGGCACCATCGGCCAATCCACCGCCGGCGGCCCTTTGAGCGGCGGCAACTTCACCGTGACAGGTGGTTTCTGGAGCCTTATCGCCGCGGTGCAAACCCAAGGCGCTCCTCGATTGAGCATTACTCTAACTCCCACCAATACCGTCATCGTCTCCTGGCCATCCCCTTCGACAGGCTTCGGTCTCCAACAGAATACGGACCTGAGGACGACGACCTGGACTACTCCGTCCGAGACCATGCAGGACAATGGTTCGGTTAAATTCATCGTCATCAACCCGCCCTCAGGCAATCGCTTTTATCGCCTTGTTAAACCTTGAGCATCCATCACACACCGAAATAATCGCATAAGGAACAGTATGAAAAAAATCGTTAAATCCACTTCATGTCGGCCCGGCAGGGCACACCCTCACACGGCCGTGGCCTCAGTCCCGCAGGGACGACAGAAAATAGCCCAGCGTTTCAACGCTGGGTGCGAGCGGTGGAACGGCATGAGTCCCGTAGGGACGACAGAGAAAGTGCTTCTGTCGTCCCGAACGGGACTTGTTCCCCGTCGGACGATTATCCCAGCGTTGAAACGCTGGGCTATTCTCTGTCATCCCTACGGGATTAAGAATTCAAAAGCTACTGGGCTTGGACAGGAATGTGCGCGCTCCGTGGCTGCGGCGTCAGGAAACGCTCGATTCGGGCTCCGCTGGCTGCTTTTGCTTGCTTCGTCACTCATCCTGCAATTTCCCCTCATCACCTCCGCCCAAACCACCGCCTTCTCCTACAATGGCCGGCTGCTAGACAGTGGCAACCCTGCCAACGGCATCTACGACCTTCAATTCACCCTTTTCAGCGTCAGTTCCGGCCCGGGGACGGTGGCGGGGCCATTGACGACTTCCGCGGTGCCGGTCTCGAACGGGGTGTTCACGGTGGCGCTGGATTTCGGTTCGAGCTTTCCGGGCGCAGATCGCTGGCTGGAGATCGCCGCACGCACCAACGGCACCGGGTCATTCACCACGCTGAGCCCGCGCCAAAAGATTCTCTCGGCCCCTTACGCCATCACGGCCGCCAATCTCACAGGGACCCTGCCTGCGGCGGGACTCGCCGGCACCTACACCAGCGCGGTGACATTCAATAACCTGGCCAACAGCTTCAGCGGCAATGGCGGCGGGTTGACCAACCTCAATGCTACCCAACTTGCCAACGGCACCGTGGCCGATGCGCGGCTCTCAGCCAATATCCCCCGGCTCAACGCCGCTCAAACTTTCACCGGCCCAAACACGTTCAACAATGGGGCCAATAGCTTCACCGGCGCGTTCATCGGCAACGGCGGCGGACTGACCAACCTGACTTACTCCTTGAGCTTAAGCGGCGCAACAGCCTTCACCACCAATCCCGTTGGCACACTGGGCTTTACCCTGGCCTCGGGGCCGGCTGTGGGCACTCAGCCCTATCAAGTCATCACGGCCGACGTGAACGGGGATGGCAAACTGGATTTGATTACTGCAAATGACTTCTTCTCCGGCACCGTTTCAGTGCTGACCAATAATGGGAGCGGCCTTTTCGTTCCGGCGGGCACTTACAGTGTGGGAGCTGATCCTAGAGGCGTGGTGGCCGCCGATGTTAATGGGGACGGCAAGCTGGATTTAATCAGCGCCAATGCTGGCGCCAACACGCTCTCCATTCTTACCAACAATGGGAGTGGAGGCTTCGCGCTGGCTTCGTCGCCGGCCGTTGGCACCGCACCCTCTGCCGTCGTTGCAGCGGACGTGAATGGAGACGGCAAGCTGGATTTAATTAGCGCCAATGGCGCGGACACGCTCTCGGTGCTGACTAACAACGGGAGCGGGGGGTTTGTCCTCGCTTCGTCCCCGGGTGTAGGCACCGGGCCTCGGTCGCTGGTGGCCGTGGATGTTAACGGTGATACCACGATAGATTTAGTTTGCGTCAATCAAGGCTCCGGCACGCTCTCGGTGCTGCTCAATGATGGCACCGGCAGATTCACTCTGGCATCATCGCCCGCGGTCGGCTCCCAGGCTTACTGGGTCGCGGCAGCCGATCTCAATGGCGATGGCAGGGTGGACCTGGTAGCAGCTAACCAAAACTCCGACTCCCTCATCATTCTGACCAACAACGGAGCCGGCGTCTTTGCACAAAAGCAGACCTTCTACTTGGGCGCTGGTTCCGGGCCGTACTCGGTCGCGGTGGCGGATGTCAACGGAGACGGCAAGCCAGACTTGATCAGCGCCAACGAGGTTAATAGTACGCTCTCGGTGCTGACCAACAACGGCAGCGGCGGTTTTGCGCTGGCCTTAACTGTACCCGCCGGCACGCACCCGTACTCAGTTGTGGCTGCCGACTTCAACAGCGACGGCACCGTGGACTTGGCCTGCGCCAACAACAGCGATAACACCGTCTGGGTCCTGTTCAACACTCTCACCGGAACGACCGTGACCAGCCAATTCACCGGCGGGCGGGTGCTGGTGGACCGCGGTTCGGCTGCGCTGCCCGGCTTCGCGTTCGTGGGCGATGAGAGCACGGGAGTCTTTAGTCCCGGCGCCAGCACGCTCGCGGTGGCCACCGGCGGCGCCGAGCGATTGCGTGTTGATTCCTCCGGCCACGTCGGCATTGGCACGCCCGCGCCTGAGTCGGATGTGCATATCTTCCGCGGGTCCGCCGGTTCGGTCACGGCCAGTTCGGCTTCGCTGTTGACGCTGGAAAACAGCGACAGCGCGTACATGCATATCTTGACTCCAAGCTCCTTCGCGTCGGGCATTCTTTTCGGGACTCCGACCAGCTCTCTGGATGCCTCGATACGCTACAACAATTCCGGCGCCAACCGGGAATTATCCTTCCGCACGTTGAATAGCGCCCGGATGGTCATTCTGACCAATGGCTTTGTTGGCATCGGCACTTTAGCTCCCACCAACACCCTCCACGTGAACGGCGGCATCACCTGCACGGCGCTGATCCAAACCAGCGACCGCAACGCCAAGCAAAACTTCGCGCCGGTTTCGCCCCGGGAAGTGCTGGACAAAGTGGCGTCACTGCCGATCTCCACCTGGTGCTTCAAGGAACTTCACGATGGCCGGCACATGGGCCCGACTGCGCAGGACTTTTATGCCGCCTTCCACCTGGGCGGCAGCGAGGCGACCATCACCAGCATAGACCCCGACGGCGTGGCGCTAGCGGCGATCCAGGGCCTGAACCAAAAGCTGACGGAGGAATTGAAACAGAAGCAAATGGAGATAATGGAATTGAAACAGAGCGTGGCAGAATTGAGAGCGCTGGTGAGCAAACTGGCGGCAGTGAATTCAGTCCAGCCACGAATGAAGACGGAGGAACAGCAATGAAGACCGAGCCTGCCACTGGTCCACCAACACCAAGCTCGGCGCACCCCCTCGCGCTCTCGGTCCGGCGGACACTCTGCCCCTAATCCGGCACGGCACGGCCTGGGACGAATTGTCGTTCAAATGATAAGAGCCACTGAAAACCAGCCTGGTGAAGGGCGGGAAAGCTCCGTTAGGAGCGCCATGTTTATAGTCATCGTGATCGAAAATTTACCAAGCTCCGTCAAACGTCGGCCACAGAAATCAATTAATTAAACCTATGGAAACACGCATCGCAACAGCCTTCCTGGCCCGCATATTTTATACCCCGTTGAGAATGCCAGCAGAGCGCCGCGTGGGGGCACGCGGCCTACAAGCCAAAACCGGTGCTCCTGTAGGCCGGGTGCCCTCACCCGGCGCTCCGGGGTATCAAATATCCCGGCCAGGCAAAGCTACCGGCCACCTTTTACTTCTACTATCTCTTCTCCCGCTTTATTTGGCACACGGGGGCGACCAGTTTTGGACCAACAGCAACGGCGGATTTTTCGGCGCCCCAACCAATTGGGTCAACACAGTACCCGGCACGGCCGATAACGCCAACTTCACCAATAACGCCACTTACCAGGTCACCTGGAGCCTCTCGGCGAGCAACGCCAATGCCTTTTTCAATCCTGCCAGCGGCACGGTCACCCAAAGCATCGGCGCCCTGACCTGGGTGCTGACCAACAGCTACATTGTCGGCCAAGTGGCCACCGCCACCGGCAGTGTCACTCACGCCACCGGCAGTTTGCGTGTGACCAACGCAGCCCGGACGGCACTGCTGGACGTGCGCCGAGGCACCAACCGGCTCAATGCCGGCCTGATCGAGGCAGACCAGTTCTGGCTGACAAACACTGCGGGGCGTTTTGATTTTAATGGCGGCACGCTCATTACCCACGGAGGCGTCATTTCTAATACCACCAGTTTTGCCGTAGGTCTGGGTGGCGCCACGCCGGCGATTTGGGATATCCGGGCAGGGACGACCACGCTCATTGGAGCAACGCCGTTCATCGGCGAGGGACCATCGGGCAATCAGTTGCTTCTGACCAATGGCGGCAAGCTGTTCAACGATTTTGGCTATCTCGGCGCGCTCTCAGGCTCCGACAGCAACCTCGCTGTCCTCTCCGGCGGATCGGTCTGGAGCAATCACAGCGCCTTGCGAATCGGCAGCCTAAGCAGTTTCAATCAGGTGATCGTCAGCAACGGGGCCGCGCTGTTCACCGGTCAAGGGCTGCTCGGCGACAGCGGCGCCGCCAACAACAATTCGGTGTTTGTGGCCGGCGCCGGCTCCTTTTGGACCAACTCAGGCGTTTTCAACCTGGGCAGTGGCGGGGGAAACTCCAACCAGGTGGGAGTGACTGCCGGAGCGGGATTGTTCAATGGTGGCGGCACCGTGGTCAGCATTGGCAGCGGCGGCTCGAACAACCTGGTGTTTGTGGCCGGCGCCGGCTCCGTTTGGAGCAATAATAGCGGGGTGACGATCGGCGCGGGGGGCAGCTTCAATCAGTTGATCGTTACCAATGCCGGCCAGGTATTCGACCTCGCCGGCACGATCGGTTCCTCGGCTGCCAGCAAAACCAATTCTGTGCTGGTGGCCGGGTCGGGTTCAACCTGGAGCAATTCCAGCGCAGTGCTGGTCGGCAATTCCGGCGCTTTCAACGAGCTCATCGTCACGAATTCTGGCGTCGTTTTTGCCAATGGGCTGACCATTGGTTCAAGCGCCAGCAGCACCAACAATTTGACGCTGGTGGACCACGGCACTTTGGACGTGACCAACGCCACGCAAACCGCGGCCTTCGACGTCCGCCGCGGCATAACACAGCTCAACAACAGTGGCCTCATCGAAGCAGACGTCTTGCGCATGACCAATACACTGGGCTCGTTCCAGTTTAATGCTGGCACGCTCAATGTTCGCAGCTCCACCGTGGCTAATGGAACGAACTTCTTCATCGGCAACGGCGCGCTCGTTGCTACGCTGAATCTGGTTGGCAACGGCGCGCACACGTTTGCGGACGGTCTGATACTTGACAATAAGGCCCTGCTCACCGGTCAGGGCACGATCATCGGCATCGTTTCCGCCCTGAACGGGAGCACTATCTCGCCCGGCTCGGCTTCTGGCATCCTGATTTTCAACGATCCACCTGGCCTGGGCGGCGCGGTGACTATGGAAATCGGCAAAACCGGAACGCTCCTGACCAATGATCAAATCCAGCTCACCGCCGGCACTCTGACTTACGGCGGGACCCTGAGCGTGTTTAGCCTCGGGCCGGACGCCCTGGCGCTGGGCGACCGGTTCCCGCTCTTCAGCGCGCCAGCTTATGCTGGCGCGTTCAGCACGATCAGCCTGCCGCCTCTGCCGCTTGGCCTGGTTTGGAACAACAAATTGCTCTTGGACGGTTCGATCGAGGTGGTGCTTCCTCCCCCGGCAGACAAATTCTGGACAAACTCGGCTGGCGGCGACTACGCGGTGAATCAAAATTGGCTCAACAGCCTGCCGCCCCTGGTGGATGATAACGCAAATTTTACGAACAACGCCAGCTACCAGGTCACCTGGAGCAGTGACGCCGCAGCCGCCAACGCCTTCTTCAATGCCGCCAGCGGCACGGTCACTCAAGCCATTGCGTCCTCCTCGTGGCTGTTGACCAATAGCTACATCATCGGGCGTGACCCCGGCGCGCTCCCGACGGTGACTCATGCCAGCGGCACTTTGCGCGTCACCAACTCAGCAAGGACTGCCGTACTCGAGGTGCGGCGTGGCGAAGAACAACTTAATGGAGGTGTCATCGAAACGGATACGTTTCTCCTCACCAACTCAGCCGGCACGTTCACATTCAACGGGGGAACACTCATCAGCCGGGGCGGCGCGATCTCGAATTCGAATCAGGCCGACTTCGATATCGGCATGGGCGGCAGCACACCGGCAGTATGGGACGCTCATTCGGGGGTCCACACCTTGGGCGTGGACGTGAGAGTGGGTGAGACCGTAGCCGGCTGCCAACTGTTGCTGACCAATGGCGGCAAGATCCTTGACACCGGTGGAATTATAGGCGATCTCTCGGCCAGTGGCGGTCTGGCTCTCGTCTCTGGTTCGGGCTCGGCCTGGCTGAACACAGGCGGTCTTAGTGTGGGTGGGACCGACAACAACCGGTTGATCGTCAGCAATGGCGGCCTGGTCACTGCGCAGTCCAGCACAATAGGCGCCGGGTCCTCCAATTTGGTGATAGTGGCCGGATCGAGCTCCCTTTGGACAAACCAAACTTCTTTGGTTGTTGGTGATAACGGCAGCTTCAATCAACTGCTCATCACCGATGGCGGCGCCGTCAGCGACAATGGCGGCAGCATCGGCGCACACGCAGCAACGAACCTTGTCGTGGTGGCCGGCCCCGGCTCGGCCTGGACTAACACCGGCAACCTTAATCTCGGCGCTTTTAGCAGCTTCAACCAATTGATCGTGAGCAATGGCGGCCTGGTCACTGCCCTGTCCGGTGGCATCGGCGGCGCCATCGGCAGCGTCGGCTCGGGGGCGAATTCCAACCTGGCAGTCATCGCTGGGACCGGCTCGCTTTGGACCAATCAACTTTCTGTGATTCTCGGAACCCTCGGCGCTTTTAATCAACTCATCGTCACCAACGGCGGCGCGGTAAACTGCGGCTCCGGGATCGTCCTGGGTGTGCCGTCCTACTCGAGCAACAATTTAGTGCTCATCTCTGGACCAGGCTCCGTCTCCAATAATGGTACCAACATCGATGAGGGCGTGGCCGGCTCCTTCAACTCGTTTATCATAAGCAACGGCGGCACCCTTTTCGCCAACGACACCACGGTCGGCGACCAAGTGAGCGCCAGCAACAATGTCATCATCGTTTCGGGAAGCGGATCGGTGTGGAGCAACCGCAGCAGTTTGACCGTAGGTAACAACGGCAGCTTCAGTCAACTGCTGGTGACCAATGGCGGTTCGGTCTTCGCGCCGTCTCTGACTGTGGGCTCGAATGCGCTCGTAAGTCTTAATAACCTTTTGCTCGTGCAGGGTGGCAACCTGCTGGTCACAAACCCTGCCCACAATGGTCGTTTAGATGTGCGCTCGGGGACCAATCGGCTCAACGGCGGCGGCTATATCGAAGCCGATTTCCTGTCGCTGACCAATCCAGCCGGCGTATTCGAGGTAAATGGAGGCACACTGCTGACTCGCGGCGCGTCCGTCTCAAATTCCGTCGCTTTCAACGTGGGACTTAACGGCACCACGCCGGCCATTTGGGACGTCCATTCGGGCGTTCATAACCTTTCCTCCAACCTGAACATCGGCGTGAACGTTTCAGGCAGTCAAATGCTGCTGACCAATGGTGGCAAGGTGAATGATTTTCGCAGCACAATAGACGGCTCGGCCTGTTCTGTGGTAGTCGCCGGCTCGGGGTCGGTCTGGAGCAATAGCGACTCGGTCCTACTTGGCGTTGGAACGGGACTCAACCAACTGGTGATCACGAATGGCGGAACCGTGTCGGTTTTAGGAGGTACGGTAACGGGCAACGGGCCTGGCAGCAGCAGCAACGCCGTCATTGTCTCGGGGCCAGGTTCGATCTGGACTAACTCCTTCAGTATTGATGTGGGGGCCTTCGGCAGTTACAACCAATTGAATATTAGCGCCGGCGGCGTCGTATTTTGCAGCGGCTCCACCACTATTGGCGACTCTTTCAGTGGCAGCAATGCCCTGGCGCTTATCACCGGGACAGGTTCGATCTGCAGCAACGGCTCCTCTTTCATCCTGGGTGGCGGGCGGGGTAGCAGCTTCAACCAATTGATCCTAACCAACGCCGGCACGCTGGTTGATCTCGCTGGTTTCGTCGGCGGTGACCCTTCCGCAGGCTTCCTTGCCGGCTCGAACGTGGCGCTGGTAGTCGGGCCAGGTTCAATCTGGACCAATCGCTCCTTGCTGACCATTGGCTATTCCGGCAGCTCCAACCAATTGCTTGTGGCCAACGGTGGTTCAGTTTTTGCCGGGGCTGCCACCATCGGTGACCAATCCAGCAGCTCCAATAACCTGCTGTCGGTGGACGGGGCCAACCTGCTCGTCACCAACCTCACGCATAATTCCGTGCTCGATTGCCGCCGTGGCACTCTGCAGCTTGCCAATGGCGCCTGGGTCGAGACCGATTCTTTGCTGCTGACGAACACCCTCGGCCTGTTGAAGTTCGACGGCGGCACGCTCAATGTGCGCGGCGCAACTGTGACGAACGGCCACGCGGTGCTGGTGGGCAATGGCAGCAGCCCGGCCACGCTCAACCTGGTGGGTAACGGGTTCTATTCGTTTGCCAGTGGCCTGACCATCGAGCCGAACGCGTCACTCATCGGCAATGGTTCGATTACCGGTCTTGTAACAGTGCTGAGCGGCGGCACTCTTTCGCCCGGCGGCTCCATCGGCGCAATCGCGCTTAGCAATGCCCCAAGCCTGGCCGGTTCGATTTTCATGGAGATCAGCAAAACCGTCTCAACCGTGACCAATGACCAAATCCGACTTGCCGCAGGCACACTCACTTACGGCGGGACGCTCAACGTGGCCAACATGGGCCCGGATGCGCTAGCCCCTGGCGATAGTTTCCCGCTCTTTAGCGCCGCCAATTACGCGGGCTCGTTCAGCAGCGTCACCCTGCCCACCCTGCCGTCGGGTCTGGGGTGGACCAACAAATTGCTCCTGGATGGTTCGATCCAGGTGATTGGACTCACACCCGCCGACCGGTTCTGGACCAACGCCGCCGGCGGGACCTACGCGGTTTCTGCCAATTGGCTCAATGGTGTTCCGTCCCCTCTTGATACGGCCAACTTCACGAACAACGCCTCTTACCTGGTCGTTTGGAACAGCGATGCGGCCGCTGTCAGCGCCGTCTTCAATGCGCTCAGCGGGACAGTCACTGAATCCCTGGGCAGTTTTTCCTGGCTGTTGACAAACAGCTACATTGTCGGTCGCGATCCGGGGTCTTTGGCAGCGACGACCCTTTCCAGCGGCGCTTTGCGCGTCACAAACGCCTTCAGGACCGCCGTGTTCGAGGCGCGCCGGGGGACTGCGCGCCTCAACGGCGGTTCGATCGAAACGGACCAGTTGCTGCTGACCAACAGCGCCGGCTCGTTGCAATTCGATACAGGCACACTGACAGTGCGCACTTCAACTGTGGCAAACACCCAGACCTTATTCGTCGGCAACGGCAGCGCCAGCGCCACGCTCAATCTCGTCCCCGGCGGTTCACATTCTTTCGCCAATGGCATCACCGTGCGCAACGCCGCCGCGCTGACGGGTGATGGCTCGGTGAGCGGGTTACTGGCCATCTCGAGCGGAGGCACCCTGGCCCCAGGCAGTTCCGGGTTCGGAAGGCTCGCCCTCAATAGCTCGCCCACCTTGCAGGGAACGATCTCGATGAAGTTGAGCAAAAGCGGCGGCTTCACCAATGATCAAATCCAGGTCGGCGCCCCGCTGACTTATGGCGGCACGCTGACGGTCACCAACATCGGCCCAGGCACCCTGGCCGCCGGCGACCGCTTCCCGCTCTTTAGCGCCGCCGGTTTCTCCGGCGCGTTCTCTTCCATGAACCTCCCGCCGCTGGGTTTGGGTCTGGTTTGGACCAACAAGCTCGCCGTAGATGGCTCGATCCAGGTGGTGTCGGTGGCGCCCGGCACGATCTTTTTCGCAGACACTTTCGACAGCTACTCCAGTCCGATTACGGTCACCAACATCGGGCCAACCAATGGCTACAACATCCGCTACAGCGCCGCGGGCGGGCCGGTCAATTTCACGGCCGTTTTCGGCTGCGACTATTCGCAGATTCACTTTCCAACGAATATTCCGCCCGCGCCACACTCGTTCGGCGGCACGACCAAGGGTATTTGCCTGACGGTCAACAAGAACCCGGCTTTCCCGAACGGCTCGGGCAGTGGTGGCAATGCGGCGGCGGTGAACCTCTATCCCATCGGCCAGTTTTTCAGCGGCAGCTACGCGCTGAAATTCGATCTCTGGCTGAATTGGACCAACCTTGCGACCTCGACCGAACATGGACTTTTTGGAATCAATCACTCCAGCCTGCTGACCAACCGCGTCAGCCAGCCTGGCAGCGACGGGCAATTTTTCGCAGTTGACGCCGATGGCGGTGTCGTTCCCTCTTCCTCGATTACCAAAGACTTTGCGATTTATGTCGGTGGGGGCGCATCAGCGCCCATTTTGCTAATTACTAATAACACGACCTTTGGCCCAGCCCCGCTCCTGGGAAATAATTTCGACAACGCGGACACCGGGTTCACCAACCTGTTTCCGCCCAAGTTCATCACCGGCTACCCGAGCACTCCGCCGGGTAGCGCCGGCCTGGGCTGGGTCAGCGTCGAGGTTCGGCAGGTGTTTACGCAAATCACCTGGCTGCTCAACGACGTCATCGTCGCCCAATACACCAACAACTCACCTTACAGCGGCGATGTGATGATCGGTTATAATGACCAATTCGCTTCACTGGGCGACACGAACAACTTCGCCATCATTGACAACCTGCGCGTCGAAATGCCGGGCGCGGTTTCCAATCCGTTGTTCACCAGCATCGTTCTGGCGGGCAACAACCTGCTCATCAGCGGCACCGGCGGCGCGCCCCTTGCAAGCTATGCCGTGCTCGCCTCGCCGAATGTCACCCTCCCCGTCTCAAGCTGGCAATCCATCCAAACCAACCTCTTCGATCTTAGTGGCAACTTCACCTTCACCAACGCCTTCTCCCTCGCGCCGGGCGCGAAATTCTACCGCCTGCGTACGCCGTAAGACCTCCGCTCTGGATTTTTTTCAGTCCCGGAGGGACGACAGAAAATAGCCCAGCGTTTTCAACGCTGGGGAAGCACCGATCATGTGACCATCAAGTCCCGTCAGGGACGGCAGAACCGTTTGAGTGGAGTGTTGGGTTCTTTAGCTCCAGAAAACGAAAGCGGCGGAATACGCCGCACTCCAAACGCTTCGCGAGGCACCAGGCGCTTGGAATGTCGCGAAGCGTTTGGAGTGCGCGGCATTCCCGCGCTTTCGTTTTTGTTCCTTGGGCAGAAACTATATAGCCGCGCATAAATAAATAGACATTCTGGCCAGAGCCCTTTAAGGTTCTTGGCCGTATGCATGTCT
>PSRM01000063.1 GCA_003176045.1 Verrucomicrobiota bacterium | reverse complement strand
GAAGCCAGCAAGTTCGGGCTCAATTACATCAAACTGGACGGCAACATCGCCTGCCTGGTCAATGGCGCGGGCCTGGCCATGGCTACGATGGATATCATCCAGCATTTCGGAGGACACCCCGCCAACTTCCTCGACGTCGGCGGCGGCGCCAGCCAGGAACAGGTAGCGGCCGCGTTCAAAATCATCCTCCAGGACCCGAACGTGAAGGGAATCCTCGTAAATATTTTTGGTGGCATCATGGATTGCAATATTATCGCCACCGGCATCGTGGCGGCAGTGAAGGAAACCGGGCTAAAGTTGCCGCTGGTCGTGCGGTTGGAAGGCAACAATGTCGTTGCTGGAAAGAAGACTCTGGAGAAGTCCGGCCTGACGATCATCAGCGGCGATTCCATGGCCGATGCGGCGAAGAAAGTGGTAAGGGCGGTGTCGGCGACTGCTGAAAAGAGTTAAATAGCGACGGATATCGGGACTAAGCTCCTGACCGGCAAATCAGAAATCAGAAATCAGAAATCAGAAATTCTTCATGTCCATCCTCGTTAATTCCCAAACCCGCGTTCTCGTCCAGGGCATCACTGGCAGTTTTGGCGCTCGGCACACGCGGCTGAGTCTCGAGTACGGCACACAGGTCGTTGCGGGTGTTACGCCTGGCAAAGGCGGGCAGCTTTTCGAGAACAAGGTGCCGATTTTCGACACCGTAGCCGAAGCCATGAAGCAGACTGGCGCGACGGCTTCAGCCATTTTCGTTCCGCCGCCCTTCGCTGCGGATGCTATTCTGGAAGGGGTGGATGCCGGGTTGGACCTGGTGGTGTGCATCACTGAAGGAATCCCCGTGGCGGACATGATCAAGGTAAAGCGAGCAATAGAAGGCAAGCGCACGCGGCTGATCGGGCCGAACTGCCCTGGGGTCGTGACTCCGGGAGAAGGCGAGCAATCGCACGGTGGGTGCCGGATCGGAATTGCGCCCGGCTACATTCATAAGAAGGGCAATATCGGGGTCGTGTCCCGCAGCGGCACGCTCACCTACGAAGCGGTGTGGCAACTCACCTGCCGCGGGGTCGGTCAATCCACCTGCGTGGGTATCGGCGGCGACCCGGTCAACGGCACCTCGCATCTGGATGTGATTAAGATGTTCAACGATGACCTGGAAACTCGCGGCATGATCATGATCGGCGAGATTGGCGGCTCCGCCGAAGAAGAAGCGGCCGAATGGATCGCGAAGAATTGCCGCAAACCCGTTGCGGGCTTTATCGCCGGTGCCACGGCTCCGCCGGGCCGGAGGATGGGCCACGCCGGGGCGATCGTTAGCGGAGGCAAAGGCACGGCGGCGGCCAAGATTGAAGCTTTTAAGGCTGCAGGTATTGGGGTGGCGGCGACGCCGTCGGAAATGGCGGAGACGTTGCTGAAAATGATGTAGCGACGTGAAGCGTGAAACGTGAAACGTAAAACGTGAAACGTGAAAGGAATGCAGCGGACTTGTGCCGTCCGCCTAATCGAACGAAAGCGCGGCAATGCCGCGCACTCCAAACGCTTCGCGTGGCAGGACGCGTTCAGAGGTCGCGAAGCGTTTGGAGTGCGGCGCATTCCGCCGCTTTCGTTTTGGAACTTGCCTCTTGCGTGTTGCGTAATCCGCCAGGACACCGTTAAGCTCCTCGTCACGCAACACGCAACAAACAATCTGAAATACGCACCAAGCTCGTTGCCGCATCTACGAGCTAACGCGTTTTGCGTTTCACGTTTCACGTTTCACGTTTCACGTCTCGGGTGGACTTTATCAACCTAATCCTGAACCTCGCGGCCTTGCTCCTGTGGCTGAGTTGGCGCTGGCTGCGGGTGGATCCGGTGGGCAGCGGCACGCCGGCTACGCTGGCTGGAACTTTGAGGAGAGCCGAACCAAGCCGGCTTAGAGGATGGCATCTGCTGGCCTGCATGGCCGTGCTCCTGGCTTTGCGAGCTCTGATCTACACCTGGATCGGTCCTTCGGTGGTTTGGACACCAACCCTGCGGCTCGGGGCGATTCGAATCCCTTTCCGGAGCGATGTTGCCACGCTGACGTTGCTGTATTCGTTGTTAAGCTTTGTGCTGACGCTAGGTGCGTTCTATCTCTGCCTGCTGTTGCTGTCGCTTTTTGACAGCCGCTCGGCCGATGGCGAGCCGTTGCGTAAAATAATCCGCATCCACCTGGGCTGGGTGGATCGCTGGCCGTGGCCGCTTAAGTTGATTCTTCCCCTGCTTCTAGTTCTGACTTCCTGGTCCGCGGCGAGCCTGCTCTTTGATCACTTAAAGATGATCCCTCCGCCGAAATCGGGACTGCACCGCCTCGAACAAGGTGTCGTCCTTGGTCTCAGCTTTTACTTGTGGGCCAAATACTTTATCGTCGCCGTACTGAGTTTGTATTTGCTCAGCAGCTACGTCTATCTCGGAAATCAAACCTTCTGGAACCTTGTGGCCGTAACAGGCCGCAACCTGCTGCTGCCTCTGCGCCCGATACCCTTGCAGCTCGGCAAACTGGACTTTGCGCCCATACTGGGGATCGGGCTTATCTTAATCGGGGCATTCTATGCGGAACGGGGGCTCGTGGTGCTTTATGCGCGCCTGCCGATAAGGTGAGGGTCGAGGGGCGAGGGGAGATGGCGACCGCACAAGAGGGCACGTTCCATTCAGCACTCCCCATGTGAAGTCATTCGTTTGTCCCCATTCGTTTGTCCCAGTCTTCGTTCCTTTGTTCCTTGGTTGTTTAAACGGGTTCGACAAAGTGGAAGGATGAAGTGGAGGACAAAGTTCATTATCTGCCGATGTGGTCACCCAATCATTCCGCAATCCGCAATCCGCAATCCGCAATCCGCAATTCAGTTGCTCCCGTTCGACTCGATTGGGCCTTGAGTCTCCTTGGGCAGTTTGACCGTTATAAACGTTCCACGCTCCTGCCCGTTCTGGATGCTTAGGGAGCCATCGTGCAGCTCGGTGAGCCGCTTGGTAATGCTAAGTCCCAGACCCAGGCCTTGTTGCTCGTGCAGCCTGCGATCGAACTGCATATAGGCGCCGACCTTTGAAACGTGCTCGGTGGGAAAGCCCTTTCCCTGGTCGCTCACTGATAAAATCAACAGATGACTCGATTCGGAGAGGCCGACCTGGACAGGGCTGCCTTTGGGCGAGAATTTGAACGCGTTCTGGACCAGTTCTCCAACGATTTTGACCAGGTACTCCTCAGAAATGGGCATAGGCGCATCAGCCAGGTTCAGCGCCAGATCCGAACCTCGCCCCGCCGCCTCCGCCAATTCTTTCGCCGTCCGCTCGATGATTGGCCGAGGATGTTCGGTGCGGCTTCGGCGAAGGGCGCTAACTTTGTGAGGGTCGGCCGTCAGCAGCTCCAGTTGGGCATAAATGAGGAAATTCTCGATGAGCCGCTGCAGGCGTTTGCCGGAGTCGCAGATGACCTGGCCCATTTCGGCGACGTCGGCGGGCGGCAGCGTCGCGGCCTCGGTGGCCAAAAGTTCGCCGAAGGATAGAATGCCGTTGAGTGGGGTGCGCATCTCGTGGGGCAGCATGAGGCTAATATTATCGCGCAGGTCTGCCAGTTTGCGCTCCGCCTGCTGGTGCAGCAGTTGGGATTTCTTGAGGCGGGCATCCACCGCGCCGTAAAGGGCATCGATCGTGAATGGTTTGGGCAGATAATCGTCGGCGCCCAGTTCCATTCCCTGGCGCATTCCGGAATTGTCCGCCGCGCCTGTCATGAGGATGAAGGGGATCGAAGCCGTTGCCTGTTCGGACCGCAAGGCGGCGAGCGTCTGGTACCCGTCCATTTGGCCCATGTTCACGTCGCACAGGACCAGGTCGGGCAGCTCCTTTCGAGCGGCTTCAACGCCTTCCTGGCCGTTGTTGGCCTGTCGGACGTCGAAGCCCTTGTGCTGCAGAGCCATTTGCACCATCTCACGCAACCATTCTTCGTCGTCAACTACCAGAATCTTCTTCATTATCCGAAAATCGTCGTTCAGCGGCTGCAATGGCAGTGTCCCGAAACCGGCCACAAACAGGACACAGGCCCGCTTTTTACGCGGCAGCTATCTCAGTGCTCGGGCATTTCCCTGCCCGCCACGAGTTTGAAAGCAAGTTGTTTGCCCGATTTAAGGTCGAAGCTGGCAGATAGGAGATGGAAGGAAGATAGAAGATAGAAGCTGGGAGATGGAAGACAGAAGAGGTCGAGGAGGAAGACGAGGACGCGCCTGCGCTGAACCTACGGCGTGGCAGGTGAGGACGATCAACTTCTGCTAACTTCTATTTTCCATCTCCCATCTCCCGATCAAAGCTCCGAATACTTGCTCGACCCCAAGCGCTGCCAAGCCGTCTCGATGCCGCAGGACTAAGACTTTCTGACTTTGCGGCCTCCAGACGGCTTCATTCGATTCGCCCCACAACACCACCGCGGGCAAGCCCAGTGCGGCCGCGAGGTGGGAGATGCCTGAATCGTGTCCAATGAACACTGTGGCGGTCTCCAGCCGTCGAGCCAGCTCGGGCAGTGGCAGGCTGCGAGCAAGGATCAGACGGGCTGAATCCACTCCCGCCGCTAATCGCTCTAAGCGGCCACCTTCGGCCTCTCCGCCAACGAGCAACAGGTTAAACGCAGTTTGTTCCATCAACCGTTCCAAAAGCATAGACCACTTCCCTTCCGGCCAATTTTTGCTCTCGCTGCCGCTGCCGGGGTGAAGGGCCAAACCAGGCCAGGCGTCTCGCCTGTCCTCTGTCACCGTGGGGTCGAAGACTTTCGAGGACGAGGACGAGAACGAGGACGAGAGGTCGCCATTATCTCCGGCGCGTTCGCTCAAGCACAGCCTCGGCACAGGATCCGCATCAAAAATCGCCAGCCTCTCCAAAGGCTTGAGAAACACCTTTGCGGCGTGCAGTCCTGCTTTCTCGTCCGGCCGGTGCGGTCCCTGGATGAATTGCGCCGGCGCGCACCGGGCAACGTTGGTTCGAAAGATTCCATCTGGGTCATACAAATAGGAAATGATCAAGTCGAACTCCGAGAAGTAATCGGCCAAGTCTTCGGTCAGGTCCCCGTTACGCGCGAAGAAGCCCGCCAACGCGCGCGCCTCGATGGACTGGGCTCGGTCAACCAGTCCCCCCGCTATGGCCAGTTCGATGATGTGCGGATAGCCAAGCACCTCCAGATGCGCCTCGGGAAATTGACGCCGCAACGCAGCAATCGCCGGCAGCGTCAAAATGAAATCGCCAATTGCTCCTCCACGGATGACCAGTATTCGCCCCTTCATGCGTTCCAGTTCTTAATCGTAATCTTTCTCTTAATCTTAATCGCTAAGGCGGCAATTTACGATTTACGATTTACGCGCCGAGTTGCGGAAGAATTAAGTCGGGTGGTGTCCTGCTCTCCTCTTTGAGTTCCAAATACCCCATGTCACGGTCTCTACGTGTTAAGCTCGTTCCTGCTGACCCTCGCTCATGCTTCTCACGCTTGCCACGCTCGACGCCCCCACGCTCCTCACGCCTCAGTGCGCCCTAAACGCCGTCAACCCCAACACCGCAATGAACAGCCCGAAAGCGAGCCGGATGCCGCACATGATTCGCAACCGCGTATGGCTGGCGGTGCTCCATTCGAGCGCATCCCGCAAACGCCAGGGTGAGACTGTGAGCCAAAGGCCCGCTATAACCATTAAGTAGGCCCAGCCTTGGAACACCAGCACCCAGGGGGTCTGGCTCAGCGCGGGCCGGCCAGTATCCACCATCAGCTTTGCCAGGAGCAGCAGCACAACTGCGAGCCCGCGCGCGGCCAGGAAATCCTGCACAAAGAAGCACGACAAAATCCCTATGGCCGCGAACAAGCTCAGCAGCCAGGACTTGTAGCTGGCGAAATCAGAAATGGATTCCTGGCTCATGTTCCAGACAAACCAGCCGGTGCCTAGCAGCATCAGCACGATTCCCCAGGGAAGAGAACGAGGGAACTTGCGCATAGAGGCTGCCGCCGCTTCTGGTTTGGCGATGCCAAAGACTTGGAGCAGACCTGTGCCTAAACCAAGGACGATAGCTAATTTCGAGAGGTCGATGGGCATTGTGTTTCTTAATCTTAATCGTTTCTTAATCTTAATCTTCTTTTTTGTCCGTAGTCAGTAGTCCGTAGTTCGTAGTCAGTAGTCAGTGGTCAGTGGTTAGTGGTCAGTGGCCGTGGTTGCGGGGTCATGCGGGATTAAGATTAAGAGAAAAGATTAAGATTAAGACTGGGGTCAGTCCAGATGGATTCCTGGGTCGCCATAAAGCGTAAACGCCCCCGTCCGCGTGACGCGCACATTCATCACTTGTCTACGGTGCCGTTCGGAGCCGTCGAACACCACAATCTTATTGCAGCGGGTCCGGCCAGTGTACCGCGCCGGATTTTTCTTGCTCGGGCCTTCGACCAGGATCTCGACTTCTCGCCCGACCATGGGCTGGTAACGGCTTGCGGCGACTTCATTTACCGTGGACAGCAGGCGCTGATTGCGTTCTTCTCTGACAATTTGCGGGACTTGATCCGGCATCGAGGCTGCAGGCGTATCACGGCGCTCAGAGTATTTGAAGACAAAAGCCTGATCGAAAGCCGCCTCTCTGACTAATGAGAGTGTCAGTTCAAAATCCGCCTCTGTTTCGCCCGGAAACCCCACAATAAAGTCGGTGCTAACCCCAATACCAGGTTTCACGAGCCGCAATTTGCTGACGATTTCCATGAACCGTTCCCGCGTGTAGCCGCGGTGCATGAGTTTGAGAATGCGGTCGCTGCCGCTCTGAACCGGCACGTGCGCGCTTTCGACTAGTTTCGGGAGCCGGCCATAAGCTTCTATCAGGTCATCGCCGTAGCCTTTCGGATGCGGCGAGGTGAACCGGATCCGCTCCAGGCCTTCGATCTCGTGCACTGCTTCGAGCAACTGCACGAATGGCGTCTTGCCATCTTGCTTGGGAATATCACGCCTGCCGAAACTGGTCACAATTTGTCCGAGCAATGTGACTTCTTTTACGCCGCGCGTTACCAGTTCGCGACATTCGGCCACGATGTCGGCTATCGTTCGGCTTCGCTCCTCTCCACGGGTGTATGGCACGATGCAGAAGGTGCAATATTGATTGCATCCTTGCATGATGCTCACGAAAGCGGTGACTGCTTTGCGGCCATTTCCATTGAGCAAATGCTCGCGTATGGTCGCCTGGCTCCCGGGTTCCTCCTCCACGTCCACGATCTTCTCACGTTCGGAGGGCGGACGGCCTCGTCCGCCTGAGGAGAGCGGACGGCCTCGTCCGCCTGATCGCGCGCGGACGAGGCCGTCCGCGCCTCCTAGAAGTTGATCGAGGTATTCTCCAACCCGATGGAACTTCTGCGTTCCGACCACCAGGTCCACATCGGGCAACCGGTCAATCAATTCCCGCCCGCGGCTTTGGGCCATGCATCCCATGAACCCGAGCACCACACCCGGACGGCTGCGACGCATTTCAGCGGCCACATTCTCCATCTTGCGCAGGGCCTTTTGCTCAGCTAAATCGCGCACACTGCACGTGTTCAGCAAGATCACGTCAGCGGTCGCTTCCGACGGCGCCAGCGCATACCCCTTTGCCACGAGTTGAGCGGCGACAGCTTCACTGTCGCGCTCATTCATCTGGCAACCGTAAGTTTTGATGTAAACACTGGGCACAAGAGCTAAAATAGCTGTGCAAAATACGCCATAGTCCATAGGATGAAAAGCGCTAATGAAGAGAACCCTTTTTGTGGGACGCAGTTCACATTCACGGTCGTCCCTGTTTTGTAGCGCAGATTTCCAAGCCGCTGTGTCGCAGCGCTTCCAGCCTGCGAGGCGGATAGATTATGACACAGTCATTTCGCCGTCGGACGGTCTGCCGATTGGAAATCGGCGATACAGCAGACTAGAAGTCTGCGCTACGAGAGCAGCCACGTCGCGATTTTGTAGCGCAGATTTCCAATCTGCTGTATCGCAGTGCTTCCAGCCTGCTAGTTGGCCGCCCTCAACTGTTCGGACGATCTGCCGATTGGAAATCGGCGATACAGCAGGTTGGAAACCTGCGCTACGTTTTCCGTCATTCCCACGGCGGTGGGCTTTACTTTCGTTCCTGATGGGCTGGTTTGCTTTCTCCTGGCTAGCCGATGCAGCCACTTTTACGACACTGACTGCCTTCTACGGCACCAATGGGGCCCAGCCGGCAGCCGGGCTGCTGCTGGGAGCAGATGGAAGCTTTTATGGCACCACCGTATCCGGTGGCGCGAATGGCGATGGCACAGTTTTTCGATTCACTCCAGGAAAGGGCGGTGGATTGACCAATCTTTTGGATTTTACAGACGCCGACGGCTCGCACCCTTATGCGTCATTGGTTCAGGACACCAACGGAATCTTTTACGGCACAACCTCGGCCGGTGGCGAGTTCAATAGCGGTTCGGTATTCGCAATGGCGTCCGATGCAGCGAATGGATTGACGAACGTCTTTGCGGTATCCTTTGATGGAACCAATTCCGGCGGGCAGCCGGCCGCTGCCCTGGTTCAAGGCGGCGATGGCAGATTTTACGGCACGACGCAATCCGGCGGCGCAGGCGGGCGCGGGACGATTTTTGCCGTTAGTACAGCGGGTGTTTTGAGCACACTCGTGGCGTTTTCGGGCACCAATGGCGCGGGGCCCGTTGGGGCGCTGGTCCAGGCGCCCGGGACTTCCAATGTGTTCTACGGCACCACCTCAGCCGGCGGCCAAGTCAACTCTGGAACAATTTTTAGCTTCAGGCCAGGGCCTAACAATTCCCTTTCGGTGCTTCACTCCTTCACGGGCGGGGCGGATGGAGGCGGTCCGCAGGCGGGATTAACGCTGGGGGCCGACGGCAATTTTTACGGCACAACCGCCGGCGGCGGCACCAGTGGGTTGGGGACCGTGTTTCAGCTCCGGACTGGCGGGCAGGGTGGATCATTGACCAACCTCTTTTCATTCGGTGGCACAAACGGCACCCGTCCGTTTGCGCCCCTGTTACAGGCCAATGGCAACACCTTTTACGGGACAACCTTTTCCGGCGGCGCGAACAACCACGGCACGGTATTTAGCATCACACCGGACGGTTCCTTCACTAATCTCTACTCTTTCAGAGGAGGCAAGGACGGCGCTGCACCCTGGTTTGCTGGGCTCAGATTGGGCAGCGATGGCAATCTCTATGGCGTCACTTCAGCGGGCGGCGCGGGCAGCGATGGGACGCTTTACGAACTTTCAGGATTTCCCGCCGTGATCGTAGTCTCTCCCGCCAGTCAAGGAGTGACCAACGGCCAGAGAGTGACTTTCGCTGTTTCCGCTGCCGGCTCCGAGACGCTCAAGTATCAATGGCTGTTTAATTCAAATAACATCGCCGGCGCGAACGGCGCCACGCTCACCATTTCTAACGTGAGCCACTCCCAAGCCGGCACTTATACGGTCCTGGTGCAAAACAAGTGGGGCTCGGTAATGTCTGATGGGGCGGTGCTTGAAATCATCGATCCGCCAACAGTTTACATCACCTCTCCAAACCCAAAGAATCTCATCAAGACTTCTACGGTTACTGTGAAGGGCACTACCACTGATAACGTGGCGGTCCAATTCGTGTACTTTCAGTGGAACGGCAGTGGCTGGCATTTGGCCACTCCGCTTTCAGATTGGACCCAGTGGAGCGCGCCAGGGCTGTCTGTCAATCCCGGGACCAATATCCTACAGGTCTATGCAGTCAACGTCTCAGGATTCGTTTCCGCCACCCATACCACGTCGTTTAATGGGGCGGTATTTCTTCCCGTGAGCGGGGGCTACAACGGTCTGTTTTACGATACCAATGGAGTGACCGTCTCCAGTTCGGGCGCCATATCTCTCACAGTCATGCCGGCGGGCGATTTCCACGGCTACTTCCAGATCGGCCAACAGCGCTTTTCCTGCAAGGGTCAATTCAGCCCGGACGGCAGTGCCACGACTGCCTTTCAGCGTCCGCGGCAGGCTGCGTTGCAGGCGAATTTGCAATTGGACATGGTCAGCGGCACGGACCAGCTTACCGGAACACTGGCCGCTCTGAGCAACGAAACCTGGGCAGCTCAGATCCTTGCCAACCGGGACGTATTCGACGGGAAAACCATCGTCTGCACAAATGCCGGCCCGTACACGTTGGTCGTTGACGGCAGCTCTGTCTTGCAGGGGATCGGCTATAGCTGGGCGACAGCCGTGGTGAATCAAGCTGGCAGGGTTCGCATCAGCGGTTCGCTGGCCGATGGCACCAAAATCGCGCAATCAACCGTCCTGTCCAAAGAGGGCCAATACCCTCTCTTTGTTCCCCTCTACGGCGGGCTGGGGTCGCTTCTGGGTTGGATAAGCTTTTCAAGCACTGACACTAACGATCTTTATGGTGCCGTTGTGTGGACAAAACCGCAGATGCCGAAGGCGACTTATTATTCGGATGGATTTACCAACGATACTTTCGCCACCGGCTGGCATTACAGTCCTGGTCCGCTGCACGCCACGAACCTCGCCGTCGTTCTGGTGGGTGGCGATTTGGCGCAACCACTCACAAATTATTTCGCGGTTCGGTCTAATGGCTCTGTCCCCGCCACGAATGGCGCCAGCCTGAACTTCTCCCTGAGTTCCGGCACCTTCGCGGGCCACATCCCCAATGGACGCCAGCCCTTTTCATTCAGCGGCGTGGCCGTCACCAATCTTACCCAGGGGTCCGGCTACTTCCGCGGCCCCACGCTGACTGGACAAGCGTTGTTGGTTCCATTAATGCCCTGAGGCACAAATCAAGCGCAAGGATTGAGCTTTCTTGAATCGCGTAGCGATGCGCTGGAAGTAGCCGTGGTCCTGCTCAGCGGAACCACGAAGAACTTTGGAGGGGGTTTGCCTCGCGTAGCGAGGCTTGAGAGGTTTTTCGTATTATGGACTCTCTCCAGGGCCAGTGACAAAGTCCACCACTGTAGGGCAGGCTTTCGAGCCTGCCGGTTCAGGGGGCTTTTCAGCCCCCTGAACCATCAC
>PSRM01000218.1 GCA_003176045.1 Verrucomicrobiota bacterium | reverse complement strand
AGAGTAGCTCAATGGTAGAGCAGCCGGCTGTTAACCGGCGGGTTGCAGGTTCGAGCCCTGCCTCTGGAGCCATTTTTTAAGTTGCTGGACCTCAGCGACTTGGACTTCCACGCAGGCCCGAAAGCGGCTGACTGCCAGCAAAACTGTCAGCAAACGGCTCTCGCCGGGCACAATTCACGCAAATCCGGCGCGAATCCGTTCACTAGCCGCTCACGGGCGATCCTCGCGGCGTTGTATCCTCATAACCGAGATCAAACCTATGAGGAATCAGTATCGGATGTTCCGACGCAACGGCGTCTTCTACGTCCAGGACAATTCAAGCGGCAGACAGCAAAGCTTACGCACCACAAATCAGGATCATGCCGAGAGGCTGCTCCAGGCCAAGAATGACGCAGCCCGCGGGCCACAGTTAAACCGGGATCTGGGCAGAGTCTTTCTTTCAGCCAGTGATCCGGATTCAATCAAACGAACATGGAAGGCAGCCATGGAAGAGATTCGGTCCCATGGCCGAGCCAGTACCCAACTGCGCTACGACCGGGCTATGCGGGACTCGGCATTGGATCGCATCAGGAATAAACCAATCATCGAAACCACCTCCGCCGATTTATTGGCCTGCCTGCGTGCCGGGACTAACTGTACCAATCATTACCTGCGCCGTCTCCACAACCTTGCCATTGGGCTTGGTTGGCTCAATTGGCCTCTACTGGCGCCAAAGCTTTGGCCTAAGCTGCAGTGGCGCAAAAAGCGCGGGATCACGGAGAAGGAACATCAGCGGATAACCTCGACCGAGTGCAATCAGGAAAGGCGGCTCTATTACGACCTGCTATGGGAAACCGGTGCCTCCCAATCGGATGCCATCAAACTTACCACCGATAATATTGACTGGGGGAACCGGGTGCTCTGGTACCATCGCAGCAAGCTTAGACCAGATGCAGAACCGGCGCGAATAACAATTGGGCCACGGTTGGAAGCGCTGCTGCTCCAACTGCCGGCCCAGGGTCTCCTTTTCCCTAACTGGAGCAAAACCACCGCTAACGATCGCGCCGCAGAGTTCAGGCGCAGGTGCAGAATCCTGAAGCTCGAAGGCATCAGCCTTCACAGTTACCGATACGGTTGGGCAGAGCGAGCGTTTAGCCACGGATATCCTGAGAGATTCGCTCAGGCGGCCTTAGGGCACTCAAGCAAGGCGGTTCATCAGGCTTACGCAAAGCGAGCCAGGGTGGTTTGCCCCTCGCTCGAGGAATATGAAAAGAAAGTCATCCCTCTTCCAATCCAACAGGCTCAGACTGCTAGAGCGTTTTTAGAAAAACTGTAACCGCAGAAATGAATGCCCTCCCCAGCCCTCTCCTCCCGAGGAGGAGAGGGGGTTTTCTGCGCGTGTTCCAGGGTTTTGTGGCTACGGAGTTATATATTATTTAAACCGCTATAGGGAGACGCCGTCGCAAGTGGTAGCCGCGGTATTATGATGAAGGAACTATAGGCACTCGATACCTGATTAGAGAAACGTACGAGATCAGAATCCTATGCCTGAAAAAAGCCCCATCAGTGTTCCCGATGATTGGAACCAGGAAATGGACGTGCGATACTTTTTCTCCGCCGCATTCGAATGGCTGCATGTGGTTGCGAGGTCTAAGCACCTTGCTCCAAACCAGTCAGGGGTCAGCGATTGGTAAACCTCCAGTTGCCGGATCAAGGGATGGGTATCCAAAAAATCCAGTCGTGGTGACGTGGTCCGGTTGGGATGCGTGTGCTCCATGGCATTGGCCGCCAAGGTTATTATCGAATCCTCCAGGCTCACATTGAGTTGATTTCTCCCGCCCATCTGCGGCTTTTACCGCAGCTGAAGCAATCATCACCTCAAATGGCTGGTTTTGAGGGACCGCTGACACTGAAGATGAACTTATTGCCAGACATTATAGGATTATTTAGGCTACAATCGTCTTATAGACCATTGACCGATTTCAAAATAAGCGATAGTCTTACTATAGCTTACTGCTTCTTATCGTTATTAGCAGACGGCTATTAAAAATGAAATTGATCATCCTACTACTGGTCCTCGCGGCGCTGGGCGCCATCACGTTCATCGTGACCTCTTGGATAATTGCGATGGCTTTCGCTTTCATCACTGACCTGTGCTCATATGGGGTACTTATCGCGAATGGCGACGGCGATAGTAAGCCTGTGCACTTCATCGCCCTGCTGCTCCTCGTTGCTCTGGGCGTATTCGCCGTCTCGCGCATGTTTTAGCCGCCGACATGGCTAAAGTCGGTATCGAAACGGAACATTCCTATCCAGCAAGCCGCCTATTCTCACACGCCAAAACTTACATTATTCCCAACATTCTTGCCCTTGTCGCACAGATATTAATCATCGAAGCCGCCTTGCATGCCTCCAACTCCATAGACACGTACCCGCTAAACGGAAGTCGGCTGTCATCGGGCAACATCTGATGCCTCTCCTTTAGTAAACCAACCCAGTTTTCGAACTCGTCCAACGGATTAATGGCGCCGAGCACATTATCCCCAAAGTGTCCTTGAGCGTGGTCCGATATGTGGGCATGTACAATTCGCTGGAACAACCTTGGATCAGCTCTCACCTGTTCGACAGGAATTCTGCCAAGAATGCCCCAGTGCGGGATATCCAGATTCAAGCCAACCACTTTTGTGAGGACTGGATCCTCTTCAACCATCCGGACAAATTCCCTTAACTGTCCTAAATCTCCCAAGATGAACAGAGGTCCTGGTTCCATCTCCAGCGCAAGAGTTATCGCCTCTGTTCTCAGCCTCTTCCTCTTCGAACTCACGTAGCTTTCACAGCGACAAGCCTCCTCTGCAATCGGCACCAGACGCTTGACCAGCCTGCGTAGTCCAGCTCTCCGCGTTTCTATGTTCGCCACGTACATGTTTTCGGCCCCGTCAGGACCGTCCTTATAGCCAAGCCACACTCCACCAATTAGGCTGCCCCCGACCATTTCGACCGTACGCACTCGGTGCCCTTTCTTTTGCAATTCCCGGGCCAGCCTCATCAGGAAAATGAGTGCATCTTTTGCCTGTTCCCGTCTTTTTCTCTCACCTACCAGTACAAGTTCGGGAATAAAAGTTGCAAACGCGATTACTTCAACCCCCATTGCACTGAACTCCGCTGCGATCCTCGCCGCAGCCTTCTTGATTCTCGGCAAATCATCCTTCAATTTGGCCATCATGCCCACAGCGAATTTTTCAAGTTTCCGCCCCCCACAAACTAAATCAATACAGTCATTCTGCATGAACGTGTATAGCTCGGCAAACCGCACTGTGCTCGGCCAGCGCTTGATTACCTCTTTCATACTGGCCGCTGAGCACGAAGTAATCAACGATAACGTGAGTGGGTGCCCAAACAGTTTCGCCTCCCATCCCTTGGAACCTGTCCACGTGAGTATAGCCCGAACCTGATAGGTTACGGAATCCGAGCCTCTTGTTCCCGGGACCGGAGGCCACTCGCATTCAGCATCATATACCCACACTGAATCCGGAGTGAACTGGACCCATATCCAATTCTCTCGACCTCGATTCAATCGGCTTACAAGGTTAATGCTCATCGAGCGTACCTTCCCAGCCAAGCTTGCCCGCCGCTTGGGGCTATATATGGAGAATCGGGTCCTCGCGAGAAGCTCCTTAGTACGCTTCTGCAAGTCACGGACTCGCATTAAATACAGATGCTCGAACTGATAATTGGGATCGACATTTGGACAGCCGATCTCTTCGCAAAGCCCCGACTGCAAACAATCAGCGTCATCGAATAAACCATTCAAATATCCGGTATTCGTGTGGCGGACGCAAAGCCTTAGTCGCACTTCCTTCGGGGTTACAGGGGCAAAGCTGGACTTCTCGATTCCCCGTGCATTCTTCAAGTAAGGTGCTGCCGCGACAATTTGTGCCGCATTAGCGAGCACAAATGGTTTCACCGAAGGATCATTCAGTAGGAAATCGCCTGTCTTATCATTATACCCGACTACCAGCACCGCGTGATTCCGCGGCTTGCGATTATTCACCACGTCCGGATGAGCTTTTTCGTGGTTTTCAGGGCGTCCGTACACGAATCCTACACGATTGAGTTCCTCTTTCCCGCTTTTGGTAGTCGCTACTCCAAAAAGGCGGCCCAAGTCCACTGGCACAATGACCGGAAAACCAGATTTCAGATATGCGCGCAACGCAGCCTTCAGCAAACCGTCCTCGGAACGCTTCTTTACGCCAGGGGGTATCACGGTCTGAAGTTCGCTATGTAGCCCCACTTTGTCGAAATACTTGGAAACTGATGCGGGATTCAGCCCACTCAAAGAGAGTTCACGCAAATCCCGTTCGTGTTCGGCCAGACGCGTAATCTCGGCAAGACCATGGATCCCATTGGAATACTCATGCAGGAGAACCGTCGCCATAAAACAACAAGCTTGGGCGCAGAGGCCCCCTCCTAACACATCAATCGTGCGAACAAATGGCGTGCCACCTACGTTCTCAATATCAGTCAGACTCTCCCCGTAGGCATTCGCTAGCCTTGCCTGCAGCAAATCAAACCCACCCAAATATTTCGGCTTCAACAAGTAACAGTCGGCAATGCATGGCTGCCTCTCCGCGGCCACATCAGGATCTTCAGCGCCAATCGCCTCGGAGACCCCGGGGAGCGCGTGTGGGTTCAGAGCTTTCAACCGTCTTCGAGCAAACCGAGGTTGCTGGCCTTTGAATACTTGTGTCCGTCGGGCATTCACGAAGCTACCCCTGCGACCCTTTAGGTAAACTCTCGCCGCAAACCTCGGCATCGAAAGACCAAAAAGCTCAACAACACTCCGCCCCACCATCGATGGCGCATACCTGACTGAAAAGGGGTCATGAACGTCGGGCTCAACCCGTGCACGCAGCTCTTGGATTTGTCTCCAGCCAGTCTCCCCAATAGCCTCCACCGCGTCTGCTATCTTAATTCCATTCCATATTGCCATATAGCTTCAGATAACTACGAACCTTCTGCGATTACTCAGTTCCATTTCCTAACGGTGAAATACAGAGGCTAAGGGTATTCTAAATCGGAAGCAAGTCGAATACGCGGTGACTCTCGAATCGCCTGCAAAATTCCGAATTTAAGCTGGGGTAAAAGTCCGGGATTGATAACCTATTCAGCCAATACTCACCCACCAAATTGCATGTTGCAGGCCGTGAGCCCTATGCTACACGTGGTTGAACAGTGCCCTTCAAGGTCGAGGTGATCCACAGGATAGTTGGGAGACCAGTGGTTGCTTTGTTGGAGCCTCCTTTGCTGCGGATGACGCGCGAGTATTATCCGGGGCGCAATCCTTGGGTTTCTGCAAGGCCGGCTGAGCGCGCTTAAAGTCAGAAGCGAGAATGAGTGTCCTGGCTCCGACCTTGACCTGCTGGATTGGATCGCAGCCGCGTTGAAGTATGGCAGGCGCTTTCTACGGGATCAGCCGCAGGTTGTGGAGCAAATTTTCGAAGAGACCGGGGCCAGTCGGATGGACAGTGTCACTCGCGTGGTGCAGGAAATTGTGGCCGAAGCAGGCAGCACGACTTCGGTCCGTTTGCTGGAGCCACTCAAGCGTTGGCAGCAAAAAATCTACGGGTGGTCGAGTCAAAAATTCTACGGCGAGGCGTTGGCACGAGTAGTGTATATCTCGGATTTTGCAGTATGGATCCCCTGGGTAATGAGGCTCAAGCCGTCGGCGGAAAATAAAAGATTAGCCGCATTGGGTATTGTTGAGTAACGGGCGCGCTCACGGTCTGGAGAACAAAGAGTGGCGAACTTGAACTCACTTCCTGCAGAAATGAAACGGTAGGGACATTTATTATCGCCTGCGGAAAGCGGCGAAACTGGAGATGGTCGAAGCCTGCGAAGTGGTTAATCCGAAGCTCTGAAGTTGGTCTGCGTTTAGGAGTGCCGGATGATCTATGGTTATGACCCCACCCCCTACTAATTTTTCAACGGTTTTCCTGCCGATCCCTGGAAGATCCAACAGCCTACCGAGTGTTGCTCCAAGGCTAAGATTTTCCAGCAACTCGTAAATGCGTACTTTGAGAAAATCCAGCTTGTACGCCTTATCGGAATCGCAGATTTGAGCCAAACAGTTCAATACCCAGGTGATTGTGGGCTTTAGGCCGCTCTCGAACATTCCGGCGTGAATGCCATACACGGCGGCGATTTCGAGGATGGGAAGGCCGCAGGAGTGCCGGTGCAACATCTGCGCTGTTCGCATCAACCTGTAAAAGACCTTTTCCAAAGCGGCGTCGTCTGGTTCGAAGTTTATTTTCAAGGAGGACAAGAGACGTGCCGTGGGAAAGTCCTTGGACTGTGGATCGCGCCAAAGGTTCACGACTGGCTTCTCCTCCACAGCTAGGCTTTCGAGATAGCTCTGTGTGCCCTCTATAGCTTGACTACTTGGTCTCGGCAACCAGTTATCCCTCGCCTCAAAGGCAGCCACGGCAAGGAACAGCAAATCAAGGTCTGTCAGATGGCGCAGATAGCCCCGGCCAGTAGAACCTTTCTCAGCCTCCTTCACACTTAGGGAAATCATTGCTCGCAGAAAGCCGCCAAGCATAGCTCCTGATTCGGGTGAAATGCCGGTAAGGCTCACTGTGCGACCGAGTTTTGTTGGAGAGTACAAACCCTGGCTATTCTCGACCTGGTATATCAGCTTCCCCCTCTCGAGATCTATTAGCAGTTTATGAAAACTTACCAAGTTGATGTCCGTCTTAGTGGCTGAGAACGTGTTGCTCACGAAATGCGCGATCTCCTGAGCCGTAACTCGGCCCCTTGCCACAACTTCGGTCAGAGCAATCCCCAGCAGAGGGCTGCACCGGTCTTTTTCATCCTTTTGGGTCGCTCCCATTCTACCGCGCCCCGGTCTGACCAACTGCGGAACCAAATCGTCAACGCGTCCATTCGCGAGATCCTCGAGGAAATCGGCGTCGTCCTCCCGGTCAACCAGGATCCAAGCCCGGCCGGGTGTTTCGCCGCGACCAGCTCGCCCTGCCATCTGCAGTAGATCAGAAACCTTCAGTCGGCCCGCCCCGGGGAAGAATGTATCCCGAACAATCACCTCTGTGGCCGGCGTATTGACTCCCATTTTTAGAGAAGTGGTTGTAACCAGAATCCTAATGGTCCTGTCACGAAATCCTTTGACTATCCTCTTTCGTTCAGCCAAAGATAACCCTGCATGGAAAAACGCGGTCTCCTCGGGCACCGGGATCTGCGACTTCAACGTTTTTGCCAATTTCTCCGCGTCCGCCTTGCGGTAGACGAATATCAATAAGCTGGATTGCGGTTCGTTAAGAACATTTCGAACGCGTTCTGCTACAAAGCCATCTTTGTCGCCGGCAATGACGACCTTCCGATACATGGGTGGAAATCTGTACGCACTTTCGTGCTGGAGCACCTTCCGACCCGCCTTTGATAACCAGGATGCCACGGCATCAATCCCACCAATCGTTGCAGAGAGGCCAATTAAGGAACTGTCAGGGCACAAGGCCATGAGGCGCGTTAGGAGGATTTCTACCGTGGAACCCCGTTCCTTCTCTCCTAGCAAGTGAAATTCATCCACGCAATACGTCGCTACTTGGCGAGCCCACTGGTAGTTGTCCGGGTTACGCAGGATTACCTCGAGGCGTTCTGGTGTGCAAATCATTATCTGGCCCTCCGCCGGTGGCGGTGACCCAAAGAAATCAGAAGTAATCTGATAATCACCGGTTGAGACTGTCACCAGCACTTCTGGACCGCCATGCGCCGCGATCCTTCGTGCAAGAGCACGAAAATCTTCAGCTTTTTCCTCCGCGAGAGCCTTCAGTGGAACGACGTACACGTGGCGCGAGCCGGTTTCGATAGCACCAACGAAGATCCGCAGGACAGCGATTAGGGTTTTGCCACTGTTTGTGGGTGCTGAAATCACATAGGAACATCGGTCGCGAAGCACTCCGTGATCCAGCGCCCACTCTTGAGGAGGCGATAACCGCGCTTCAACGCCGTAAGTCTCAAGCAGAGCCTTCTGCAGGCTGTCTGGCAGAGTAACGCCAGGCAAATGGGGTCCCTCGGAACGAAAAGCCGCCCCCACCACGTCTTCGTATAAGATCTTCGCCTCGGAACTCATCACTCGATCTGGTTGAGAATCTGTAAGAAGGCCTGCACAACTTGGCGGCGCTTCTCAGGGGTCAGGCTCTCTAGGCAGGAAATCACCTGTCCAATTTCTTCGACGGATCCGAGTTTGGAAGACTTCGGGATGGCACGCTGCTGCACTTCCTCGAAGCTCATTCCCAGTGCTTCGGCAATACGGGTCACCGTTTCGAATTGGGGGTCCACTTGCCCGGTTTCGATGCGACTAAGCGCGTTATGGGCCAAACCCGCCCGGCGTTCGACCTCCGCCTGCGTCATGCCCAACTTGTTACGCCAGAACCTCAATCTGGCACCGAAATTGAGGTCTTCGGTGTCCGCGGTTTGCTTTTTGCTTTTCGCCATGTGTAACCAAGGCTACTGTGTACACATACATGTGTAATAGCCCCAGTGTCGAGGAAACTTTATTTCCGGGCGCACAAGGTCTGTTTCCGCCGCAACTAGCTTTGCTGGAGGCAGGATATAAATCCTCGGGTGAAAACTGGGTCATATCCGCGCCGACGGGCTCTGGAAAGACATTAATGGCTGAGTGGGCAATCGAGCAAGCCTTGCGGGAGGGCCTATCGGCGGTTTACCTGGCTCCGCTTCGTGCCATTGTCCACGAGAAGCACATCGATTGGGAAAAGGCCTACGGACCAGAAAAGGTCGGACTATTCACTGGAGAAACACGCCGTGAGAGAGCTCAAGGCCGCCCTCGTAAGGAACAGGTCCTCCTCATGACGCCGGAAAAGCTGTCCAACTACCTTTTGAGTTGGAAGTCGAACCTGGCATGGCTGAGCCGGATCGCGGTCCTGATTGTTGATGAGGCTCATCTGCTGGGGGATTGCCATCGTGGCGCGGCGTTGGAGACGATGATTGGACGTCTTCAAAGGATCAACCCCTTCGCCAGGATTGTTGCTCTGTCCGGCACTCTCAGCAATGCAGAGGAAATAGCAGGTTGGTTGAAAGCGAAAGTTTACGTGTCCGATTGGAGGCCAGTTGTTCTTCAGAAGAAAATCGTTCGTTTCAAGAGCCCGGATCAGAAACTCGATTTGCTGGCTGAGGAAGCCGCCGATTGTGTAACTGGCGGCGGGAAGATGATGGCTTTCGTCAATTCGCGCAAACGTTGTGAACAGATGACGCTCAAGCTGATTGAGCGTGGATTTAAAGCCGAGTTCTTTCACGCAGGCCTTGGCCAAGCGGCTCGTAAATCATGCCAGAAGCGAATGAAAGAAGGTGCGATTGAGGTGTTGCTCTCCACTTCAGCTCTTGAGATGGGAGTGAACTTTCCGGCCCGAAAAGTTGTGATTTACGACTCCTTCTCGTTCGACGGGGAATCGTTTGGTCCCATGACCGTGCAACGGTTCCAGCAGTGCGCCGGGCGAGCTGGCAGGCCTGGGTATGATGACAAAGGGGAAGTCGTGCTCTTCCTGCCAATCTGGGACCCGGGAAAGATCGACTATCTAAAATCACCACCTGAACCAATCCGCTCGGGAATGTTTTCGACCGATTCACTTCTAAGGGAAGCTCTGGCGGAGATCTCAGGACGACTGTCAATTACGTCTGAGCACTTGGAGACGAACTTCGCATCGAGAACTCTGTGGCGAATCCAAGGAGGGCAGCACCGTTTGGAAACCGTTGTGAGCAGTCTTCTGGAAAGCGGCATGATCCGAGAGGTGCAAAAGAACTGCCGAACATACTTGAACGAAACACCACTCGGTCGCGTGGCTACTCAAATGGCGGTCAGCCCTGGAACAATAAACCTGTGGTCGATGATTTACCATGAGTGGGAATGGTTAGAGGATTTCGACGTGCTGCTGGCTGGCTGCCTTTCGCGAGAATCGACACCAGTCCTCGGATTTAACTTCGAGGAGATTGACGGAATGACGGATACGATTATGCAGATTCCCAGCTCAATCCTGGATTCTTCATCTTCGAGATTGTCTAAAGCTCTGCGCCAAATTTCTGCAAAACGGCTCCTGGCGGCCGTTAAAATGGCGGCCCTCCTACACCAGTGTACTCGAGGCGATACCCTTGACCTCTTGGCGAAAAGGTACGATTGCTATCCCACCGATTTAATAAATCTGAAGCAAAATGTCGCTTGGGTTTTGTCTGCGGCTGAGCGCGTCCTCCAAATACTCGCCAAACAGCAGGCGGCACAGAATGAGCCTGAGGAACACGGCGAGAAAGAAGTCCACGCTGTGGCTGCCGAAAAATGCAATCGCTTGCGGTTGATGATCGAGTACGGCGTTCCTGCTAAATCCGTCGGATTGGTCCGGGTCGGCAGGATCGGGAGCAAGCGCGCCAGATTACTTATTGCGGGAGGGGTGGACACTTTGGCCAAGCTGGCGGCGACCAACGCAGATAGTATCCAGAGGATCCTCAGGATCAGAGCACTTGGCGCACAGCAAATCCTTTCGGATGCGCAAAAGATACTCGAGGAGGAGCAGGCCGAAGATCCATTTGCTACCGAATCCACGCCGATGCCTCTGAATAAACACGTCGCGTCTCCCTGGCGTTGGCCATTCCGGCTTGATCCTTATCGGCTACGACGTGCTCTTGAGTTGAGCGTGCCGCACTGTTCGGAGGAATGCGTGCATGTTGTTGGTGGCGCAGAGCCGCATACAGTCAAAATTGATAGTGACGCGTCGCACCGACGATCATATTCCTGCGACTGCGCGGATTTCGCTAAGGGAACCAGACAGTGCAAACACGTCATGCGCGCCCGGCTGGAGTTAAATGACGATGGAGAGATCCTTGAAGCTTTGCGTCTCCTACAGGAACAAAATGACCGACCACTCCGTTACGGCCTCAGCGAAATTTGGATGAGGGTAGGAAAACTCTTTGATCGTTTCACCGGTAGGGAAGTGGATTACGTCGGCAGCCAATTTCTGAACCGTGCTCGGACAAAAACCAGATGAGAACGACTGCCACATCCACTCGCAGCATCGAGACCGGGCATGGTCGGCTCGTTTTCCCATGCTTTATGCCTGTGACGACCTTCGGCGGTGCATTTCCGTTGGACGTAGTGGCACGGCCGTACCTGAGCCGGTTTGCTCCCGCATTGATGGCCAGCCACTATTATGCGCAGAGCATGAAAAAGCCCGAACGTCCCAATCACCCACTTTTCGTCGATTCCGGAGGATTTGCGAGCTTGTTTGAAGGATCTTCAGTAGAAGAACACGGCGATATGGCCTGTATTTGCACAAAATACGGCAAACCGTTGCATCCAGCCGAGGTGCTCACATTCCAGCAAGAGTATGCGGATATCGGAGCCACTTTGGATTTTCTGATTCCGCCGGGGACGGACGAACAGGAGGCCAAACATAAGCAGGGGCTGACGATTAAAAATGCGCTTTGGGCGGCAGGGCATCACGTCGTTGAATCCAGTATGCGATTGTTTGCCTCGTTACAGGCGTGGAACGCGGAATCGGCAAAACAAATCACAGAAAAACTGGCAGCTCTGAACTTTGACGGCTTTGCCCTGGGAGGAATGGTGCCACGCGTCCGAACTCCAAAAGTGATCTTTGAGATTATTGGGGCTATACGTGAGATCGAAACCGATCGACCCCTCCACGTGTTCGGCATTGGCAATCCGAAGTTGATCCGGGCACTTTTCGAGCAGGGCGTGGACTCCGTCGATAGCAGTTCATTTCTCCAGAACGCCGTAAATAAAAGATATTTGGACCCTCACCGTGGTGAATTTGTTCCCTTGGACGAGGTGGGTAGTGCGATTAAAGCTTGTCCTTGCCGGGTTTGCCAGACACTCGACGTCGAATACCTTCGCCTCGAGGGAGCGTTAAATAATCTTGCTCTGGCTTTGCACAATCTTGCCGCCTTACACTCCTACTGTGGACTCGAAAGAACCGAATGACAATGCAGGTACAACCTTCATCCCGCTAAAGGACAGGCCGCCTGACCAGCAGCCGCGGGAACGGCTGTGGCGTTTAGGAGTGGACCAGCTGAGCCCGAGTGAGCTCCTCGCGATACTCATCGGCAAAGGTTACAGGGCAGGAACTACTAGGAAATCGGCACTGCAGGTCGCAGATGATCTGCTGGCATCCTGCCCACAGGGCCTGCAGGATTTGATAAAAAGATCCCCGGTGCGGTGCGGATTAGGAAGTAGGGAAACTCCACCTCGATGTGAGCGGCCTCGGAATCCAGGTGCTGCTTCAGATCGTGAAGAATGGCCGGTAGCGTACGCATAGTGACCTCGCCCTGGTGCCGACTGAGGATTTCAAGGAACCGGCTCATGTGGGTGCCCTTGAAGTGGTGCGGGAGGCTGACCGACATGGAAATTGTGGCGACGGTTTGCTGCTTCTGGTTTTGACGGTCGAGGACCGTAATGGGGAAGGAGAGATCACAGATGCCGACTTTATCTATCGGGACGCCGCGGCGATCTTTGGTTTGCTGGATGTCGGGAAGTAGCTGAGCAGCGTGTTTCATAGATCATTCTGAGTATTCAGCCCAGGAGCAGCTCGTTTCCCAAAGACGGATGCTGACGATGCGGACCGATGGGCGCAGGGGATAGCGGGTTGCGGGATCGGCTGCATAAGCAGCGAGTTTGGTTTTCACTACGTCGTGTATGGTTTTGGCCATGACTTCGGTGGTCGGATCAAGCCCCTCGAAGGCAACGACGCGATCGCCGAAGGCCGTTTTCAGTGATTTGAAGTTGGGATCCTGTGTATTGACGCACATGGCATGGTCGAGGGTTTTCAGATACTCGGTGAGGCTCGTTTTGAGGGCTTTGAAGTCACAGACCATCTCGTTGTGGTCGAGCGTGTCGGCCTCCAACACGACTTCGACCTTCCGGCTGTGGCCATGTGGGAATTTGCAGAGGTCTGGGTGCTTGGAGAGCATGTGCCCGTTCTCGATTTCGAAAGTTTTGCAGATGCGGTATGGCATTACGTTCCTCGGGTGTGGCCAAAAAGTTCAACGTGGAGACGGTTGCAGTAGCGATAACCGTTTCGTTTACAGATCTCCAGCAGGAATTGATTGCGCCCATGGAGTGCTTCGGCCGAGGTCCCTTCGGGCATGAGCAGAATTTTGGAGGGTGGCACTTCGCGGGCGACGTCGCGGACGAGGGACTGAATCTCCTGGATGTCAGCCGGAGTAGTAACCACAAACTTGAGCTGGAAGTCGCAGTGGTCGAGCCAATCGGCGACGACCTTGGGTTGGCGGCGGAGTTTCTCGTGTTTTTGGCGCCAGGCCTCGCTGAGCCGTGCGTCGGGCACTGAGTTGCTGAGTTTGGGACTGAGCGACGCGAGGTCGCAGGATATGCCGCTGGGCGGCACGGTGGCGGCGGTCTCGATAGTAACGTGCTTGCCGCGCGCCTTGAGGGCGGAGGCCAGGTCATGAATGCCTTTGGCAACCATAGGTTCGCCGCCGGTTAGGACACAGTGTTGGGCCGCAGGAAACGCGTCCACCTGGCGGAGGATGGCGTCCAGGGAGAGGTCCTCGCCTTCGGGGTTCCAGGACGCGTACATGGTGTCACACCAGTTGCAGCGAAGGTTACAACCCGACGTGCGGATGAAAACTGATGGCACGCCTGTGAGGTCACCTTCCCCCTGAATTGAATAAAAAATCTCAGAGATCAGCATCTACACTGGAACGGGCGACGGTTTGGGTGGCAGGGGCGAAAGGTCTGCGTAAGGAGTAGGATCCGAGATACCAGCGAGGAGAAAAGCCTCTCGTCGCTCCACGCAGGTGCCGCAGCTTCCGCAATGCACCGCGCCGCCCTTATAGCAGGACCATGTTTTCGAAAAGTCCAATCCAAGCTCGTGGCCGCGCCGTGCGATTTCAGCCTTAGTCATGCGAATGAACGGCCGCAGAAGTTCGATCTGGGCATAGGTGCCGAGGCGAATAGCGTCGGCCATGACTTTCATGAAGGCTTCGCGACAATCCGGATAAATGGCGTGGTCCCCTGAATGGGCCGCGATAACAAGCCCCTGGGCCTCGATCGATTCGGCGTAACCGCCGGCAATGGAGAGCATGATGCCGTTTCGGAAAGGAACGACTGTCTGCTTCATCGTTTGCTCCTCGTAGTGACCATCGGGGATTGAACCACCAGACTTAAGCAAGGCGGACTTGAAGGATTCGGCCACGAAATCGAGGTGAATGGCACGATGAGGCACTCCCAAATGCTCACAATGGAACGCCGCGAAAGGGATTTCTTTGTGGTTGTGTTTGGAACCGTAGTCGAAGCTGAGGGCGCCAATCACGTCGTGCTCCAACTGGGCGTGGTAGAGTGCTGACACGGAATCCATGCCGCCGCTGACGAGGACAACAACTTTCTTTTTCATGGGAAATTTTGCAGTTTTGGATTTGGGTGCTCAGCGGAGACGGAAAGCGATATGCCGCCGCGGGGCACGAATTTGCCTTCAATCTTCATCTGCCGAGGCCGGCAGACGCGCACCAGGTCGTCAAGAATGCTGTTGATGACCTGTTCGTTGAAGGAGTGAACGTTCCGATACGCGGACAGGTATAGCTTCAAGGATTTGGTTTCGAGGCAGTGCTTATCGGGGACATACTCAACTAGTATTTCGGCAAAATCAGGCGCCCCCGTAACCGGGCAAAGCGAAGTGAAATCAGGGCAGTCGAGCCGGATCGAGTAATCCCGAGCCGGTTTCGGATTTGGGAAAGTCTCGATTTTCGCATGGCCAGGTGACCTTGGGAAAGCGGCCTCGGAATTTCCGAGCAGGGTCAGGCTGGCGTATTTCGTGTTCCGGGACCGTTTCATCTTACGCATGGAAGGATTGCATTTTTTTGACGCCGAGTGAACCGAAAAGCGGCTTGTCTGGAGGAATGTTTAGCGGGCTTTTTCATGACCCTCAGAGGTTCCTTTTTGAAAACCGTATCCTATAGGGCCCACGCCTGTGCCGCGACGGTGAGCCTGGCACATAAGGACGTATGTGATGCTGTTCCCGACCAGGTCTATGCTGCCGGCTGTTGTGGCCAGGACCGACAGAGGGTTACTCATGCCGATTTTGCTACTTCCTGAGTAGCAACTGCGATTTCGGCTGTAACCCCTTATTAGGTGGAAGGCAAACGAGCCGTCCTGAGAACAACGATCGAGACAGTTATGAGACAAATAAATGACAGTCCGAAAAGCCTCCCCTTTCAGGGGAGCGTTATAAACAGGGCTGGCGGCGGCCATGCCGCTGGCAGTACCAGTTACATCAATCATACCACCGGCCAGACGATGGACTTGTTTCAAGCGCAAGTCATCCAAGTCGGGCCGATCTTCGGGTTGGCTGCCGTCGCCAGAAACGAAGCATTGGGAAAGATCAGGGTGGACCACAAACTCCTAAATGGATCCGGCCCCCTCCAATTAGGGGACGCCCTCATCATTGGCCCACTGGAGTTTCTCCCCGCTGGTCCCCGAGCACAGGCCGCCTGGCGAACCCGCGTGATGACCTACAGCCTGCCATACCAAAATGCCGGCAGAGCAGAAGCGCGCTGCTGGGGTATCGTCTCCCGCGTTGCGCCTAACGGGAACTACGGCCAGATCACGGAAAAGCCGGGAGGCCGCCGTTTCTTCGTTCACTGTTCGCAGCTTCAGGGGGGGGCACTACTGCGCTTGGGCGATCATTTGTCATTCCTCCCAGCAAAGACCCCACGTGGTTGGTCTGCGTTGGAGGTTCGGCTCGGCTAAACTCAACCTGGTTGTCGGGCTGGCATCCTCCAGCCCGACACCAAAAAAGCTTCCTTAAACTTGTGAAAATGTTCAATACATTAGACCGACTTCGTTGGAACCACCGTGTCGAGTCCAGGGACCGTGGGGCTGGCGAAAGCGCATGCCGCACGCCTGGCCCGCTGGAATTGCATGCCAGGAAGATCACATCTCAATTCGGCACAATAGCGCGCAGCTATGGCCTTACTCTTTGGCCCAAAGAGGAAAAATGGAAGTACCAGCATGATTTCGAGGTTATGCTGGCGCATGAGGACCTCGATTCGATCCGCCTTGAGCTTTTGGCTCAGGACAACTCCGTTTTGTTCGAGTTCAAGATACACTTCTCGTGCCAAACAGCGACCTGCAGGCGCGCAGAGATCAATTCGGGGGTCGAGTTGCCCGTTATTCAGCGCGAGACCGTTGCGAATCATCGAATCGTGCTTCAGCACCACCGCAAAATTGAGGCTTATCGGCACCTGCTCAAGCTTAACTGGGGTCCGGTTGAAACGTTCCAAAAACGGCCTGGCGACACCTTTGCCTCAGACCACGCCAGTAAGATTACAGGCGGCAGGCAGCAGGCAAATTTCCATGTGGCATCAGAGGTGCGCCAATGCCTGACTGTCACGCAAACCGGGAATGGCCCTTACGCCTTTGCGGAAGGGATGGAAAGGGGCCGGAAGGGGGTCTACCTCCACCTCAGATTCGCGCCACCTGGCTTCCGGTTCAGGGTAGGCCAACAACTCACAGCCCTGCTTGTTCAGACAACGAGGGGCATACAGGCTCGGGCGATCCGAGCAAATTGAATCATCCCGAGGGGAGGCGGCACGACCGCCTCCTCTCAATATTTCCCTTACTCTTATGAATCAACGAATTAGCAAAAACCTCGGATGTTCTGCGGCGCATGAACATCTGCGGGCACCCGTTTCTCAGCCTCCGAAAAGGTGTCAATCTGGACGGCTTCAACCTCTGCCTGCTGCGACCGACTTTTCAGTTATTACAGGCCTCCGGGTCCTGGTGCTCGTGGATGAGGACAACCTGAGAATCTCGATGCAGAGACACCGCCGCAAGCTTTCCTACCGCCGCTTGTTGGATCGCGTAAGGTCTGTGGCAGGCGAAGTAGTCCCACTGGCGGTGCTTACCGCTCCGCCGAACAGCACCCAACGCGAGCGCTATCTTCAGACGAGGGGTTGGAGCACGTTGACGGTTCCGCAGGAAACGATTAGAACTAAGGCCGGCACACGAAAATTAGCCAATGCTGACATGGACATCTGCTTCGAAGCTGGCCGTGCTGCTCTTCAATGGAGCGGTGATGCTATCTTAATAGGATCCGGTGACGGCGATCTTTCGATTGCAATCGCTAGGGGTGTAAAAAGGGCGCACCCGACCAAAAAAGTCTACACTCTCTCTGTGCCTGGCTGTGCGAGTCGCCGTCTCCGAGATCGCAGGGACCTCTTCGACGCTAGCCTGAACATCGGGCTCGACCTCACCCGGCCTAAGCCTGCCCTGCCGAATGCTTCGCAGCGCTTTGGGCTCCCCCCTTCGCGCGTGCGCGTCCCACGCATCCGAATCCACTCCACATTCGCCCAACAACTTGCAAAAAGGAAATTCGAAGATGAATCGACAACCATTCCGTCGCCTGTCTCGTAGGCCCTACCAGCAACGCAAGCCGGCATCAAGGGCTCCTGTGGCTCGCCAGGCGTACTTCAAGCGAGGACCCGTGTCACGACCGCGGCCTTTCAATCTTCCCCCGATTTCCTTCTCTCGGGAGTTGGAAGAGGTTCACATGCGGGCTCGGCAGGAGAGGCTTCGGGGGCACGTGGAGTCGTGGGTTCCAAGTCTCACGTATGGTTATCACGGCTATATCCGTTGCGACGACCAGACTAGAATCCCCGGTTTAGTCCTTGTTAACAGCACCTCTCTCCGGAAACCCGGAGGTATGCTTTCCCCTCGCGAACGCGTCGAATTCACCCCGGTATCCGTGCTGCGGGGTGTTTTGGCGACGGATGTGATTGCCTTCGATGATGATAGAGAAGCGTACGAGGGGGTGGATCCCGAGGACGACAGCAGCTATGTGCTGGCTGTTCTGCGGTACGTGAATCCGGACCGGTACTTTGGCATTCTGGAATTACCAGACGGACGCACAGCTTTTCTTCATTTCTCCCAACTTCAGAATCCGGATGTTCCTGTCGAACCCGGGTCCAGTATCAGGTGCAGGCTCGAGCAGAACCGGCGCAAGCAACCTCCGCGGCTGGAAGCGTTTGATGCAGCGCCGACGAGAATAGGACCTGGACGCCGTGAACGAGCTTTCGATGACGTCCCGTTCTCAAGGAGTGGTGACGAGTTGCTTGCGAGGGCACTCTTAGCGAGAGAAAGAGGCGACTTTTCAGCGGCTGGTGAACTGTACGAGCGTGCGATGCGCGAATCTCCCAGCCCTCGCGCTGTTTTGAGTTATGCAGCTATGCGCCGAGCGCTGGGGCAAGAAAAAGAGGCTGCGCGCGTCTTTGAATCTGGTATCCGGCGCTTCCCTAGCAACCCCATTATCCACGAACACGCCGGACTTCTCGCAGCATCTGTTGGCGATTTCGCAGGTGCTATAAGGTTGCTGGAACATGGCTTAACGCTTTCCCGCAGGCGCGCGGAGCAATCTGGAGAAAAGGGGATATTGCTAAGCTTGGCCCGAACGTTCAATCGTATGGCGGATCGAGATGGCACAGCTCTGAAGGCGGCCATCCGCTATTATGAGGAAGCGTCCGAAAAGTTCGGCAATCGAGGTCTCCCTTTCGAAAGAGACAAGCGTAATTTCGAGTTAGCGAGATTTCGGCATCAGCATTATCGCGGGAATTTGGTAGTTGGTTTCCTTAGGTCAGCGGGCTTTGAAATTGTCCGCGCACAAATGCTTACTGACCGCACAACAGCAGGCGACCTGGTCGTCAAGATGAACAATCCCGAACTAGCGGAGAGTTACGGACTTCCGAATCTGATGCTTGTATGCTGCAAGTTTCAATCAGAGGTTACGCTCCAGGACCTGGACGCCTTTGATGAAAGGATCAGAACATGGGGCCGAGACAATGGCTGTGGAGAGGGGGCTGCTGTCTTGTTTATGGCCTCACTTTCGGAAGAAATCCAGAGGATACTGAACACTCGCATCTCCGACCGCCGCGAACATTGTCCTGCGATCATCCCCATTTCCCAAGAGGAAATTGAGCGGAAGCCCAAAACCACGGAGCAATCGCACCTGCCCGCCGCGGGTCCTTCCATTCCTCAAGAAGAAATTGAGCGTCAGGCGGCACTGAAGAAGCTTCGCGAAGCTTTAGATAAATGGTTATTCCAGAGGGATCTGTTCGCGACTAACAGCCCGGTTCAGGGGGACCGGTTTTTCGGGCGAACGAACGCCCTTGCCCGGATCGCCTCGGCCGTGTCCGGAAGCCGTGCGGTTGGGATTTTTGGGCTGCGAAAAGTCGGAAAAACGTCGCTTCTACAAGAGTTTTGCCGCCGATGTAGCATCTCTGGTGATGTCGTCCTTTATAGCGATCTACTGAAGCTTTCATCCGAGAGAGATACTAACTACCTCTACTGGGGATTGGCGAACGAGTTGAGGCTTCACAGCAGCCATCTCAGCCCTGACTTCAAGTGGAGGCTCGGCGGTGTTTTTGAGCAGTTTGCTGATGTTCCGTCGGACTTCAAGATTGAGCTAGCCTTTGATGCCGATCTGCGAAATGTCCTGAAGAAAATCGGCTCAACTCAAATTAGCCCGCGGCCGAAGGTGGTTCTAATGCTGGACGAGGTGGAACGTCTTCTGCCTCATTTGCATGAGCCAGGCTGTCGAGGGTTCTTTGAGTTTTTGAGCTATTTCAGAGCAGTATGCCAGGAAACAAAAGATTTTACTATGATCGTGACTGCCGCAAACCCCGGCATACAGGAAGCTGCGCAGTTCGATAGACGGGACAATCCGGTTTTCAACTTCTTTGAGGAAGCCTATCTGGCGGCGTTCGAGGAATCCGAATGCTCAGAGATGGTGGCCAAACTCGGGCGTGGAATGGGCATGAGGTTCGAGGCCGCAAGTTGCAGCCAGATCTTCAAACTGACGGGGGGCCATCCCTTCATCACGAGGATGTTCTGCAGCTACATCTCCGATGTCTACAAAGCAGAGCGCCCGCGGCCCATTATGCCTGAGATGGTCGAGGCGCTGGTCGATAGATACGTGGATTTGAAGGGCAACAAAGACTTCAAGGAGATTTTTGAGCGCTTGGAGAGGGATTATCCCGAAGAGCGTGATTTGTGTGTTGCTTTGGCGCAGGCGGAGCAGCCCGTGCCTTTCGAGTCCGTGGACAAGAGCAGTGTTCGCCACTTAATCGAATATGAGCTTGTTCGCCTTGAGGGCAAAGCCGTAACCCTTTCAATGGATCTTCTGAGGCGATGGCTCAAGCGAAATTATGGAGACTCGGAGGGCACTAAGCGAAATTCTTGAGCCCTCAGCCGAGTTTTGTTTCGGCCGAGATGGGGAGTGCGAGTTAATCAAGCACGTTCCATTTAATGAAGGCGTTGCATTCCTGTTCGGCGGTTGGCAAATGGGTAAAACGACTGTTCTTCTGCGGGTTCAGCGCAACCTGGCGCGCCGCGCCACCAAAGGGAAGAACATGGACTTGGCCGTAGTGCCCATCTACCTCGACCATGAAGCTCTTCCACCTCTGGACAGTCGCGGCATCTGCGAAGCCCTCCTCCAGGAAACTTTGGAAAGTTGCAAAAAGCAAATTTCCGGCTTCAAATGGCCGCGACAGGCCAGAAGTAAACTAACGATTGTAGAATTCGCATCCGAGCTAGATGCGTTATTCGCTGCCTATGGGTATATCCATTTGCGTCTCCTCTTCCTTCTCGACAACTGCAAGCGCCTCGCGAGATTAGATCCGGCTTTTGTCGGTAATTTACAATGGCTGTTATGTACCAGGCCGTCGAAATTCCGATCACGCGTATCCATGATTTTCGCTGGTGGATGGGAGATGTACTCACTTTTCGTTGCCAAAATCAGTCCGCCGCGTCCCGAGGTGATCCACCTTGGAAATTTGAGGAACAAGGATCTGCGAGCGCTAATCGAGTCGCACGCTTCGGGTCGGTCTTTGCCAATCCAGATTGACGAAATATCCTCTGAGATACAAACCGCAACTGGCGGACACCCAGGATTGTCTCGGTTGGCGGCTGAAGCCCTAATAGAGTGTAATGCTGGTGAACTTAGGCAGGCGATCCACCGTTTTTTTGAGATGAAACCGGAGCTTTTCGATCGGATTAGCACCGGCTTGTCTGACGAAGCTAAATCAATTCAAGAACTTCTCTGCAATCGAACGCCGCTCAGCCGCGCAGAGGTTGCAAACTCTCTCAAACCAACGAAGTCCGCGCAATTGGCGAACGATGAATCTGAGTACAAGGATGGTCTTGGTCGTGGAAATCAATGGCCGAAGTTAAGTGCGAGTCGCGTTTGTGATGAATTACGCTTCAGCGGGATTGCGGAGGTTGACGGTCCGGAAGTTCGGCGGATCGGAACTATGTACTGGAAGTGGTGCCAAAAATGGAAAGGCGCGCAAGCTATCGAGAATTTGTCAGCACAAGCTCCGGCGATCCCGATCGCGCCGCAAGCCCAGAAGGCAATTGAGGGTTTGCCGGCTGTCCAAGAGCATCGGTACATGTTCAAAAGGCAGCAATCAGGATGGTTGCTCGCATTCTGCTGCAGCCCCATCTCGATGCCACCCCTACGAGGTTTTGAGCTGATCCAGTACCGGCTCCAGAACCCACATAGATCATTATCTCCAGTGGAACTGGCTCAGTGCGGAGAAATGGATCACCAAACCCTCGCCCAGAATGAGGCCCTTGCCGAGGAAATCTACGCCGAGCAGACATCGCGTCCGAAAGCGGGGCCGCCAAATGTCAACGATAAGCTTGATCCTCCGGCGCTGCAGGCGATCCAGAGGGAGATCGCTTGTTTGGAGGACGAGATCGAACAATTGGAAGCCGAACTCGATGGTCCGTTGGGCCCCGAGCAAGCCGAGAAAAAAGAAGCAGAGCTAAATGAGAAGAAAGATGACCTGGAGAAATACCGGAAGCGCCTGAATCTGGATACGTTTTCTGGCCAGACCGGAACCTTCACGACTGACTTTAAGAAGGCTTATACATCGGTACGAGCCGCAATGGGAAGAGCGCTTGCACTCATCAGGAAAGAGTCCTCTTTGCGAGAAATGGCAAGTCATTTCCGTGCATCTCTCACTTACGAGCATTCAGAGTATCGCTACACTCCTGCTCCAAAGATTCCGTGGCAATTCTAAGTGGCTTGCGCTGGATTGCACGATGCCGCGTGTCTCGAGTCCCGTGGCTGGGGCATCCAGTTACATCAAGGTGGGTGTCGCAGGCGCGACCGGCGTTCCGATTAGCGCCGCCTCCGTCGCCGGAGCGCATGGTTATGAAAATCTTCATCCTCGCCAGAGTCACTGCTTGAGCGAGGATCACTTTCCTCGCAGCTACACCTCTCGGTGGGTGGTCGGCCTGCTAGTGGCATCCTAACGCCGCAGTCAAGGCGGCAGGAATGATGCTCGAATCGGACCGGGAAAGATCATCCTCCTGCCGCCGCATCTGGTCTTGTTCTACTGGGCTGGCGCAATGGCCGCCTTCAACATTGCCGCCGCAATTCCAAGGCTCGTAACAGCAGCTTGAGCATCCTGCCCCGGCAGCTACACTCCTGACGCGCCAGGTGCGCGGATTTTATGAAACGGCAACTTCCCCAGAATCTAAAGCGACTGCTACAGGACATTGGAGAGGGAGCCGTACTCCTCCAACTTTCAATTCGACTCCTCAACCATCCGCAGTGGCGTGTATTCCAAAACTATACCGAAGCTGGTTGTGACCTCGTCTTGGTGCGCAGCTCTCACAATACGCTTGGGAGACAGATCAAAATCGAAGTTAAGACCCGACAGAACATTGTTACCGACCGGCGGAATAAGAATGCCGTCCACTTCACGCTGAGCGAGGCGGAGCGCGATGCGTCCGATTTCCTGGTCGCCTACTGGCTGGATCAGAACGATTTTTTTGTGGTGCCCCGCGACGAACTTATGGCTACCTGGAATGGAACCAAGCGTGTGTACAAGTTCATCGCCTATCTCTCACCGCGCACCCAAAAGTACAACGAGCACACAGCCAAATTCTGCAATAATTGGGATGCCATTATTGAGGCAACCAAAGCGGAGTGACAGTAATCTCAGCGGGTCATTTTGAACCCGCACTCGACGTTGCTAAAAATCAGTCGCGAGGATCGCTGTCAACTGGTCGATCACGCGCCCACACCGCACCCAGATGACTGAAAGGACCGCCGCAAGCCGTACTAAGCGCTTTCTTTTTAGTTTCTCAGCGTTTCAAAGAGACGTAATCCAACTTCCGTCCACAATCTTCCAATGCCTTTAGGAACCGCCTCTGAGGCGTGGTCAAAGGCCTTGCGTGCTCAACCTCGATTGAGCCACTGTCGTGTTCTACGATGCGCACGAAGCCGAGCAGGAACATCTGAGTATAAACGTCTCCATTATTGAAGGGCACAATCCCCTCTCGGGCTAGGACCTCTCTGCCGATGTCTATATGCCCCGCGCCTGGCGGACCCTGCATGCGCGCGGTCTTTACACCTGCTTTATTCAGAAAATATCTTTCCGCCATTAGGCAGAGATTCTCACGCGGTCCTGCAGATTATGCAAGTGGAGGTGGGATAAGCTTAAATTCCGGAGTCTCAGCTTTGTGAGCTGTGGCCCACCTCCGCATGGGCTGCGAGCGAAAGTCGGCGCGCTCAAAAATCGCCCGGGTGCCGGACGGCTTCGAGCGTATCTTGCTGTATTCGCTGACGTGCGGAAAGCTCATTACCCTAGGTGCGAGCCTCGCGTGCTACGAGATGCGCCCGGGGATCATGACTGCTAACTATGAATTTGCGATTCCGTATGCCGAGCCCAGTCTCCAAACGCACTCTCCCGGTCAAACCCAGAGATATGTTCGCTGCTCCTGACAGGAGATGCTTATGCCAAAGGCGGCGGCTGATAACAGGGGTCCGTGAATGTTCAGTTGCTCCCATCCGCTCCGACCTTGATGGGGAGTCGCCGTCACCACGATGATGGGAGCGACCCAAAGGAGACGGATGCAAGCCTGCGCGGCTGCTATTTCGCCTGAGCTGATAAGGAGAATGAAGTCCAACAGGAGCCCTCAGATGTCCTCGGAGAACACGAGCTCAAGAGCCTCGCGGATATCAGTTTCGCTCGAGGCTTCGTCCTGGGCGAGAAGATGCTGGCAGACCAACTCCTGAGGGCAGAGTTCGTAGCGGAGCAGGGAAAGGTTTGTTTTCTGTGGTCAGGGCAGGCGGTTCGAGACAACCAGGCGCAGGTTGATCTTTGACCTTGGTGATGGAGACCCGGCCAGAAGCTTCGTCCAGTGAGACGACTGGCCCCTGCTAAGGTCGCTATCTCCGGTTCTTGCGACTTTGTCTGGCATTTCTGCCTCGGCCAGATGGCGGGATCGGAGGTGCCAACAGTTCGCTAACATCCAAGTCGAAACCTTTGGCGATCTTTTCTAGAGTGAGGAGGCCGGGGTTGTTTTTTATCCCCAGTTCATATAGTTGAAATAATTTGTAGCCAATGCCGCAGGCTTCAGCGGCCTGCTCCTGAGTCCAACTGCGGCTGCCGCGAAGTTCTCGCAGCCGCCTTTTGAATCTCGTCGCGGCGGATTGTTGCACGTCATAGCAGGGTGGGTTTTTGGATTTGACAATGACACTCCCTAAAGGTAGTTGTAATAGACTGTGCGGAATGTGCTAAGGCGAATTACTGATTGGTGGCTTCCTCGCTACGAATCCTCTCACTCTGGGCACTGAACGGAAGCGCGTGGTATGATCGACGAAGACCATCTCAACCTGTATTTTCCTGACCCTCTATCGCTTCCGAAGAACAGGAATCTGTGGTGTGAACGTGACCTCCAAACGCTCGGCACGATCAACGGGCGCAAGGCAATTATCGAATTTACTGTCCGCTGCATTGAGAGGGCCTACCCGCAGAGTCCTTTTGAGCACGAAGCTCGGGCCAAGGAGGCAATTGGAGCTATTCGACAGTGGCTGGCTGGAACTGGCGATATACAATCGATACGGGATTCTGTTGTTGGCTTTGCGGCATACGTCCCGAACGACACGCATGGTGTCATAGAGGCCATCCTGGAGGCCGTGCGCCGATGCGAGGAAGCCATCCTCTGCCTCTTAGGTTGCGCACCTCCAACCATTCGATCCATGATGTCTCATCGGAGCGCGAATGAGATCAGCGAGGATGAGTTAGCTGGTACAGCGTCTAGCGCTGCTGAGGGAATGTGGTGGGCGGCCAGAGCCAAGGCCATGCGGACCCATGACGTGACGACGAACCAGTGCGTCGTTAACAAGGCTATCCATGACGAGGAGCGGCGCTGGCAGATGGTTACACTTTTGGAGCTGATTCGTCCGCCTTCTGCTGACCTAACATGGTCATCGGCTGAACTCGTTAGCTGGCTCGCTAGAACCGGCTTCAGTTTCTGCCCCGACTGGGGCCGGCCGTTGCCAAGTCTCCTGCCAGCAATCGCGGATTGCCGAGCCGTTCTCGTTTGCACTCCTGAACTAGACGCCAACGCTGCAATCGATGGAGTCCAAGCGCTTGAGGGCAGGACTGTGGATGGTGTTGCAGTAACTAACGTGACCTGGGAACTCATCGAGCCAGAAGGTCTCTTCCCTCGTATCCTTAAGCATCAATCTCCACGAGACGAGGATCGAAGGTGGCTGCGTTGTCAGCGGCTCACGCTGGAGCGTTCTGGGTGGACCCATGAAGTATTGTTGATGCAAACTGGCCTCAGCGGCTGTGAGGCCGCTCTGCATTTTGTGCTCGCTCACCGGTTGTTGCCGGAGAAGATCGTCCAGCCGGAGTGATAAAGTCTTTGAAGCTGCCATGGGCCTGAAAAAAATCGTCAGCGAATTTCGGCACTATCTTCAAAAGGCTGAGAAAGGTGAGCGCGACCCGTCTAGCTCCTTCGAGATCAAAATCTCACCTCCGGCATTGACCACTGCTCAGAAGATTCTTGGTTTGACCATCGGTAACTGGAGCAACTGGCGCAAGGATTCGGGCGTCCTCCTCGTCACCAACGGCATCTCTGCGCAGTGCGTGATCGCAAACGTGATTCTGACTCAGGTCGGTTTGACCATGGACGGCATTGCCAAAGCCAATCTGAGCACGGTGGAGCGGAATGCTCTCGAACAAGCGATGTTGGACGTGGCGGATTGCAAAGTCGAAATATACGACCCGCCCTCTGGCATCTTTACTGAGGGGCATATGGCTTTTGCCCTGCCTGCTGTTATCAGCGAGGATTGACCATGCTGCTCTGGCTCGCCATTGGCTATCTAGCTCTATGCGCTTTCGCAAGATTTTGCAAGTGGGGTAGCCGTAACCACTTCAACGGATTTATTTTCTTCTGGGTTTGGGACGTCATTCCTGCGGGATTGCTTGTTGGGGGCTTTGTCACATATTTCATGCAGCCTTCAGAGATTTCTGTATTCAACCATACATTGAACGATGAGGGGTCCCTTCTCGTGCTCTTGGCGACGGTTGTCGTCGCTTTTTTCATCGCTCTCTACCAGACGCTAAAACTGGGAAAGAAGGAGGAACAGCAGGTCAAGGAGGAACTGGAGCGCAAGACGCCAAAGGACATTGGGAGTGGTCTCATCTCATGGCGCAGGTAACTCGCCATTCGCCGTTGACGCGACGATTAAAGGATATTCGCATGTAAATCAACATCTTAGTACGGGTTACAAGAAGAAGATTCTACTTGACGAATAGTTAAAAAAGGGCTTAAATACTCCTATCATTATGGTTTATAATAAGATATGGGAGGGTAAAATTGCCCTCCATTCACAACCCATTGGATTACCTATTCACGCCTATGAGAACGAGAACGAACAAAACCGGCGCAGCGGAGCGGTCGAACAAAGTGACCTTTAGCGCCACTCCGTCCATTATCAACGCCATTGAGAATCTCGCAAGAAATGAAGGACTGGAGAATAATCGGAGCGCCTACCTGTGCGTGCTGATAAACAGGGAATATCAAAGACTCTTCGGAGCTAGGACGGGAGACGATTCCGACAGTCACCGAGCCTCGTTAAATGAGCCCACACCGGGGACTTCAGAACACGTCCTGAACAGGATCAAGGAGCTGCTCGATGGTGTACCTAAGCCCAGACGCCAAGGGCCTGCGAAGAGTTGATATTTTAGATTCTCGAAAGAAAGTCCCTTTAGGCGTCGTAGTGGCCAAACTGGTAACCTAGGCTCTAGAAGTCTTGCGCTTGCGTAATCTTGAATTTCCGCGCCGCCCTCGGGTCGTATTGACGTAAGCATTCCGCCTAGGAACCTCAAACGGGGCGGCGTCGGACATCCTGGAGTTGAATGGCAAGGCATCTCCCCACGAACTGGCGGAGGAACCGCGGCTGCTGGCCAGGCGTGTTATTTCGTCGTAAAACGACCGCGGGTTCCTTATGATGCCCTGAACCGAGTACTTTCGCAATACCTGTCGCGCTTCTTTGACAAGTGTGGGTTGTAGATTCTCCAGGATCCATGACCGTGCGGTTTCGCATCGCACATTCATGATTGGCTTATCCAACTCAGCCGGAGCAAGGCTGGTCACAATGAATTTCCGCGCCATAGAACGTCCATTTTTATTTCTCTCCGACGAAAAACGCTGCCCGCGATGCCGTGTGGCGGCTCGCGGCTTAGTAAGATCCCGTCGAGAATGAGCGCCCCTCATAGATTTGCAAGCGGAAAAATGAAAGTTTTTTTCGTCCCAATTGGCTTAGCTGTGATTAGCCGAATCGACTTCCAGCTTATTATGGTTGTTCGAGTAAATAAGTTCTGCTATAGGGTGATTACCCGCTAACAAGAATATGTTAGCACCACTCGTGCCCCCTCTTTAGGATTGAGGAAAATCTACAGCCACCAACTTCTTTCGCAGACAAACGAAGTGTTTTTCAGAGATGGTTATACCCCTTGAGGTGAAAAAACTCTCGGTTAAAAGCCAGCAAGTGTCTTAAATCGCTAGCGAAGTGCCTTTAAATAAGGCAGGAATGTAACAGAGATTGGCTTGTGAAATTGCAATTCGGACGGTCCTCGTAGGCATCAACCGCGAGAGCGCAGGCAAGTATCTGCGGTTGAAAGAGCCAAAACCGGCCAATTCGGCCGTCGGGTGTGGTCGCCGAGTTCGTGTCTGCCTTGGCAGGAGCAGATTGAAGCAGGAGTGCCGGTGGCATCTATCAGGACCTGCTCCGTGGGTACGGGTTTACGGGGAGCAATCAATCAGGCAAGCACTTTGTTCGGTTCCTAAAATTCCAATGGTGGCGGTTCTCCGCTGCGATCCGGGATCATCGTATCCTCGCCTTTGGGAACGGGCTTTGTCAGACCCAACCATTTGAGCCGCTACCATTGAAAGGCTAGTCGCGGGCTGTCTCATAAAATGTTCGTTTGATGGAGCGGTTTGAAACCGGCTATCTGACCAGGTTTTGTAGACAATTAAAGTCTCACATAGCCATCTCCTTTTTCTTTGTCTCATTAACTCATTTACATTAGAATTGATGAGACATGAAGCAAAAATCCAAATCCCGGCTGATCGGCTACGCTCGCGTCAGCACCAATGGACAGGATCTTCAACTTCAGCTAATCATTTTTATGCTTTTCACGTTTGTCTTCTCGTCGAAAACCCAGGCAAGTTGCTTCCGAATATCGACAACTGCCACGCCATGGGGACCTTCGCGTTCGATGCGATGCCGCGGATAGCCAAACAAACTCACTGCGTCATTTGGCACATCCCGGTCATTAAAAAAGACCATAAAACTGCCACCAATTAGACTCCGATCGAAGACAAACCTCAGTTTGCACGTGCGTTCAAACCGCCACAATTCCACGGTGCCGTTCGCTACGGCACTGAATCCTTTCTCATCGTAAGAACCGGTCGTGAAAATGGTTGCGATGGTCTCATGGTGGGCTGACTTTGTCTGCGAGTGATTCAGAACGGCGACCGGTTCCGCACTCGATTGAGCTTGGGCGGCTTTGGCTTTTATGCGAGATGACCAATCTTTCATCTTGCGATCAAAGGTGGACGCCATTTCTTTAGCGATTTCTCGAATGAAGGATTGCTGGAATCCGATATCCGTCTGCGTCAGAAGTTGATGAGTCAGTTTTTTTCTAAAAATGTCGGGCGGAGCAGCCAGCATCTGGTTCGGCCCCCATTGAAGCGGCAATTCCTCAAGATAGCGAGAGCTAACGAAATACAAATAGGGCAGTGAATAAAGATCGAGTTCGGCGGATTCGACTTCCGTGCTTAACAGGTTAATTTCCATGGTTACTTCGAAACGAGTGAAGCCGTCGGCTTTATAAACGCTGAGGAGGTCGGCCTCCGGTGCAAAGAGGGGGTTGTCCCTTTCCAAGCGGATGTTGCTCTCAGTATCGTCAGGTCCAAGAATGTTGGCTCGATGAGCCCAATCCAGAAATTCCCATGCTTTGGAATTGACGATAATGTTTGGCGCCACGGCCTCGGTCATCATCTCAAGCAACTCAGGCTTGGTCAAAACTTGTTCTCTCTTGATGTTGGCAGAGAAATCCATAAGCCATTCCTGGAGAGCTTCCTTCTTTTCCGAAAGCAACCGAAACCGCTCAGGCGAGAAGGAGTGGAATTCAACCTGCCAGGAAAAACCGGCCATGCGAGCGAAGAAATGCACCCAGACATTCTTTTGGTACGATCGCTGTGCCGCTTTTAGTTGATCGTAGAATATGGCCGAGTCAAAAAGTATTCTGAAATCTTCGTGGTTGTTCAAATCAACTAAGGCAAAAAAATAGTTTGTTTCCGCGCCCACCTTGAACCTTAGATCTTCGAACCGAACTTGTGCTCCATTTTTGAATCGGCGCAAGAACATATCATAAACATCGGCATCGGGATAGCCCGCCGCATGGAGCCATTCCGAAATCAGGGAAAAGGCATTGGTTATGCACTGAGCAGTGGGTTCCGACCGACAGGTTCTCAGCTTTTCTAAAACCTCGTCGGCCGGCGTGTGGATGACAAGCGGAGCGCTGGGCAGTTGCTGATCCGCGCGGTTTGAGAACTGAAAGCAACTAACAAGGGAAAGGCAGAACCCAAAAAGGAAACGACCGTTGTTAAGCAGTCTCTGATGGTGCCCTTTGGAAGTAGAAAATTTGCGCTCCCTCACTATCGCTAGGATCACCAGAATCACCCCGGCCGCAATAGTTAGAACGACTCTGCTACACATGACAGTGTCATCGGCATTTCTTGGCGCAAGCGCAAGACAATTTTTAGCTTATATGGATCGCCTTTGCAGCGCTGGCCCGGTCCTTCTGGCGCTCAGCCAAGCTTATAGATGTTGTTGTATCCAGAACGAAACCGACTCGCGTTGAAATGATGGACGAATCAGGCCCGGTGCAACGAATACCTCTTCACCGGTTTGCACAGTTCTCGCGGTCCTGGCCGCAGCGACTTGGCGAGCGACAGCAGACCGGCCTTCGCGCTTGGCAGCAACATCGGCAAGCGCCGCTGTGCATTCGGGCGCAGCGTAACCGCTCGTCTGCTCGGTTTTGCAGAACACGAGCCTCCCATTCTCGTCGTCAGCGGGTCACTGAACCGGCACCGAACGCGCCAAAATATTTCGCCCTGGCCAAAATTCTAGGGCTGGGCGCAGACAGGGAATGGCTCCACAAGGCGACGCGAACCATTAGTAAGAACTGGCAGCGAAAAAATGATGAGCAGCGAGCCAGGCGGGCCAGCAGTGACTGTCAGCAAAAATGCCAGCAACCGGCCCGCAAAAATACGCTCCAATAGGATACTGATCCGCTTGAATTGTGCTGACACCTGTGCTAAATAAGGAGGAAACAGAGCGATACAACGGCCCAGCCCTGCCTCTGGCAGCCATTTTTTAAGTTGCTGGACCTCAGCGACTTAAGCTTCCACGCAGGCCCGAAAGCGACTGGCTTTCCAAGGAATTGTAAGTAAACGGCTCTCGCCGGGCATAATTCGTGCAAATCTGGCGCGAATCCGTTTACTAGGCGTTCGTGGGAGATCTTGGCAACGGTGCATCCTCATAACAGATATAATGAGGAATCAGCCGGAAAAGGGGTACCGGTGCTTGCGAAATCCGAATCTCTGCGCTTGGTGCTTGAGACTAGTGGCTGGGGATGAACTGAAGGGGGCCAACCGACCCATGGCGCGACTCTCTCAGCCGCACTGCATTGGTCATTTCGTGAATTCTGGGCGGCGCAGCGGCGGAGTTCATCATTCAATGGCCTCTGGCAGAAAATAGTCCGCGAATTTCTCTCTCAATCTTGCTTTAGAGCGTTTTATCGCCTCAGTCCGATTGGTGGACCTCTCCAGCGGAGTTTTGCCGGACGCGACAAGACGAGCCTCTTCGAGGGTGAATGGCATGCCGCTCAGGCCACGAAACCTCCCTTCGTCCTGCTTTGGATCGAAACGTGCCCCGAGCTTTCCGCTATCACCAACAATTCTATCAGTCCCCGCCTTGCAGGGGTCCAGTTGCTCGACAATAGGATCGCCCTCAATGCGGCGGACAAACTTTAGCATTGTCGCATACGAACCCAGGTAGATCGTGAAGTCCTTCTCATGTTGATCACCACCGCAAAGATGCTTCCAGGATCCGTGACTCTCGCCGCCCCCGCTGCAAACCTCCACGCGTCCCAACGCTTTGAAATTCTTCTTTAGCCAATTCTTGACCAGTGTGATCCTTTGTTCGTAGGACTTCGGCCCGATTGTTAGGTGAATCTTCCATCCTCCTTGTTCTCGGTGCTGGGGATCCTGTTCTAAACGGTTGCCGTCATCTTGCGGCTTCTTCTGTTTTTTCGTCTTTGTTGTCCTTTTTCGATCTTTTGTTGCCATTCCGGCGGCAGATTTTCGGGTTTTGCGATGTGCATGCGAAGACTGCATAGAAAACTTTCCTTTCTTTAGATATTGTGTTCGAAAGCGAAAACCGATAATCCCCATTCGATAAAAGATAGCGCGAAAGCGCGAGCCGCATCAGATGGGCCACGGCAACGGATCGAAGAAAGTCCCGCCACGCCGAAGCCCAGAGCCCTGGCCCGAAAGCTGTTTGGACGCCATGTACCTGAAAGCGCAACAGATCGCTTTACATATACTGGAATCACTCAAAGACAGGAAAGCATAGACGTCGTGAATGTCAACAAAAAGCGTCCGCAAGCCTGACCCTACAAAGCTCTGTAGGATCCAATCACATGGTGGTCGGAGACTCCACCGGGGAGCGATATAGGACGACGAATTCCTTCGGTGGATGGCCATCGAAAGGCGGAAATAACACATTGACGCCATTGCAGCTCCCGGTTTCAGGGTGTATCACAAAATGCGCAGCCGGATGAGCTCAGTTCGCTCCACACAGGAGGTCCACGAATGCGTGGAAGCCGTCTGTTGGCATGACTGCTTCCTCCTGCCACAACCGTACTTTTTCGCCCCGCCGTTTGAGACGCGAATCCATGTAGGCCACAGAGTGCGATCTTTCCGCCGGGGTCAGCTCGCGCAGAACGACTTGGAGGATTTGGTTCGAGATATGGACATTGATCTTCTGCTGCCGAAATTATAGGCGTTGAGTCGCACCAATTCCAGAGGGTCTGTCCTGGAACTGGGGTAAATCCCCAGAAACAATCCGGTAATACGTCAGGCTCATATGGTGGCACCGCACTTTGCGGGTCGGAGGGAAATTCATAGCGTTGGCCGTCTTTTTCCGCCGCAAATATATTTCAATTCGTTTCGCTGGCGTGAAGTGGAAACTCGTCCCCCCAAATCCAGACAGAGATGCGCAAGGTCATTTCGGAGCATCCGAACACGCCAGCCTTACTGCACGACTTCAGGCCACGACTTCAGGCCATGCTTGACTGTTGGCGCATTTTTCTGGCTTACTAGCGCACAGAAGCGATGAATCCTCAGGCACGAGAAGAAAAGACGCCTTTGTGAATTCCAACCCCAAACTGTTTATTGGTTCTGCGAGCGAGTCTTTGGATATCGCCCGCGCTCTCGAAGATGAACTCCAGAACGTGGCGAGCACTGAGGTGTGGGAGGACGCCTTTCGACCGGGTTACTATACGCTAGAAGAATTAACTCGAAAGGCCAGTGAAGTGGACTTTGCCGCGTTCATCCTCGGTCAAGAAGATAAAACGGACTCAAGGGGAGATATGACGCTTTCGCCACGTGATAACGTCGTTTATGAAGCGGGTCTGTTTGCTGGGCGCCTGGGAGTGCCCAGAGTGTTCTTACTCGTGGATTCGCGTGGAACGAAAATCCCAACGGACTGGAAAGGCCTGGGTTACGTAATGTATGACGGTGGCGCTGGAAGCACGAAGGATGCAGTTCATCCCGCTGCCGTTCGAATCCGAAAGGAAATCTCCGATTGGGCTATAAACAACGCATCTTCCGTGGACGAACGAATTTTGGGCCATTGGTGGCAGTATGTGGTCAACCGAATGGATGGTGCGGTTCTCAGCATGTTAAACATCGCCTCATCTCCCTCTAGCTCGGGTTGGCAGATCAGGGGGACGGCTTGGACTGGGGATGGGAAAAGCGTTGCGGAATATTGGAGCCGAGCTGTTGCCCTTGATGGGAGGGACTCTAAATTGTTTTACTACTGGGAAGGGAAAGACCCTTTTGGTGAGTCCATTCCGCAATATTTCGGTGTTGGAGAAATCCAATTTGATGGTCCGGGTTCTGGCTTGATCTCGAACGGCGATGGCTGGTATTCGGAATCCCCGTTGGTAAAGCTGGATGCTACACTGCGGAAATCCACAAAATACATACGAGCCAGTGAGACGGATTTTCAGGTAACAAAAGGGAACGACCGCGCCGCTTTGGACAAATTGATCGCCGCACAGCTTGAGCAACGGAAGGGCTATATGCTTTTGTAAAGCCTGAGACAGGAGTATACAACCTCTGCGAACCCGATCTGTGCAAAAGAACCGTGGGCTTCACAACCAAAGAATTAACTGAATACATCGACGATACCGCACCCGATGGCTCCGAAATCCGCTTACTTCCGAGCCTGAGAGACAGAGGGGGCTTATGCCACGTTACACTTCGGCCAGGACGAGCGTCGCAGGCCGTTAGGCATCAAACTGTGGAGGAGATTTGGTTTTTCGTACAAGGTAAAGGCGAAGTCTGGCGCAAGCTGGAGGAACAGGAGGAAACAATCGAAGTCCGGCCGGGCATTTCCCTGACTATTCCCATCGGCACGCATTTCCAATTCCGAAACACAGGCGAAGAACCGTTGTGTTTTCTTTGCGTCACTATGCCGCCCTGGCCCGGCAAACGAGAAGCTGTCTCCGTGGACAATTATTGGTCTCTTACCGCGGGTATTGCAGGCACTGAGAATGTGAAAACGTAAGGAAGAAGGACATCCCGCCATGAAAGTGCCGATGCACTTTACATTGACGGATTGATGTTCATGTTGGCTAGCGGAATCGGAAAATGAAGCATTCAATGGTCTGAACTCCAGGATTACTGACGTGGAAAACACTGCGTAACTTAATCGACGACAAACGACGGGACTTCAGGCGTAACATCGCCGTCGCAAATGAAATTCTACTGGCTCCTTCTTGGAATACTGGCAGTGTGGCGGATTACCCACTTTTTCCAGGCTGAGGATGGGCCGTGGGACGTGGTAGTGCGCCTTCGTCTGGCGATCGGTAACGGATTTTGGGGCAAACTGATGGATTGTTTCTATTGCCTGAGCATTTGGATTTCTGCGCCTGCGGCCTGGTGGATCGGCGAATCCTGGCCGGAGCGTATTTGTTTATGGCTTTCATTTTCGGCAGGAGCTAGTATTCTGCAAAGAGCAACTAAACCGGAAGTCAAAGTTCCACCCGCGTATTTTGCAGAGGAACCAGCAGGAGAGAAGAGCGATGGCGTGCTGCGGACAGAAGAGAAATCAGGTGGCCAGCCCGGCAATGCCGGTCCGCCCGACAATTAACGTCCATCGGGCCCCGCCAGCAGCTCCGGCCATGTCGCCGACGCCACGGCCCTCGATAGTTCCGGGCATCATCGCATTCCAATACACTGGGCCAACGGCGTTGACGGCTGTTGGTCCATTATCCGGACGCCGATACCAATTCACTCGACCCGGTGCCGTGCTTGCAGTTGATCCACGTGACCGCGCTGCCTTGGCGGCAATCCCGAACCTGCGGCAGGTTTAGTGCCAATTCGGCGATATCTCCAAACGAGCGCTAATCGGTTCGCAAAACGGCGCGTGCAACTGCGGTGGCGACCCGCTCCCGGCTGACCAGGAAGAGAAGTTGACTGCTATTAAGAGCAGCAACGAATCGAGAGTCGTAGGAGAGCACCGCGCGATACTCCTTTTCCCCTACAGGCTCTATCCATTGGAGACTTTCTTGATGTGCCGCCGTTCCAAGCGCGAACAAAAGTGTCTCAGGAGTAAAGGGGGTAATGCGCTCTACGTTGCTCTGCTGAGGGGTTCGACTGTAGATGGTCGAAAGCTGTTGGAAGAACTCCGCCCCGGCAGCCAGTTCGGCACTGCGAGGATACTCGTCGAATCGCGCAGCCAGCGCTGCCTCTTTCAGATAGGGCCGTTGCCATTCGAGAGCCGTTATGATCTCAGCAGGTGAGCTGAAGCAAATAAACCGGTCTGGTGAGAACCGCGAATCCACGAACACTATTTGCTGCACTCGCGTCTTTTGGGCCGCCATAAGCGCCAGAAAATACAAATTGGGTACCACCCATGGTGTGAGAAGATCGATCGGCAGCACCTGGTGACCTTCACCCTGGACGGTCCTGATCGCGTCGATAATTGAACTGGAGAGGCTGGTCATCCGGCCTGCATATTCGCTCAACACCGGATTATCCTGAAGGCTTGTGGCCATGGCTTGCAGGGCAAGCGAGACCCCTTTTGTGGGACCATTATCCTGGTGCAGTGCGATTTCCACTTCTGAAATCTTTATGGAATGGATGCGGGGCACCACGTTCCGCACGAGCCAGGGGATCAAGGCCGGCACTGTCAGCGCGATTGCGACGACTAGAGCCCACGCCGGCTCTCCCAGCGGCGGTGCAACCTTCGATCCTCGCGACAGAAGCAAGACGAAAAGGACCACAAAAAAGATTGCGAGGCAATAAGCGCTCACCAGGAGTCTGGACCGACCGTTGCTGATACCCGGGTTGTCCGTACTCCTCGGTTTGCTTGCTGGGCTTTGGAGATTCATTATTAGGCAGAAGCTTTAAGGATGAAATGGTTGAACTACTTTGGCGGTGTAAGGCCGCTAAGCAAACAAGAGTGTTTTTTCATATTCGTTCTAGGTTCTTTGGTGCTTATATCAAGCCGCGTTGAGACGACTCTGGAAATGTGCCAAAACGGTCGATACGCCACTCAGGAAAGACTTGACGAATTGAGCTAAGCATGTTGAACGTGCGGCTTCCTTGAAAGACCATGCCGATTACGGAAGTGTCACCTGGATCTGACTGTCAATCAACCGCTGCGCGGTGGCCGTGAGGTCGCGGGCCGAGCCCCCTGTCTGAAGGGAATTAAAATTGAATCTTTGTGCTTGAAGATCTCGGGTGATTGCATCAACGGGCACGTCCTCCGGGACAATCCCGACAAACCGAGTTCGAGTGGGGCTAAATCGTACAGGTGTCGGTAGCCCGTCCACAAGAATTGACTTAGCCTCCTCGTCGAGGTGTGAAACGGCTTCCATATCCTCAGTAGTACTGGGTGCCAATCTTTCGATGTCCTGGCGCACCTGGCCTCCCAGTTCGGCCTGAGTAACCACACGCCGAAGCTTCTTTTCAGCGGCGATTGCTTCAATAGCCTGTTCGGATATTGTCTCGCTGCCCGCTTCGACAGCGGCAGCATCCACTTTGAGCCCGGCCTTTCTGAGTGTCTGCACCACTAGGGCCTTGTCTTCTTCGATGACGAATCGGGCAAACTCTTCTGAGTCACCAATTCCATGTGACGCGGTTCGTAAGCCCTGGGCCGCACGTCTGCCCGCCTTGACTTCTATAACGGTCAATATCTCAAGCGAACCATCTGCCAACCGGCGAGCTATAATCCCATCCGTCAACTGACGACCGGCAACATCGGCGATACGATGACCTTGGATCAGTTCGATACCGGTGGACTCTGTTACGCCGAGCAATTCATCTGCGCCCGCAGCTAGCCTTTGCGCGATTTTTGCGTGAACAACCTCCTCAAACAATTGACCTTTGACTTGATTAAGATCGGCTCCCTTCGAAAGAATCCGTACGAGGGCCTCATCTGATAGCTGCAACCCCCGCAAAGCTACTCTGGCATTGGCGAGTTGTTCGGCGGCGATACCGGACGCCTCACTTGCAGCAACGTTAAGTCCGAAGCGCTCGGCCGCTCTAGCTGAAAGCCGCGCCGCCGCATCTTCACCAAGCTCGGTTGCCGCACTCCGGCGGAAAGCTCGGAGGGCTAGTGGTGTTGGATTTTCTTTTAGAAGGCGCGCTGCTGGGCGTAAGGCCCTGGCTACTGGCGCCAAATCTATGGCCAGAAAGATAGCGTCAAGGATGACCCAGGTCAGTGTAGGGTCGTTTATCGAGAGATCGGCAACCGCTGGATCCAGCGCCACTTCATTAGCTGCGGATTCGTTGCGATAATCACGGATGCTGCCTAAGAGACTCGCCGTACCCCACACCGCTGCAACAGCGGCTCCGGCGGCGGGCGTGAATAAAATACCCGCGAGCACCGATGTGCTGATCGCGAGTGCCGCCTTTACCCACCCTAGAAATCTCTCATCCTTTTGAATGGATTCAATTCGGTGCTGGATCGCCTTAAGGAGGACTGGATTACTCACTCCCAATCGGACCCGAGCGATATCCAGCACAAATCGCATGTTCCAAACTTTGAGTTTGTCATGCTCAATTGCCGATCGTACTCGGGTGATGTTTTCCAGCACATTGGTGACCGGCTCTGCAACGAGTCGCGACAGATCTTCTGCCGGCGCGAATGAGAAACTTCCCGGTCGATAGCCGTTGCTGAGCAGGATCGGGAAACGGCGCCCGAGCCCAGCTCGGGTCGTTTGATATACTTGTTGCTGCTGCGGCAACAAGACTCGGTTTCTGTTCAAATTCGCAATATCCACCATCACAGCTCGTTCGCTTGGAGGAATCTGTGCGGCGAATTCTTCTGAGCTCAAAACGCCGGCGATGGGTTTGTAAAGTGCCAGTGCGCGTTCCGCGGCCTGAATCGATAGTTCGGTCCCGGTTGGATCGAGTTCCCTAAGTATTCTATCGGCATCAAGCAATCCCTCGATGTCAGGGGAACAAACCGCAGCCGAGTAGCGCTCAAGCTCGCTACGCGCCTCCATCTCGTTGTTGTTCAACATCTCAATTGCTACTTTTTGCGCCTCGAGCAGAAACATTTGTGGAAACTCCACTTCGACCAATTGAATAAGTTCGTTTTCGTCGTTGACTCCGAGCGCAGCAAGTTCGGCGTCAATCTGTGCCGTGAAATCACGCTCAAGTGGCTGCATCGTTTCGTAGTCAGTAATGGCATCAGCTTCTCCAATATTTCCGCTATCAACCCCTGCGCTAATCCGTGCAAGTTGTTCGCGTAGTTCGTCCCGTCTTCGAATTTTTTCAACCACCTCAGCGCCACCGATTTCCAATTGCAGGCGATGCTGTGACTCCTGGTCCAAACTCGGTCGGAATAGTGAGGAATACCGCTCTCGGATAGCGGATGATCTACCCTCGGCAACAGGCGGCTGGTGTGGCGTCGAGGTATCAATTTCCTCAGTCGTCTGTGGCGGAACAGCAGCTGGATCTTCCACGGGTGCGGCCTGCCGTTGGATACTCGCCTGGCCGACTTCCTCCTGTTGAATTGAATGCGTTAATTCGTGCGCCAGCAGAAGACGACCGGTGCGCGACTCGGGATCGAATTGACCAGAACCAAAAACAAGATGGTTGCCGATACTGTAAGAAAGCGCATTGATATTACGAGCCGAGTGCGATGCTTTTTCATCCGTATGCACACGGATCCTACTGAAGTCATGACCGAAGCGCGCTTCAAAGAAAGCCTGGGTAGGCGGAGCCAGCGACTGGCTTGGCGATGACAAAACATCCGCGACCAACTTCGGCACGTTTAGCGCGGCGCTTGTCTTTGTGGCGCTGCGCCGAAAAGGAGGCTTTTCCCGCAACTCTTCGCGCATGTGGTTGCTTGCTTCGATGCCTGGAACGAATCTGCCAAAAACTTGACCTTCAGGGGAGCGCATCACCTGATCGGCGACACGATCTGCCTCTTGTTCCTCCGGGTCGTTGGGATTACTCACCGCCAATTTGGGACGGATGCCTCCCGACCGCAAAAGGTGTTGCACGGCCTGGTTGCCGGCCTGTTGTTGCAGTTCCAGCATTGGATCCAACGAGGGTTCGGCAGATTGAGGTTCGGGCAGGCGTGAGAAGCCTCCGGCCTTGGTGCGGCTTTGTTTGGTATGCGTCAATTCGTGTGGCATCCGAGCGGCAAATCAGGAGAGCAATATGAGAAGGTCAGACTAGAGGTAATGAGGTTCCAACTTCGGCCGAAAGCAGTGATTCAGGAACCCATTCCCTCGTCTGCTAAAGGAGACCTGGATTTCCACGCGCTTCCTCTGAAGCAATTCGTGTGAGTTATTCTTTCAGGCGCGTGAGTTCGTAGTATGGACCGAACTCCGCGGGCGAACGCAGGCGGCCAAGCTTCTGCAATTCGCGCGACATTGCGCAGATGAAGTGCTGCATTCCAATCACGCGGCCATTCTCGGCAGCCAAAAAGGCAGCGGCGACGACGACGTTGCGGATGTTTCCGCCGGCAATATCAAATTGCCGCGCGAGGAAGCCGAAATTCACATCATCGCTCAAAGGCGCGTCGTGGGGTATCAACGATCTCCAAATGCGTTCACGATATTGTGCATCCGGGAACGGGAATTCGATGATGAAATGAAGCCTGCGTGTGAACGCATCGTCCATGTTTTTCCGAAAATTAGTAGCGAGAATAACGATCGCTTCATCCTCCATTTTCTGGAGCAAGTACGCCACCTCCGTGTTCGCGTACCGGTCGTGGGCATCTTTTATCTCCGATCTCTTGCCAAAGATCGCGTCGGCTTCGTCAAAAAATAATATCGCATTCGACGATTTTGCCTCCCGAAAAATCTGGCTCAATTGTTTTTCGGTTTCACCTATATACTTGCTGACAACGGTTGAAAGATCGATTTTATACAAATCGAGGCCGAGTTCCTGAGCGACGATGCTTGCTCCCGTGGTCTTACCCGTGCCGCTCTGACCATGAAAAAGAATATTTAAACCTTTGCCTAGTGCCACCCGCCGATCAAAGCCCCAGGTGGAATAAACCAGATTGCGGTGCTTTGCAGTGGCGCAAATCTCACGAAGCTGTTGAATTTGGCCGGGCGGCAGCACCAGATCGTTCCACTGACAAGCCGGATTGACTTTCTGCGCTAGCCGGCGCAACCCGTGGTTCGACTGGGCGCGCGCGGCGGCTTCCAAATCGGCCATGCTAACCGCGCTCCCCGTTATACCTCGCAACAGTGTTTGGTCTTTTGCCTGCCGGCAGGCCGATTGTATTTCTCCGCCAGTCAGCAAGAATTTTCCGGCCAAAACGGGAATGTCCAGGTCCCCGTTCTGCCGGCAGTTGTTCGCTAAGATAGCTTGATCCCAAAGTTGAACGCGTGCTGCGAAATTGGGCAATGGAAATTCCAAACTGAAATTTCGCCAGCCATGTAAGAATCCTGCGGCCGGGGGCGCCGACTCGGTCCCCACGGAGATGATCAAGCCAGCAGAAGAGAAGCTTGCAGGAGCAGCCAAGGGCTGCGGATTTCCGGAATCCTGACTGAGGAGCGCGTCAAAATGTGACAAGTGGAGATTTGCGCCTTGCAGCAATGCCTCACGGGCCAAGAGGGAAAGCACGGCCGGCACGGGCAAGCCGCTGTCACGGGCTCGCGCCAGATCGGCCACCAAAAGCGGGCGGCCCATTTCAGCCGCGAGGGCAGCAGCTGACGCGCATTTGCCCGAGCCCTTGGGGCCGTGAAAGTGAAGCAAACCACCGACTCGTGAAAAGGCGAGGCTTGCATTCTTCAGTTGCAGTCTCAACGACTCCGGTATCTGCAGGTCGGACAGTGGCCGGTTAGAGTTTTGTGTGGCGACGAATGGCCGAAGTCGCTCATCCACCTCAGAGTGCCCCAATACAAAATCCACAATCCGCCGCTCCACTTTAATGGGGCGGGACAGGAACGATCCTTCGCGTTCTGGCGCTGATTCGATAAACCGCACGAGCGGCGCGCTTAAAAGTGGTCCGGCGGGAGAAAAGATTCCCCGCAGTTCCGCGCGTTGTTCCTGCGAATTCCCGAGCAAACGCAAGATCAGGTCCGGCGTGGCAAGTTTCCGATTAACATCGTTGTGCGCGTAGGAGAAGAGGGTCTCGAAGCCAAGGTCAATTTCAACAGCAAGGCAAATGAGCAAGGCATCGCGCTGGATATCGGAGAGGGAGAATATTTCAGCAAGTCGTGAAAGGGGTAGGCTGCTGCCGTCGAAGCCATTGGAGGCATCTCGAGCGGCGATTTGCTCCCGGAGCGTTTCCGCGCGCCGGCTGAGTTCTGACAACTCCGGGGGCCAATCGTCCGAGATTCGGCTTGCAGACTGCCGGGCATGGCCTTGACGCAATAACGCATCCACCTGCTCGTCGGAGATGTAAAGTCCCCGGAAACGGTCGTCGGTGAGCAAACCCGTGGCACGAAGCCGCAACACTTCGCGATGCAAAAGCAACCGAAGGCGATCCAGCTCGGCCAGGAGATGCTCGAGCCCGGACGCAAATGGACGCGCCGATGGCGGGACCAGGAGCGGGCTTCTTTCGCCCATTAGGGAGGCGGTTGCAAGCATACCTCAATTCCGCGCAGCCAGTGCAGTGAATAGGTTTGGTGCCACACTCCGGAGATCCTGAGCAGGACCGACAGTGGACATTCTGGAAGTCGTACACTGATTCGATCCCTGGAAGCTCGTATCGCGCTGACACCCGCGAGGAAGTTTTGATAAAGATGTTCGGGGCTGCTGTGCTCAAAACCCATCAGCTTGCCAGCAAAGTTGCGCAGCACGGCGCGCGCAATGAGAGACAAAGCAAGATCCGCCTCCGCATCGAGCGGGACATTCGGCCACGGCCCAGCCAGTGAGAAGTACGACAGATCGCTTGCCGCCGGCTTGGCCGCCTGCGCGAACTGCTCCTCTCGCACTCCCAGCTCGGTTGCGGCCAGCGGCCAGGAAGATGGCTCTAAAGCATGGATTGTTGTGATCCGTTCGGCGTGCCATCGGAAGACTGCCGATTTAGCGAAACCATCCAAGCCCGGCCCCAAAAACAGGCACTCGAGTCTGTTGCCGGTTGCTTTTGAAACCAAAGTCAGGCCCTGCTTAAGCCGGTCCTGGCAGAGGGTTTCATCGCTCGGCATTTCGGTCAAATAGAGCCATTGGTTTTGTGCCACGTCAGTTATCAACAACGCTTCATTCGCGTCCGATGAATCCGATACTTTCTGAGCGAGCAGGTATCGCCCTTCGCACCGGTGCTGTGCGGCAAGGCTCCTGACGAAGGTCAAGCGCGCCTGATCCAGGTTCCAGCGAGTAACGCTGAGTTCCTGTAGTGCCTCTGAGAAATTCGCTGCATTTGAGCCGGAGAAGAAGCGCAGGGCTGCGTCGCTCGCCGCGGCCAACGCCCGCTTCCGGCCTATACACTTAACGGCGATGATTTTCCGGAAAAGTGCAGCGAGGCGCTCTGGGACGGGAACCTGGCTCGTGGCGGCGTCAATTATGCCGCAGACGTCTAAGTCAACAAACGACGGCCCAAGCAGGAAAATGCCGCCAAAAGAGCTGAGGATCGTTTCATCATCGTACACCGTTTTTGCCGCTGCTGAAGCATTTTGAACGTGATCGCTCAGTACCACGCCAGCGGCTTGCATTGCCCAAACCACATCGCCTCCCATGGTTCGGGCAAGGAACTCTAAGCCCGCTCGCGGCTCTGAGGCGCCTGCGCGCAAAGCATGGCTGATCGCGCTCTGCAAATCCTGCCGCGCGAGCGCCGAGATAACGCTGGTCAATGCAGCCGGGCTGCGAATAGTCCTGAGGACCCCACGTAGCTCGAACAAACCGTCCAGGGCATTTTTGACTGAAGATGACCGCTCGCAGCCTGGAAAACGAGCAACCACTCGAGTTAGCAACAGCAACGTCTCCCGGAAGCGGCTTGGCCTCTCGCTGGCCGCGCAGAGCGGACCTTCGGCCCATAACTTCAGGATTCGGCCCGTCCATAAGGCCTCGTCGGCAGAACTGTCCGGACTGGCCTTGTTGAAGCAGGCCTGATAAATCTTTGCGGCATCGCCATCGGTAAGAGCCCCGAGCAGTTGACCGAGCTGTTGGGTTTTGGCCAGGGACAGAATTACGGGCGCAGCTTGTTCGGGCTCGGCCTCGAGAGCCGTGGCAATAGCTTGACTGCTGGACAGGCTGCGCAAGGAATCGAACTCCTCATAGTACCACTTTCCCCACGCGTGGCCGCAGGCGAGGTCCAGAAGAAAGCGGGCCAAATAAGCGGCGCGGGTCTCGAACCGCAGAATCGAATCGCCCTGTTCGCTTCCATGGAAAATCACGCCGACTTGCGCCGCCAGGTTCTCGCCCCAGCGCCTAGCGACCGCTAATTCCGAGTGCAACGACAGATTGACCGCAAAATCCAAGCTCAAATCGCGGATTCGCCAAACAGCAGGGTCCTCCGGATCCAGAACGCTCCTGAGCGAAGCGCCGCAGACGTCAGACAGATGGCTGGCGAGACATTGATCCAACTGACGGCGCAAATCGTCCGGAGAAGGATGCCCGGCCAGCGCGAGGTATGTGTTCGTCCAACGGCCAACGACGACGCGCGGAACGGCCTTGGCGCATTTGTCGCTCACGCACTGGCGGCGACCAACTCCGGTTCGGAGGCTGGTTGGCCGTTTTGAGCAATCAATTCTTCGAGCACGCGAATGGCGCCGCTGATTCGCAGCATGGTATCGCGGACCTCCTGCCGCTCGCGATCGAGCAACTCAAGCCGCTGGCGGCCCTTTTCCAGTTCAGTGCGAAGTTGCGACAGTCGTTCTTTCATGGTCGTGACCTTTCTTATGGTTGCAGAAGTATCGCGCGTTAAAATCATTGATGAGAGACGAAGATAGGAATCTTTCCTTTCCCCGATGTCAGGCTGCCCAGAGCTTTGCCGATAATTGCGCCTGGGCTTGGCCGTTTGGCTGCGTCGAATTTTTGTGCATACCCCTTGGTAGAACTCGTCACGAGCAGATCGCCGGGCGCAATCGGAGCAACCTCAGCGTCCACCTTGCAATATGCGTAAGCACCGAGAGTGACCATCATGCCCACCCTGGCGCCGTCCAACTTTGACACATCCAAGCCCTGCAGCTTGGTGGCATCAACGTTTGCGTCTTCCACGATTCCGCAAACGCGTGAGTCATGGGTCTGGTCAGTAAGCTGCACCTCAACCAACGGAATACTTCCGTCCAAGCCATAGTAAGTTGCCGCAGGTTTTGGGTGCGTCACCACAACATCGCCCCGCTCAATTGAGCCGCCATCCCGATTAATAAAGAAGTCTGCGACACAGCCCAGCTTGAAGGGGGCGGTCAGGACCGTGGCAGATAAGACAACCGCGGAAAGGGTGCCGGAAATATTCGCGTTTCCGTTCACGTCCAAAGCAAAGGCAGGGTTAATATTGCCTATTCCTACATTGCCATTTTGAATCGTGAGCGTGTCATTGGTTCCAGCGCCAATCATCAGCCGGTTGGTTCCCCCGACAGCGCGGATACGGCCATCACCTGCGCCGGCTCCGCCTAAGGCGACTCCAAATTTGAGCCGCAACGCCGCATTGCCGATTTTCAGATCGCCTTCGGAATTGGTCAGGTCCCAGGCGCCACCCGTCAAATGGAGTTGTGAATCCGGACTGCTGGTTCCAATTCCCACGAGTCCCGATTGTGTGATGCTCATTCTCTTGGCAAAACCGGTGTAGAAATCCAGTCCGTATTGGTTTTGGTTGCCTTGACGGTTGGAGGCGATGCCTTCGCCGCTGCCTGCTCCAAAGGTTAGACCTGGAGAAATGGTGCCGTTATTTACGTTCGCTTGATCGAGATTCAACGCAGCGTTGACGCTTAAGTCTCCGAACGAATCCAGTCCCATGGCCAAAAGACCACCGCCCGGGTCACCTTTGTTGGCGCTGTATGTTCCCCCCACATACCAGGCAAAATTTGCCCCCGACCGGGAAAAGAGCGTCCCAGTCTGCACGCCGATTCCGTAACCAGTGCCTGAAAGGTTTAACAACTGGGCCTTTTGCGCGCCGAAACTGAGAGCGCCCTTGGGAATGTCAACGTTGCCGTCGGCGCGAACATCCATCACAATCGTTTCTGAACTGCCGTCCGCCGGACCATAGCCGATAGTCAGCCGCTGGGGCTTGTTTTGGGGATCCGAGTTGTCGCCGATGTGGATGTGCAAGTCAGCGCCGCCGGTAGAATTACTGTTGCGCTCGATCCAAAGTGGGGTATCACCATCGTGCCCGGAGCTATCCATGAACCGCAAAGTGTAATGCTCGTAGAGGTACTCGCCTTGCTCAGCGGTGATCAACCGTTTCACGATCAGCGCTCCTTCCAGATCCACGGCCACGCCATTGTAGTGTGGATCGCTTAAGTCTGTTGGTAGAGGAGTGGGAGCGAAGCGGTCCTGGATTGTTAAGGAGCCTTCCGGGGCACAAATAGCCGCGGACACATTACCTGCGTAATGACGTCCCGAATTGGCCAAGGAGGCTGGGATTTGCAGCAGAGTTCCGCTGTGGGGATCCCATGAAACTTGTCCCAGTGGTATAAGCCACGTCGCGGTTGTGTCGTCGGTCGCAAATTCCTGGTATGGGACGGAGCCGTCATAGGGGAGCACGATGCTCGCCGCCGAAGGCGAAGGAGTAGGAGGCGCGGGAGCAGGTGAGGATACGGATGGCTCAGGTGGGACAGTCAGATTGGTTCCATCTACCACTATTGGATCATCGGGGTCAGGTGATGGCGAAGCTGTGGCCGTAATGATCAATTGGTAGTTTTCCTGCACGCGGCCGAACGGGTTTACCGTGCTTTGTGAGGCGCAAAAGTCGGTGGATGGTTGGGAGAATTGTTGTTGGTATTTGACCCAGACGTACATCGTTTTCGGTGTGGCGCCAGGGTTGGGATCGTAGTATGGCGCGAAGAGGTCGTCGGTCAGTTGTGCAGCGCTGAACACGACGATTTCGCGGCCAAAAGCGTCCACCGCCATGCCGGGGCGGATGTAGATGTCAACCGCAGTCTTGCCGCTGGGAGCCGCCCCGCCATTGGGAAATTGCACGATGTCGAGGCCGGAGACAATTCCCCAGGTGTGCTGGCCCACATTATGTCGGCGGCGCATGTCCCGATGATACTCTTGCTCGGCTGCGAAATCCAACGCGCCGAGGTACTCGCCTTCGTAGTAATTAAGCCGTTCGATATCTGTCGTATTCGTCATACTCCTCCTGCCGCCCGGGCGCTTAGGGAATTATTTCATTCATCCAACCTTGGGACCACCTGGGGTGGACTGGTTTACCAATTTTGACAATGAAGTGACCTGCTGTTGCAGGTCGGCAATTTTATGGTTAAGAATATCCGTGGGATTTGTCGCGTCGAATCCGACCACCAAATCGCCTTTGTAGAAGACGGTCAGTGGTTGGGAAATCTCGAACGCGGCAGGAGCGTATTGTGCGCCGGACTCGGGCGTCACATTGCTCCATGCCGAGTCGCTCGAGACATCCTTCAAGGTGACAGTTGACGCGGCTGTTGTTCCGGCTGGCAGCGAGTTCGACGTGCCAATCCCATAGGCAGCCAGGGCGCGCATTACAACGTCCTTATTTTGCCCAACCAGTATGCTCAAATCCACGGCCCGCGGAGTGGTCGAAGCCGCGTTCACCAATCCCGCGCCAAGACTTTTCGCGGCAATGGACGTCACCATGCGGCTGATCATGTCCGGGCGCGAGATTCCCGCTGTGGTCAGATTGTCGCGATAAGAATAATTCGGATAAAAACTGTCTCCCTGCTTGTATTCTCCACAACAGAGCAGCCCCAATATTTTGCCCAAATCGCTCCAGATAATGTCAAAGCCGATCAGCGAAAGCCAATACTCCAATACTGGAAAGGTAATAACTTGCCGGCGGCCTACGCCGAAATGACAAATGTTGATGATCTGGCAATCCTGGACAGTCACGCACGCCAAAATGAGCCGGTTGTCGCACGGATCTGGAGCACAAGCGGGTAAAAGAGAAGTGCAGATGCAATCCCGTGCCGCTATGACGATTACGACTATTATAGCATTAAGGGCGGTTTGTAACTGGGTTGGGTCTCCGGTGGAACCGTCATTGGGTGGCGGCGGAATGGAAATGCCCGCCAGTTGAATTTCCAACTGGCAATGAGTGACAAACGATGACGAGAGCGCATTCAGCACCATTTGACGATAATTACAGATGGCTTGATAAGCCTGCTGGTAACTGGGACGCGGATTGGTGTTCGCGATGCCGGAGGGGTATGGGTTTTGACTGATGAGTTGCTTCAATCCGGCAAGACACTGTTCCAACTGATATCTTCCGCTGCCGGGCACCGGGCCTTCCTCCTGGGCGGGCGGATCGCACATAATCCCAAGCTTAAAGCCTTCGATGATGCGAGTGGGCTCGCAAGCGCCTGAAGGCAAAGGTTTCGCCGCGGTCGTTGGCAGCTGAGGACATCCGCACGAAACGGGGGCACAACCGCAATTGCCGCCGTTGCCGCCGTTGTTTTTTCCTTTCGGCGCGCAATCGGCGTTCGTTTGGCGGCTTGGCGCATTCTGGAGCGGTGTAATTTTTCGCCCGGGTTGCTCCTGGTATTGGATGGTGATGCACCATGTTTGTGTTTGATCCTGGCAGGTCGGTGAAGGTGTATAGCGTAAAGGCGAGCAATTCGAGGTTTTGGCGGGCGTGCAACATTCCTGAATTGCCTTGCACAAGTTGAATGATTGCTCCTGACATACGATGATGTCATTGCCGCAGGGATCAATGGCATAACCTGGTTTCACGGTGACCCAGCCTTCGCACTCGCTGCAGACCACTTGCAGACCGCATACCACACCCCAACCATGCAGGTAGCGGTTATGGAGCCGGTTTTTCGCGAGCAGATAAGATTGTTCATTATTCAGGTCCGCCTCGGTGAGCAACTGCCCGGCGAAGAAGCGCGTGCGGTCGAGACATTCCAAACCTGCGCAAGCAGGGCAACAGCAAGCGGGATCGGCGAGGGTCGTGGTTGGAGGATTAAAGGTCCGCTGCGGTGGCACCATCGTGTAAGCTAGTGGAGTATTAGGCATAGGACTTCAGTTATTGATTAATTATGTGATTCCCAACTAAGCACCTGTAAACCAACTGAAAAACAGCCCGCCCTCAAACCCGAGATCCTGACCCGCGGGAAGTGCGCCAGTGGGGAATTGGGCTGGATTGGGTGGAAATTGGGCCCGGACAAATTCGCAACTGACTGCCCTGTTATTCTTATCCAGTACAAAATCTCCTCTAAAATACACGCGAACTCTGGCTTCCTTAAGCACCAATCTCTCGGGAGGAATACTCGGAATGAAAGCAAGCCCTTGCGCGGTCGCTCCCGTGGAAACGGTCGCGGCAGTCACTCGATGGCCCATGAGCGTATTGATCGTCACAGGCTTAATTGCGCCAGGCACAAAGTATTCGACCCACGCCGGAAAGGGTCCGGTTTGTACAAGACTCAAAACAGACATGTTAAAAACATTGTAATCCATGCTGGTTGCCTGAACTGGCGCTGTGAATGCAATGACCAGAGCAGGAGATTTCGTAGCTCCGTCCGTTATCTGCAGAAGTCCTTGGGGAGTCGGGTCCGCATGGACCCAACTCAGCGCATTAATCCGAGTCAAGCCTGTTTCTAATCCTGGACCGGCGGGCCCTGTTGCCCCGTTGTTTCCCTGAGGCCCCGCGGGGCCTGTGCTCCCAATCTGACCCTGTGGGCCGGTCTGACCAGCCGGACCCGGAGGCCCTGGCGGCCCCTGAGGACCGACCTTACCGGAGCCGTTGCCCTGCTCAAGAATGCATTGAACAACTTCTGTGAGCAGCTCGGTGCTCACCAGGAGATGGCGATCGGTCAGGTTATCAATCTGATCGTTACCCGGTGGGGTACCTGCGACCGGATCAGTGATGGAGTCGCCATATTTGTAGCCCTGGATGGTGGCCAGTACGATGCAGTTCCCCTGCTCGCAATCCGGGCAGCACTCGATTGATTGCGAGAAAAGGTCAGGGCAATTGGCCGATTGCACTTTGATGACGGCGGTAGCGCCGGGAACGTTTTGCGTGCTACCTTGGCTGTAGGGAACGTACAGGTAGCTACCATCGGCCGAAAGCGTGAGGTCCACGGCGCCGAATCCGACGGGAATAAATGCGCCAGCGCTATTCGGAGAATTCAGCTCAACCGCGTGCTCATCCACTGTTTGGATGTAGGCGGGAGGAGAGGCGCCGGTATCATGTTCCAGAACATAAATCCACTGGCCACCCGGACTGATCTGCACATCAAGTCCTTGATATTGCAGCGTGACAGGGTTGCTGGCCGAGTTTCCAATAGATGTTGCTAAGGCGGGGCCCCCTGCGGCTGGAACGCTTATCAAGTAGAGTTTTTTTCCGCCATCCAGGGCTGCCAAAATATCTCCATTGATGTTCGTCGCGACAGCTAAGGCGGATATTGATGCGCCTATGAAAGGCGCCTTCAAGGTCGTAACAGTGAAGGTTGTGAGATCGATTACGGAAACCGATGGATCCCCCGCGTTCGCCACGTAGGCATAATGACTATCGTCACCCACGGCGATATCAACCGGGTTGTTTCCCACTTTGATGCTTTGGGGGGGGGATGGAATGGGCGCGGTAGCGTCGGCCCAGTACAGGGCTTGCGCGCCACTTGAAGTGACCGCGAGCAAGGATTTGTCCTCTCCCGGCAAAGTAGCCAGGCGGACAGTATCGCCGTTCGACCCAACCGAGGGGAGGGTGGTTACAGTTGACAAATCAGAACCCTTAAGAACCACAATACGGGGCGGTTGGCCAGCAGTGGTGGATTGCAAAGCCACATATACCCAATCGCCTTCGGGGGAAACTGTCACATCCAGCCCCACGTCATTGGAAAAGCCTTGCGACGCGGTGATAGATTGATTGGCGGTGCTGATTGCGTAGATGGTGGCTGGACCTGTCGGGACGGAGGTAAGCACGAAGATTTGTGTGCGATCCAAACTGGTCACAACCCGCACCGCGTTGGCCAGCCCGATGGTGCAACTCCAATCTAGCTTCACCCCCGGCGGATTCACGCTCGAAGGAGCTGGATCGACCAGTACGTCGAATTGGCAGCTTTCCAGGATACGGTTGGGCTGGCATGAGGAGGCTTCGCAACTGCACTCGTCAAAGAGCGCCGGAACCTCTTCCGTCGCACACTCCTTGTAGGAAATGCAAATTTGAATTTTGTGCGTGTTGGTGTCCGGCTGTGAATTGGGCCCATTCTGCTTCTGCCAACTGGCTAGAAATTGAGAGCGGAAATCGAAGTAGTCTTCGCACAAAAGCAATATCTCACGACCGCAACAATCAATGGCATAGCCGGGTTCGATAACCACATATTGATTCTGACACGCGGGATTGGGATGCTCTTTGACCTTCAATCCGCACACCGCTCCCCAGCCATGCAAACGCTGATTGTGTCGGCGTAGTTTTCCCAACATGTACCGCTGCTCATCAGTGAAATCCCGCTCGACGAGCAATTTGCCGGTGAAATAGTTATTCCGCGCCAACTGGTTGATGTCGCACTCAACACAGCCTGGTTTGGCGGCGACGGGGAGGTTGTTGCAGTTGCAGTTTGCCATGGTTCAACTCCGTTTTTCAGTTCAGAATCGCATTTTGGCCCAGGCGCGAATCGCGGCCGATGCGTAGGGGTTTTTGCGCCGGCGCTTGCCCAGGCGACCCAAGGACCGTGTCGTAGCCGAGCGAGCCCTGGCCCTCGATCACTCCGCTGGGATAGCGGGAAATTACGGTGTCCACACCAAGAAAGCCTTGGATGCCCACGCGGAAGCGCGGTTTTTGAAATTCCAAGCGGCCGAGGGTAAAGGCCGGTTTGGCTAGGTCGATGATTTGCTGCAAGGCCTGGCGATCGCCTTCCGTAGCACCAGGCCAGCGCGGCAGCACGACCAGGAATTGATAAGCGTAGGCGTTGAAAAAATCAAGGTTGGGGTCGCCATGATCCAGCAACTCGAATGAGCCGATTCGGGAATTCAAGCCGATTTGCAACCGATTCATGATGCTTTTCCCAAATACCGTCGTGCAATCTCCGAGCCTGGAGTGGTTTACCACCAGCCAGCGCCTCAGTCGGAATTGCTCGAGAATCCGCGGGCGCAGCCCGGCATAAAGCTCGATATGCAGGCACATCCCCTCACGTGTACCTCGCAATGCATATAAACGGTGCGCCTGCCGCACCAGCTCACGGCGTCTGGCGATGGGCCAGTTGCTGCGCAAGCTCAATCCCAGCCAACCGGCTAGCCAGGAGAGAAAATCGTGGCTCCTGGTTGCGGGCGTGGCCTTCGGATCGAAATACTTCGCCACGTCAGTTATTTGCTCAGACGTGTGGTTCCGAATCGTATCGAAAAGAGAAAGAAATCGATCCAGGAAATCCCCCTGTGCAGGGTCCTGCCGGTAAACCGCAGGCATATACTGCAGGGTGGACGCGCGCGGATAATAGACTTTGGCCTGCTCCAGCGCGGGCGTGGCCGATCCATCTCCCGAAAGGGTCAACCGCAACCACAAATAACGGCCCGGCGTACTCAAGACCAAACAATCCCATTTGCCGTTGGGCATGTTCGTTGCGATCTGGTTCGTTCCCCAACGGCTTTCATCCAGGCTTTGGATTTCATCAATCGGTTTCAGCGATTCGGCCGTAAAGGTATCCACTTTTACTGCGGTTCCAGGCGGCACCCGGCCTGCAAGAGTCACCCGGTGCCAAACACTTCGATAGGTTTTGCTATCGAGAGCCTCGGAATAGTAGGTTCCTTTCGTTTGGTAAACCGCGGGTGGAACAAGCTGGCAAACACGTTGTCCGCCGTCCGCATAGAGCGGATGGCCGGACCGGTCGAACATCAGCGCCGCGGCAAAGATGCCGCTGGAACCGCAACACCGAAACGGACACCAACGCCCCTCACCGGCAGGTTGATAAAAATAAGTCCGGCGCGTTACACAGTCGCTGAGGCAGAGATCCCCATTCACATCAACGGCAACCGCTGTCGGGCAAAAATGGCCGGCAATCTGATCCGGCTTATCCACCTTTCCCGCAAAATTGCCGTCGGCGTCGAGGACAACGATGTAGCTTTGATTTTCCTGAACGATATAAATTCTTCCCTCGCTATCGAGTCCCAGACGGGTGGGCTTGACCAGTTGAGGCAAAGCTGGGCCGACGCCCGTAAAGGCGGCCTGCCAGCAACCGTTCGCATCGAAGGCATGTATCAATCCGTTCGCATAATCCGAGATGTAAACTCGGTTACACCGCGAAATGACCACATCCCATGGTTGCCATGTTCCGGTGGGCCAAGTAATAGTCGCCTGACAATCAGTGCCCGAAGGCAATGCTTGTTTAATCGGGAGCGCTTTTCGTACCGCAACTCCGCTCGCGCCTAGCGTCACGTGGAGCGGTTCCCAAATGCAGCGAAGAGCCAAGCCCCTTATCGAGAAAATTTGAATTCGCCGATTGCCAGTATCGGCGACATAGATGTCGTCTGAACAGGAGATCGCTAACCCACGAGGGCCTGAAAACTGCCGAGGTTGGGAACCCGTTCCACCAACGCACGGCAACGTTACGAATTGCGAGTGACACGGGTCAAAGCGTTTGATGACGCAAGCCTTTCCATCCAAAATATAAACCCGGTCTTGGCGATCCAGCGCCACACCGATTGCAGCTTGGAGCCCGCCAAAACTTCCGGCGGCGTCTGTCAGTGGCCGCAGAGCACCCGGCATCGAAAGCAGCGCCAAGCAGGTCCCGCTTCGCGCGAGGACCGTGTTGTCCAGGAACGCTGCGCGCCAACCGGCAAGGCCATTCAGTAGATAATGTGGTGTTCGATCGCTCATGAGACCTTCAAGACGAGCTCTCGTAGGAGACAGTCACCGTGTGGCCCTCGGGATCGTTGTAGAGCAACTCGCCGGGATTGATTGGGACATCGCGACAGAACTGCTGCAGTTGATTATCTAGATAAAACAACAACTGGTTATCAGCAATGCGGTCGACTTCCTCTACCGTGATTATTTTTCGATAAACATCCGAATAATAGATTTCCCCGCCGAAAGGCCAGCCAGTGCCTTCGTTGCCGCCGCTCAATGGGTCTAAGAAGCTCTGGAGAATGGATTGCACGGCGATCTGGACGGTCGCAAGATCGGCGCCAGCCTGGACGATGATCTGTACCGCCACTTTGATCTTCCGGTAAACGGGGCCTTTCACGAACAATTCGCTAGTTAACAGGCGATGCGCATCGAGATAGGCACAGACTGCTTTCAATGTGGTCTGGTTAGGGGTAGGGGGAGCGTCTTGTGAATTCGGAACTACCACCACAGTGACAACGCCTGGAACTTGCGCGCTCGGATAGTCCGGATGAGAGAGCGGCAGAGCCAACGCTCGTTTTACATTCGCTCCCGGCGCCTGTTTCGCAAGGTAGACAAAATCATCCTCGGTTACGGCTCGTTCCTTGCTCTTGAGCGCCGCGGGCGCCCGGAGCTTAGCATCAACGACCGATTCCTCGTCCGTCCCGCCGGTTGCCGCATTATAATTCTTTGCGGAATTGATTGAAGGCACTGTGGTGAGCAGTTGGGTAATCGAGTTTGCGGGCACGTTCCCCTGGCTCCCACCGCCGGAGCGATACATTCGCGCGACAACATTGCCAGTGGGGTTCGCCGGGTTGGCTAAGGGAATCCGGCCATACTCGCCCGAACCGGTAGTGACTACGCCCGTGTTCCGATCGAACGTGAATACCCTATCATCGGGGCCAGAGCTGAAAAAGTCGTCCACCTGCCGCCAAAGAACAAAGCCGTTGCCCTCATCTATCTCCAACTGCAAATCCGTCACCATCACGTGCGAACCGCCCGGTACCGACGCCTTCAAGGGAGGATGCAGTGCCACGACTGGTGTATTACTGACGGTGAATGTTTGGTTGGGACTGCCGTCGCTGCCGCCGAGTATTTCGTCACTAAAGGTGATCGCTTGAGTAACATCGGTTGTATTTGTGCGGATTGCCGCGATGCTCGGTGTCAATTCATAGCTGGCCGTTACGAGTCGGGCTCGAAACCAGTAATAAGGCGCCTGGACCACTCCTTGTTGAGCGCTGACAACATTTTTGCCGGGACCCTTGAATGAGATGTAGCCATCTTGCGAAAACGCTCGTGTTCCATCTTGCGCAACGGTCAGAGTGGACCACTCGCTGCCATCCCAGTATTCCCACGCCAGCGCAGCTGGAGGCGGGATTGCCGCGCCCGATTTCAGCACCGGAGCGTTCAGAACTTGCTGGAACAGGTTCACAGCAAGATCAATCTGATCCTCTGGAAAGGCCGGAGAATCAAATCCCAGCAACAACGCGCTGCCGGGACGGGGCTTCTGGCCAAAAGGATAAAAAGATTGGCCAGCCGCGGCGTTTTTCTTTGTCTGTATCATGTAGGCGGTACCATCGAAAGTCTGGATCTCGGCGAGCTTTGCCCCGATGGCGAAGAATGCCTTATCGGTCTCGAACACGATCGGTTGGCCATCCGCGCCACTGGCGGCAACCTGGGTGCCCTTCGGCACGCTGACGCTGGGCAAATCGGACCGCGCCACCTCGAAGGTTACGGCTGCCCGAGCCGGTTTGGCTGCCTGGCGCTCAATGCCCAGAAGTTGAAGGAACTTGATATAGTTCAGGTCGGGCACCTGATTGAGCCGAAAAGCCAGCAACTCGGTCATCCAGGCGAATAACTCCAACAGCGTGATGCCCGGATCGCTCTCGTTGAAATTCGTCCATTCCGGGGTATAGCGCGTAATGCGCGTCTTGGCTTCAGCCACTATGTCCGAATAGCTTCTATCATCCAGGTTGGGTGCGGTCAGCGGCATAAACTAGCTCCCTACTCCTTGCGAAATGTAAAACGGATACACCAGGTTGCCGAAAGCGTTGTTGGATCGGATGCGGTAATCGACTCGGATCAACATCGTATTGTCTTCTCCGGGCGCGGAGCTCACGCTTACATCCAGCACGTCAATGCGAGGCTCCCACTCGGTGAGCGCGTCCTTGACCAAATGCTGGATATTCCCACGTGTGGCCGGGGTGTTTGGGGCGAAGACCAGGTCGTGGATGCCGCAACCGAACCGGGGCAACATTTGCCGCTCCCCTCGCGCTGTGCCGAGCAGAATCCAGATCGCTTCCTGCACGCTTTGCTCACCTGCCGACCACGCAAAGCCGCCGCCAGGGGCAGGCCGCACCGGAAACTTCCAACCGATTCCTAGAAAATTGCGGGTGGGAACAAGCATCTTTCAGTTAAGCGGTGATAGTCAGCACGACTTGAGCGTATGAGGAGAGGCCGCGGACGTTGATGGCGGCGAGAACGAAGTAATAGTTGCCGATTGGCAACGTAAACAGAAATGAGCCTTGCAACGTAACTTCCACTGTGAGTGCAGGATTTGGCCAGTCTCCTCCCGCAGGGGCCACAGCGATGTTGGGGAGGAGGCCGTTTGTAATGTCAGCGTAGGAATTGGTTGGTTGACTTAGTATCGTCAGTATCCACCGGTTTGGGAACTGCGAGAAGAGCGAAAAACTCATGGGGAGCGTCACAGGTTGGCCCGTGTTCGAGTAAGCCCCCTGGCTGAATGCCAAAACTGGCGGCGCTGCCGTGACTGTGGGCGTATCGTTCTCTTGTAATTGCGGCGGCGTCGCAGGAACGGTTCCGCCGTTTGGGATGGGCGTCGGTGTGCTGTCGTCGTAAACCTGGTGCATCTCGGTTATGACGAGCGGAAAACCCGTAAAACTTTGCGTGAAGTCGGTCACCAACATCACATTTCGGCGGTCCACCTGTGTCGCATTTAATTTCATGGATTTCAGGTTGTAGCCGATGCACGGCACGGGAAACACGCAGCTTAATGTGCCGGCATCACCGTCCAGAAGAACCGGGCCATCATTGACGCTCCATTTGGGGTCCGTAGGCACACTCTTTCCGATACCTCCGTGAGGACACACAATCAGCGCATTTGTCGTGAGGACTTGAGGCATCAGGATATCCGGACCATGTCATCGCTCATTTCAAAAATGCGACCACCACCCAGCAACTTGATCGACCCTTTACCGGCGTCGTCCAATTCAATTGTCAGCCCGCCGCTGGAACTGATCTCAATTTTCGTTGGGCCGGGACCATCGGTGAATGTGATGGCCGACTGTTTTTTGGATCGGATTACCACTTTGGGAGATTGGACACCGTCTTCGAATCGAATGGTGTGGCCGCCTGGTGTGAGGATCACTCGGTTCTTCGGATCTGTTTCAGGAGGGTTGTCCTTGCCATTCCAAAGGAATCCGATGATAAATGGATGGGCGACGTCGTCCTGATTGAAGGCGACAAGCACCTCATCCCCGACTTCGGGCATGAACCATGAGCCGCGTCCGCCTCCCGACATTAACGTGGCTACGGGTGCCCAGTAGCTTTCGTTCTGCCCGCCCATAAAAGGCAAACTGACCTGCACACGCCCCTGATTATCCGGGTCACTGACACTAACGACCTGGCCGTTCACGACTCCTCTCATCTGTCCCATAATCAATCGCTTAAGCGCTCGCGGTCGAGTTGCCGATCTCTCCCTCACGACGGGCCGAAAACTCGGTGCGATAACCGTCCCCCCCGATGGTGTGCGTCGTCTCGGTCACATAGTAATTTCCATCGAAATCGCTGCTCGCTCCTACGAGTTTTCCTGTCCCGTCGCTTTTGAGACCAAATCCGACGATCTGCAGAGCACAACCGGCGCGCAAATCCGGCAACCCAACTGTTGAACCGGTGCCTTCGACTAGGTTCTTGTTTTGCTTCTCCAGAATGGAACGTGCCAGGTCTTTTGCCTCCTGTTTCGTGTGCACTGGCTTGTCTGTCACGACTTCGGTCCGGTTCCCAAACGCCTTAGCGATCTGCCTCTGCCGTTGGATCTCCCTGGCGGATTTGTTTTGCTTCTTCCAAAGCTCCTCCAGAGTGTAACTCGCTTCGATGGCGCTGTTGCTCTTTCGGTCCCAGCCCCGGACGGTGACAGTGGAAACTTGCTTGGCTGTTGTCAGCGTGGGCCGGAAGTTGATCAAGGACTTTCCCCATTCCAATTGATACACCGGCGCCAAGGCTCGGTTCTCCGACAGACCAAAATAAAGGCGCGGCTTCTTGCTGCCGATGCCGTTCTTAATATAAATCTCGTAACCGTGCCGGCGTGCCCGCTCCAGCAGGAAGACCACGTCGTACTGATTATTCATGAACACGAACGTTTCGGCCGCTTCATCGGGTGCAGGATTGGTTTCGATATCTATGCCCAGGCCCGCTTGTCCCTTTTTTAAAGGCGCCTTGCACAATTCAGTTGCGATCTTCGTGTCGGTGAACTGTCCATCCTGCCACGAACGGGTGTGTTGTTCCGTGCGAAACTGGTGCAACTCATTAAGCCCGCCAACGGTCAAACTGGGCGCGCCCGATTCATTAAACTTCGGCGCCAGCGAGGTTATTTGGCCCTTCATCATCCGGCGCAGATTTTTTTTGCCGTAACCCATCGAAATCTCTATGGCCGTCCCGGGATCGAATATTCCAGTGAAATCCTGCCCATTTGCCTTCAATGGAGGCACGAACTTGAAGGTGCGAGTAGTCGCGTCCCAATTGTTAATTTCGATCGTAAACGAATCGATTTCATTGATGCTATCTTTGTAAGTCACCTGCAGAACGTCTTTGATGATGCTGTCCGGCAGCTCTTTGCCCCGGATGTAAATCTCCACAGTTGGGACGTAAAACGTCTCTTTTGCGCTATGAATTGGGATCGGTGCCTGTGTCACGGGTTCTCAGGCCGCCGCCAGGGGCGGAATCACCAGAACGGTTCCCGGATGCAAATCCAGAGGATCGGTGAGGCTGTTGGCGATGGCGATTGCGCGCCACTGAGTAGAGTCGTTGTAGATATTGGCGGAAATCTGGTTGATCGTTTCACCAACTTGCACCACATGAGAATGGGTGCGGTCGGGGGAGGAGAGGTTTAATTCGTCAATTTGTTCCTTGAGGGTCTTGTATTCTCTAAGCGATATGGTCAAGGTCGCCCGCAACGGAACTCCCTGCGGGCTGAACAGGGTGAATCGCTGCCTGACGCTTTCGACCACGCACTTGAACCCGTGCCGTTGCTGGCTACCCGCCGAGCCGTAATTGCGCCGTCCAGGGAAGTCCTCACCCCAGGCAAAGAAACAGATCGGCGGCGCATGACTGGTCCCATTCATCTTGACCAGCTTGTAAAATTTGTCCGTCAGCGAGGTCACTGAAATCGCTGTGTCGTCCATGCCAGATTCCGTCGTGTCGAAGAACAGGTCCAGGGAAAGCGATTCGGTCTGGCCTCGCACAAACTGGAGAAGCGGCGAGTCCAGCCCGGGAATGGTTATCTCGGCGATTTGCGCGCCCTTATTCAAGGTGTACTCAGTGGGATTGAAATTGACCGGCAACGGCTCGCCCAAATTTCCGTTTTCGTCCACCGTCTGAAAGGTCGCTTTTAGAGGTTTTGCCATATTCCATTATTGGGACTAGTGGCTCTCGGAAGAGATGCCGGAGGCCAGTTTGCGCTCTTGTGCCATGTATTTTTCCTGCTCTTGCTCTTCCTTCAACGCGCGTAGGCACTGACGCACAATCTCTCGCATCACTTGCGGATCCAGTAATGCGTGTGAATCCGCCGCCTGAACACGGCTTTGAACCTCATTGATTCGCACATCCATGGATTTGATTACAAGATTCGGGCTGCGCCTTGGAGCCGTGTCATAGAAGTTTCAAACCTTCGTGCGCGATTTCTATCTCCTCAATCGCGACCTGGTTCTGCATTGCGTTCATAGCGGGTCCGGTCCATTTCACGGGCAGGCCACGCGAAAACGACCACACTTTAACGGGATTGTGCTGCTCATCCTGCAAAACCACGACCCCGTCGCGACGGCGCACCTGCCCTATTGCAAAGCTATAGTGCCAATTCCATAGATCATCACTAATGGCGATACCCCGCTTGAAGCGCAGGTTGCCCCATTTTGTGCGGGAGGGAAATCTCAGCAAGGTCCCGTTATTCCCCCCTTCCCTGTATTCCTCGATATCCAGGCTCATTTCCAGTCCGCTGCACTCGCTGAACCCTCCCTGCGCGACCGTTTGGATGGAACTGACGGCCGCGCTTAACACGCTTGTAGAATCAATCAACGTGATGAGAAAATTAAAGGCGCGGTATGGATCCACACGCAGGCCGTCGCTCATACGCTTCGCTCCTTATTCCGAGATCTCCAACGTGTCATGGGTCCGGCCTATGCGGAACACGACGAACTCAGCGGGCGAAATGGGCGCCACCCCCACTTCGATAATTAACTGCCCATCCTCCGTGATCGCCATTGGATTGTTCGTCGCGTCGCACTTTACGTAGAATGATTCCTCGGCCGTGTTTCCCGCCAGGCCGCCCTGCTTCCAAATGGTTTCCAGGAACCCGCTGATGGAGACGGTGACGGAGTGCCAGAGATAAATATTGTTTGGCTCGAAAGCGGCCCATTGCAACGACAACACCAGCGCGTGTTCAATCATGCACATCAGCCGTCGCACGTTCACAAAGCGCCAACTAGTATCACTCGACATCGTCCGCGCGCCATAGACGCGGAGGCCACGGCCCGGGAAGGCGCGCAAGCAATTAACCCCAATAGGATTTAGAATCCCTTGCATGTCGACGCTGACTTCGGTTGTCATATCTTGCGCCCATTGCAGAATGGCGTTGGCTGGCGCCTTGAAGACTCCTTCAGTCAAATCCGTGTTTGCATAAACACCCGCAACGTGCCCACTTGGTGGAATTCTGCGGACGACCTGGCCACCCAATTGCAAAGGGTCGCGCACCAAAATCCATGGGAAATAAAGCGCCGCAAATTCTGTGTCGAATCCGCGGCGCCAGGTTTGAATCTCGGCGAAGTCAACATGCTGCTTGGCGCCTGAAAAATCCGGCGGATCCACAACGGCAAATCGGAACTGCATTGCTTCGCAATGCTCTACCAACGCTTGTTGCACCTGGAATATGTCGGATAACGAAAACCGGGGCGCCGATTCACTCGGCGGCGGCGAAAACGGAAACGCTGACGCTGTTGGGGCCGGACACGGCAAGCAGGGATCTAATCTCGGTGGAACTGCGGGTGCATAGAGGGCTGGCGATACCGGTTCAATCAGAATGTCAGGCACGGCGACAATTGAGATTTCCTCCACGTCCTCCAAGGCTCGAAGACCCCGTTTTTCTCCTGCAGCAGGATCCCCAGTGAAATCCATTGGCTGGAGCGCGGCAATTCCATCCCGGCCACCCCGTAGTTGCAGCCTGCCCTGCACCAATTGGGGTGACTGCACGTCCGGAAGGTTGTCGGGGTAAGGCGTAATGGATTTGAGATCATCCACCCTGATGTATTGCGATGGCAACCCTGCCGCCGTGGCCGGATATTTCGAGGTCGGCGGTCCGTTAATGACGCTGTCTACATAGCGAATATGGTCGCCCACGAGCGAAAGCCCGGGAAATATCTCCATCAGTCTGCCTTTCAAAAAGACCGCAAGCGAGAACTCAAGCGTCTCGAAGAAAATTGGCTGCGCCAGGTTAAGTGCGGCCGGCAATGGCTTGTCCCACATCAGGGTCTTGGCGATAGGATCGACATCCGAAACCAGCCGGTAACCGCTTATGGCAGGATTGGACTGATAGAACTTCACAAGGGAGAATTTCAGAAAACCAGCTACCGATTGCACGAAGGACGACGCCCCTGAGGCGGGCTGTGGCTGGGAAGAAGTCTGCGTAGCCGCCAAGCTGGATTGGGAAACCTCCACCACCACGCCATCGCCCCACGTGCCCGCATTGGCGGCTTGAACAAGCAAGGTCGGGTTGCCTGCCACATCGTACAATGTACCTTGCGCTTCTGCGGCACCGCTATCGAATTGCATCGGCTGGTTCACATTGAAGGCCGGCACCAGCGAATCGGTCCAAGTCAGCGTGTTCATGGCCAGATTCACAGACTTCAACAGGCGATCCTCTTGACGATCTGCTTCAAACGTAATTGGATTCGCCAAATTGAATGTCCCCAAGAGCGGCGACTCCCAGTAAAGTGTGTTCGCCGCAGCGTCCACTGCCTGTACCCGATGCCAGTCGCCCACAAAGGGCGGCCCAGTCTGGGTGATGTGGACGAGCGCACCCTGCGGGAACCCGTTGATTGTGTTCACGACGGATGAAAGGCGGTCAGCGGGTTGACTGCCAACCGCCGTGGCGGCAGCAGCTTGCCGGATGGTAACCAATGCTCCCGCAGCAAACCCCTGAGCGCTCAAGATTAGAGACGTCAATCCATCGGCAGGCTGAACGGCTGCAGCCAACAGCGTGGTGCTCACCGCGGGCGCGGCGACGCGAATGGCATACATTCTCTGCCCTCCATTTTGAAAGAATGCATTCGCAACGTAGGCGAGATAACCACTCGGAATGAACTCTCCAAAAACAGATTGAAATTGTTTCCACGATTGGACAGCTCTAGGTTGCTGGACGGGTCCCTTTTGAGCAATGCCAACGAACGCAGCGACGTCCGTGCGTATCGAGGGAACGACCTGGTTGTCCTGGTCGGCGGTCTCGAAATAGACCCCTGGTGTCGCGTATGTCGGCATCTATACCGGCCTTTCGTTCCGCACTAGACCAGCAGAAGACCTTCGTGGCAGATTTCGATACTTTCAATTGCCACATCGTTGCCTGTCGCGTTCACCGACGGGCCCTCCCATTTGCAAATCCAGCCGTTTTCAAACTTCCAGCGTAGCACGTCTTTATGTTCTTCATCCTGGAGCACAATGGCGCCATCGCGCCGATCCTGCACCCCATTGATCGTATTCTTGTACCAATTCCAAAGCTCCTTTCGGGCCTGCGTGATGCCGCGCTTGAGGACGATGTTGTTCTGCTTTCGAAGGCCGGTCAGCTTACGAACCGTAAGCGGTATGTCCTTGCCTTCGCGGTAATCGACCGCGTCAGTCGTTAGGGTCAGTCCCGAACATTCACGGAACCCGGCTGCGGGATCTGGTACGTTGGCTAGTTCTACTCTAAAATTGTAACCCCGGTATGGATCTATACGGTCTGGCATAATGTTCTTCTTTCAGAATTAAACTTCCTGCACTGATGAACCCCCTGCCCATTGGCCGATTCGGATGATGACAAACTCCGCCGGGAACACCGGGGCCACCCCAACCTCCATGATCAGGCGTCCGTTCTCGATGTCATCCTGGGTCATCGTTTCGTATCCGCACTTGACGAAAAACGCCTCCTCAGCCTTGCTTCCCATCAATCCACCCTCACGCCAGATTGTGGTCAGGAAACTTGAGACGCTTTGGATCAAGCGCGCCCACAATCGCTCGTCATTCGGCTCAAAGACGGCCCATTGGGTGCCCTGATCGAGCGACGCTTCAAGGAGGATGAAAAGCCGGCGTATGTTGATATATTTCCACTCGGCGTCACTAGTGATGCAGCGTGCGCCGTAAACGCGAAGCCCACGCTCTTGCGCGGTGAAATCGCGGAGCGCGCAGATATTCATTGGTTCAGGATTGAGAATATCGTGATCGCCTTTGCTGAGCTTTGTTTCGAGTCTTACAATCCCTTGAATGACGACATTTGCCGGCGCTTTCCACACTCCCCGGTTGTCATCAGTGGCGGCATAGATACCAGCCATGTGGCCACTCGGCGGTACAGGAATGTCACTGTCAGTTAGTGGATCATATACAATGACGCGCGGGTAATAAATGGCGGCGTACTTGGTATCGAACTGCCCCCTCTGTGCCTGGATGGCCGGAATGCCCGGCGGCCCGTTCGTGGCGGTGGGCGCCGGGTCCAGAATTGCAAAGCGATACTTCAACGTTTCGCATTGTGTGATCAGCGCTTCCTGTACGTTTGGATCTGTATATCCTGGCGCCCCTATAATGCTGATCTGATCAACGTCCATCAGAGCAGCTATGCCGGTCCGGTGGCCCGGTCCCCCGTCCGCCCCGATATAATCCTGGGCAGTAGGAACCCCGCCATCGGCCCCACCGTTCATCTGAACATTGAGTCCGTCACCCGCCATAGGTATCGTGCTCGGGTCAGCCGTGGCATTGTCCCGCGGATAGAGTGGCGGAGGCGCGGCGTTTTTGGGGACGGTGAGCAGCAGTGAATTGCCTACTATCGTCGTAGCGTAAAAATAGGGTGTGGTGTCGTCCAGAGTCAGCCCCCGGAAGGCCTCTGCCACAGTGCCGTCAGTCGCCAGTACATCAAACTCGCAAGTGCGCGCGATAGTTGCCGGGATCCCGGTCGGATTCAGAGCAGTGAGAGCGCCGAACGCCGGCGTGACCTGGATTCGATTGCCATTAACATTGGTAACTTTGGCATAGGACTTCGTCGTGCCGAGATTGAACTCAATAATGGCGCCAACATAAAAACCGGCTGTTGACCGCAGAATTACCATATCGTGGGTGCCCGGCACACTATCTCCCAGACTCGCGACTGCGGAAACTGCCCGCGAGTTGGCTCTGATCTTTACTTGTAGACTATTGCCCCAAGCCCCGGGATCGGCTGCCGAGAGTGCGATCGGCGTGGCGGCGACGTTGTATCCGGCATTGGCCGTCACCGTAACGGTCGTAAACTGTGGGTCGAATGATTGCGCCAGGGCAGCGGCAAAAGTAACAGAGTTATTCGAGTCGTTGTATCCCGTAAGCGGCACAGCTATAGTCGTGGTCACCCCATTTAAAACCTGCGTCAAGCTCAGCGTGCTATTTGCCTGAATGCCACGCAGGCTTTGTAATTGGAGGGTCGTCGATCCAGTGCCCGCCGGGGCAGCAAGGCGCGTTACAATTTGCGCGCTGACGCCGTTCTGCAGCCCCGCCACTTTGGCCGATGCTGGCGTTGAGCCAGCGGTGCCATTCGCTACGCGTTTGATGTAGAGCCGTTTGCCACCGTTATTAAAAAAGCCCGCTACAGCGTACGGAAGCACATTCAGCGGCACGGCAGGCGCCACCCCGGTGAACGCTGGGTTAAAGTATCCGCCGAAAATCCGTGCGAATTCGGGGAAACTTGTCACTAGAATCGGCGGCAACTGATCGAATGGTCCGCGCTGCGTCATTCCTACGAATCCAGTGGTACTGGTACTTACGCTCTCAATCGGCTCCGGTCCTGTTTGCCGTTCCTCTAGATAAACTCCTGGTGATAAGTATTCTGGCATAGCTTTTACTCCTTATGAGCTTTGTTGTTTGGCTACAATCGAAAGTCTACAACGTTGAGCGGCTCATCGTAGGCCACAACCCAAGGTTGAGTCTGGTTCGTCCCTCCCTGGCTCGCTTGGAAAAAGAGTTCCTGCACTCGTCCCATTCCGTCTAATCCGTAATAACCATCCGCATTGGTCCGCGCCCCCACTTCGTGATACTCGACTTTCATCGAGCCCGGGTCCACCGCCACCGTGTTGGCGGGAAGCAGTTGCGTAGCCACCAAGATTCCGTCTCCCTCATTGGCGTCTGTCGCGAGCGGAATTGCAGCTCCGCCTAATACCGGGTTCCCAAAAAGTACCACGGTCGCCGGTCCGGCTGCGTAGCTACGATTGAGATCGTTGGTGATGAAAACCTGGCCTGGTTGATTGGCGGCACCCGGTCCTAAGTGGTCCACAACGCAGTATTCCACTATTGTTTGCGAAGTGTTCGCCAGCCGTACCGTCGAATTGGCAACCAAACCAGACCGCGTGCTGACGTCCAATACGCTTGTGCCGGCGCCCGCATCGGCGGTGAGTTGGGCAATGCCCACCGGATTTATCGTGACCTGCTGGACCGATACTGGCAGGGCATGGTCGAAATAAAGGGGTGAACGCAAGGCGATAGCGTACGAATTTGGCGGGGGATGCGGATTGTCAACGCTAACCACCAAGGCGCCGCTAATCGGCAGACCCGTTGCATCTTTCACCACCCGTCCTTGGATGCGCACGGGGAGACGCCGCATGGGGATGGGGGAATTAGGAACAGTGATGGGAAAAACGCTTGCCGGTGTGACCGTCACTTGCACCTGAAAATCTCGAAAACCTGGCGCGGTCAGGATTAGATTGACCTGGTAGTTTGTCGGAACAATCTGAGGGAAGGAGCTATCGGGATAACCGGTGATTGCGAAAAATCCGCTCGAAAAGGTCTTTATCCCCAAATCGTCCCGATCAGTACGAACCGTAAACCGAATCGTATCAAGGGCGAGCCCGAGGATTTCGTCCACCGCGGCTCCGGTAATCAGCGCATCGAAGGAGGTTGCGCAATCCTGCACAACCGTGTAGGTCATGCCGTTCGCTTTCGTTTGAAATGGGCCTGTCATTTCTGTTACACCACCGCCAGGATTTGCTCGTAAGTGACTTTCCTGCTCAGCACTGGGCTTGATTGCAACGGCTGCCTGTCAGAATCAATCTGGACGACTTGAACCAGGTAAGTCACGGAGAGTTGATATGGCTCTCCCAGCGCGTACCAAACCAGGCTCAGCTCTTCCAGTGTTAGGGCCTCCAGATTAACTCGTAGTTGATCGGATGTTCCCTGAAGGACACCCTTGAGGTCAGCTCCGCGGAGGATGGCATGATCGTTAAAGACCTGGAGTACTTTCCCGAGCAACGCGTGCCGGGTAAGCGGATCATTATGAATCGGAGTTATTAAGTAATAGAGCAACACGGGTAGTGGTGCCCGCGGGATCTGGTTGGGCTGCTGGCGAATGGGCGGATCGTTCAACATTTCGGCCATTCTGCTTACCTTGTACAACCAGACTGAGACGGCAGTAGTGATCCCGAGCCCCTGCATTTCTTTGGGCGAGAATAACTGAATTGCCACGCCCTGAATTTGGGGATCCGAGCTGCTAGTGATATTGTCCTGCAAGAGGTCGTTTAACGTCTTGCTGACAGCGCCAATTGCCGTGTAATCGGACATCGTAAATGGCTCTTTAGCGCTGGTTTTTGAGCCAGCTCACATTGGCCGCTGGACTCGGCTCTGGTGCGACCTTTTTGATCTCCGCGGGAACACTAGAAGTGATGGTGCGGTGGTACGTATCCTCGTTAATTGTCCAGTTAAAGCGAAATTCGGACTTATAGGGTTCTGAATGATTAAATTGGCGTTTGCTTGTATTGCCAGGATAACAATTCTGCTTTTGGTTCTGCTAGCGTGTGACTAGCTACGGGACTCAAACTATGCTTGCCTCTGCTTCAACCGAAGGTTCGAAATTAAGGAAAGCTCCGCACATCGGCTCGAACCCGTTCTTTCTTCAAATCGAATTGTGCTAACGCGGGCTGTTTTAAGCTGACGTAGCTTCAAGCCAGCTTCTGTCGATCAGCACGCGTGCGTTCCAAAGTGTCTCGAGCAAAATTGCTACGCGTCTCTCACCGTTTAGTTCGGCTTCCACGCGCGCCATCATTCCAGCGAACGGCCCATACTGAATCGAAACGAGGTCTCCGGGCCTCAGTCCGCGCCGCTGAAACCGTATAAGGCCATCCTCTTCAACCCAATTCTGAATCTCGCGCACGACTTCTTCCTCCACTGGGATCGGGCAATCGCCTGACTTGATCACATGCAGGACGCCGCGGGCTGACTCAATCGAGTCCAGGAAAACTGCCGGGCTGAATCGAGCAAAGAGATAGGCTGGAAACAAAGGCTTTGTGTCCCGCTTGATTACCTCCCGTCCTGGATCTTCGACGTTCACCATCGGCAGAAAGGTTTCGAGGCCCAGCGCACGAATGCTGGAAGCGGCGATATCTTCCCGAAATCGCTTAGTATGAATTGCAAACCAATTGATGTCGCAGAGCCAGTCCATTTTTGAATCACGACTTCTCTTTAACACATCTGAGTGGCACCAGTACTGGTTGATCCAGATGTTCGAGATTTATAACCGCGAACATTTCTCCTTCCGGTCCTGTTGTTAGCTGAGCCATTTGCCCCTCGATCATTGTTTCACCATGTAAAGCTTCAAAGACTGTTATCTTGTCAGGAAAATACACATCTTTAAGTGGAAACTCGACCTGACGGTTTTTCACATAGCGTGACTTTCCATTTTCCGATGCCACCTTCTCATTCGCTAATGGTGGACTCTCAAGCCATTGCAAGCGGCGTGCCAAGGGGGGGACCGGTTGAAGATGATACTGGAAAAGCCTCGCTTAGCCGCGGTATTTTTTGCTTCTGGATGTTTTCCTGGCTGGATTGTTAAGCCTTGCGACTCGGAAACGCTTTTCCGAATTCAGAAGAATTCTGCCGGAAAACGCTTTCTTGTTCTTCGTGCTCGGACCGACCCGAGACACCAGCCTTCAGAACGCGGGATGACAGCAGGAACTCAAGTCTGCAAACCGTGCTTCCGCAATTTGCTATAAACACTCCGTGCCGTGATTCCCATCACGCGGGCCATTTGCGATTGATTTCCATGCGCACTCTGCATTACAACCGACAGAAGCGAACGCTCACAGGCGCGTAAACAGTTTACAAGGTTGCCATGATATGTTCGGAGAAGGCCTTCCCAAAGCGGGAGGACTTCCATGCCTGAATCATTGTCGAGGCTGGGCCGAATTGGAGTCGGAGTTTGGCTTTGAAGCTCAGTCGGGTGAGCCACGGGTCCCTCCTTACACAATTGCAGTAAAATCTCCGGCGGCAAATCGATCAAAGTCAGTTGAATTCCCGGTTCCTTGCGCACAATCGCCTGTCGGATGATGTTTTCTAACTGTCGGACATTTTCTGGCATCTCCAGCAATTTGAGAGCTTCAAAAAAATCAGGAGCGATTTCCAGAGGGTCATCCGGTCGCAAGCCGCTGTGCTTTGCCAGAAAGTAACGCGCTAGCGGCTCTATGTCCGAGGTTCTCTCCCGTAGGCATGGCACTCGAACAGGAAGGACGTTTAGTCGTTGAAACAAATCAGCGCGAAACTTTCGTTGATTGGTTAGTTCACGCAGGTCTTGATTGGTTGCCGCGATCACACGGACATTTACCAAAACTTCCTCATCTTCCCCCAACGTTAGCACTCGGTTCTCCTGGAGCACACGAAGAAGCTTGGGCTGGAGGTCGATACCTAAATCGCCAATTTCGTCCAAGAATAACACGCCTCCGCTGGCGGCACGAATTAGACCCTTACGATCTCGCTCAGCACCAGTGAACGTGCCGCGCCGGTACCCGAATAATTCGCTCTCCGCAAGCGTAGGGCTAAGTGCCGCACAGTTAACCGCGATGAAGGGCCCCTTACAGCGGTTTGGATCGAGGGCATGAATCGCATGCGCCAATAACTCCTTGCCCGTGCCGGTCTCGCCAGTGAGGAGAACTGGCAACTGACTCAACGGGCTGATCCGCGACACAATTCGGAATAGCCTAACCATTGCTTCGCTAGCCCCCACTACACCCAGGCGAGCCATGATGTCACGTATCCGCCGGTCCTCTGTCACTTGCGCTGCTGCGTCACTTAGCATTTGCCGCAACAAATAGCGGAGTTTGTGATCAAAATCTGCAGTGGCGCTGTCCAATAGATGAGAAGCCCCGGTTAAATGCAGAATGCACCGATCTCGCAAAGGCCACCGCTCCAGCCCGTTAGCTAAAACAATCAGCTTGAGTCCAGGCTGTCGGGAGAGGCGGAGGGCGGATAGGGCCGAAGCGTTTGCGTTTGGTTGTGATTCGAGGCCAACAATGAGAATCTGGCTGCTGCACGGAAGCGTGCTGGGATCTTTGAGTTGGCTTTCGCTACAATGGGATTTTCCGCCGCAATCAGCGATGATCAGGGCAGTACGTTCTCGGCGCGAGCAGCAAGGATCAATTACGACAACTGTACCTTGTTTCCTTGCCGACTCTGCCCTAGGCGCTATCTGCCTTTCTCGGGCTTGGCCAGCAGCCAAAAACACACCACTGCATTCTTGTTTCACAAAGCACCTCGTCTCCCCATTGATCAATTACCACTAAGGTGCCTGCCTCCCGGCAGGCCCTTTATCTGAGATTTAGCCAACAATAGACAAAGCAAAACAAAACGGCAGAACACCTGCCGGGCTACAGCAACACCGGAAATTGAGTTTACATAATAACATAAATAAGAATGTCGCAACCAAAAGTTATTCACAAATTATTCACAATTTCCAGGTTCGGCCCGTTCACCCGTTAAGGTTCGCATGCTTAATAGAGCAAAGGTTGGGACAACACTACCTTGCCGTCTTTGGTCCTTTATCGGAGTTATCGAAAACAGAACTTGCTTCTGAGGCTGCGCTTTTTGATCGGTCGGGCTGACGAGATCGTAATATAACATCCGGCCATCAGTTGTAGGCCCGTCGGAGCGGTGCCGAAATATTTCCAAAGAATGGCCATTGCAGCTCGCCATATGGTCTGATATTGGCCAGGCCCCAGAACAATGCGGTGGGCTGTCTCAGACGATTCCTTCGCCCCCAGCCTGAAGCTATTGAGACTCTGGCCAGCCAAAACATATCGATACCTTTCTTCTTGGCTTGTTTACGGGAGGTCCCGATCTGTCAATAGCCACTGTTCGGATGCTCGCTCGAACCTTATGAGGATTTCGTATGAACAAACTCAAAATCCAAAACCTTCGGGCAATGAGGCGAAACCCGCCTCTTGCCGAGTCCCAGGCGCAATCACTTCTACCCCCCGGCTTATCTGACAGAAAAAAGCCTGCCCAAAAGAGAACCTGTTTGGGGTGTCGCTTCGCGACGTTCCACCAAACCTTACATCTGGAATCCGGTTACCTCCGAAGCAAATAGCACACGCCATTCCTTCTGTGGAGGACAGCGAATGATCCGAAATTCGTTATTTTGATACGCCCAGGTGTTCAAACTTACCCGCTAAACTCCTCGGTTTTGCAGAACAGGAGCTTCCCATCCTCGTCGTCAGCGGGTTACTAAAGCCGCTCGGTGCTCTGGGCTCAAACATCTCGCCCTAGCCGAAATCCCAGCACTGGGCGCAGACCGGGATGGATCCACAAGGCGACATATTTAGTCGACACTGACACTGAAAAAATGAAAAAAATGAAGCGATCCAAGTGGGCTAGCAGTGACTGTCAGCAAAAGTGCCAGCACCCGGTCCACAAAAATACGCTCCAATAGGATACTGATACACTTGAATTGTGCTGACACCTGTGCTAAATAAGGGGGAAACAGAGCGATACAACGGCCGAGCCCTGCCTCTGGAGCCATTCTTCGGCTAGACTTGTGGTAATCTCCTTCACGCATGGCTATCGGAAGGCATAGTACAGGTTCAAAACCACCGCAGGGCCCTCAAGCAGAAACGCTATAAGATAGGCGAAGGGGAGTACCTCCTTCTGGGCCTGCACCGTGGGCTCCTGACCGATTTTCTCCCAATCTCTAAGTAACGACCACACCTGAGCTATGGCTACGCCGATGCTGATTGGACGCCAAATAAGTCTCAACCAATATGGTTGGAAGCTTACGGAAAGAAAAAGCATTCCGGCCAGACCGAACCCTAGCACTAGAATCCCAAGAACACCTTCCGCTGGAGTTTCCCACGGTTTCTCGTTCTTTTCTCCCAGGTTCGGAAGTCCGAGCGCGCTTTGAAAAACTGCGGCGATTCCGACAAAGACATACAATCCAATGTAGCCGAGAAGGAGATAATGAAGCATGGTGCGTCAAGTGTGGCAGCAATTCGGACCGGTTTCTTCACCGGCCTTTAATGGCCAACCTCGAGCCCGCCTCATCTTCCGGCTTGCCCGCAGGCTTTTCCTCCCCCAGCCCCAGCCCCTGCCTGTCTGCAACGGCGGCTTCCTTCTTCTCTTCGGCGTCCTCGAAAGTTCTCATGATCGTGGCCTGGACCCGGCGTTCCCAATGCTGCAACGCGGCATGGCGCTCAACCGGTAAGACCGCCAGCAGGCTTTTGATGAGTGCCATCATGCGGCGGGTGACCTGGACACTGTTTGCGCCGCAGAAGCGAATCTCATCCAGCGCGAGCCGCAGGCAATCGTCCCAGGTCGGGAAGGGAATAACCAGCCTTAGGGCACCCTGGTGGTCCCGATAGTGTCCGATGTCCAAATCGCACCGTCCCAGCCGAAGCAGCAGGTCCTCGATTTGATCCAAGGCCTGAACTGCCGTAGTCGGATCGTTGACGGCTGGCGAAAGTGCTTTGATGGCTATGTCCACAATGAGCCGAAGCGCGTATTTCGGGTCCTGCTCGAAGGTCCGTTCGTCACCGATCTCGATCGCTCGCCGCAGCGCCCGCTCGTCCAGATTGCCCGGGCCGCCATAAACGCGAAGTAACGGCGCCATTTCCAAGATGGAATCTCCGACCGGAGCGCTGATTTCAATGACGGCGTTGTGGTCGGAAGCCAGCTTCATGAGCGCGGCCACCTGCACGGCCTGGACTACCTGTGGACGACCGCTGTAAGTCAGTGTTTGTGAGACTGGCTTCTCGCGATACTCCTGGGTCCCGATTCTGGCCGGCGCCGCCGCGCCTGGCGAATACAGTTGAGTGATAGCCTTTCTGCCATAGTTGCCAGTGAAAATCAGCATCCGGCTTACTTTGAGCAGCCCAATTCTTTCGACGAGTGAGATAAACATGCCCATGCTGGCCAGGAGCAGGACAAACACTATCCAACTGCTGATGAGGGGGACCTTGCCGGAGGCGTTCCTATCCACCCACCCGAGCATGATCAGGGCATACAAAAAAGTGCTGATGAAGACCCCTAACGCGTGCGAGACAACTGGATCGCGTGCCACCCAAAGGACCAGGCGCGGCGAGTAGGCCGTGGCGCTGAACTGAACCACAACAAATGCCAGCGAGAAGACGATGCCAGTCAGAGCAATCATCCCCGAGGAGATGGCGCCACAGATACTCATCGCCGCCGCTACACTCATGCTGGACATGAGATGAGGCAGGACATAGTGCTCGACATGCGGGAACCACAAGCCGAAGACCAATGTCACCACAGTGTACGTCAGCGGGATCGCCCAGGGTCCCAACTCCCTTCGTCCTGCTCGCGGGACTTTAGGGTTCATAAGTTCTTCATTGTGTTCCGGTCCTTTTTAGCCAGCACCACGGACGATGTTCGTTGCTTCAATCCACTTCGCGCCTTGTCATGGTCGAAGGCCTGACGACGTTCAATCCAGAACGAGCGCCAGATAGGAGATGCGAACACCCATCCTTGATCCTGCTGATGCAGGTGGTAACGAAAGAACTCATCGCCACTATCCACCAAACGCCTGCCCTTTTTGGAATAGTATATTTGGCAGGCCCGCTCGACTTGCCGTTCGTCCACACCTTGAAACAGGCAGAGCCGCAGCTTAAGTCCCATTTCTCATTCTTCCTTCAGAAGATCTCGTTCTACCTCATCAATGGACCTTCGCTTGCGAGAACGGGAGCGCTCATCAAGAAAGGAGAGAAACTCGTGATTCCGCCTCAGCAGTTCCACTTCGGATGCGAAATCATCAGCGGGGCTCAGCAAGAACTCGCTGCCTTGGGCATTGCGCAGCTTAATTGGTGTTTTATCGGCCATTGTCAGCAGTTGGTCGAGAGACACGGATTTTTCTTCAAATCTATCGTTTTCACAGCGTTACTTCTTTCCCGCGAATAAATAGCGTGTTGTGCTTCTTATAGCCGATCGCGTTTATTGCCACAACTTCATCTTCGACTTTATAAAATACTCGAAATTGGCGAATTCTCAATGCCCAGGGTGCGAGGGGATTCTCTCGCAAGAGTTTCCTGTTTCTGGTTTCGACCAGTGGCTGGTGGGTAAGTTGAACGCGAATGCCTTCAGTAATAATCCGGCGATCAAACACCCGTAAAAAACTCAAGATCCAGCTCGGCATCTATCGTGAACTCGATTTCGTGTTTCATCAGCTTGCCAGCGGCGGTTTCTCCTTATGCCAGGGCGTGCTCTGCTCGTAGGCGTGGGCGACGCGGAGGATGGTTTCTTCGCCGAAGGGTTTGCCGAGCAGTTGGAGGCCGATGGGCAGTTTGGGCCATGCGGTGAAGCCGCAGGGGATGCTAATGCCGCAGATGCCGGCGAGGTTAACCGAAATCGTAAAGATGTCCATCAAATACATCTGGAGCGGGTCATCGGCCTTCTCGCCGATTTTGAAGGCGGCGGTTGGAGAAGTGGGACAGATGATCGCGTCCACTTTTTCGAAAGCGGACAGGAAATCCTGGCGGATCAGGGTGCGAACTTTTTGCGCCCGCAAGTAATAGGCGTCGTAGTATCCACTGCTCAGAACGTAAGTGCCAAGAATGATCCGGCGCTTTACCTCAGCACCAAACCCTGCGCCGCGGGTTTTGCTGTAGAGCTCGATGGGGTCGGCCCCAGCGACGCGGGCGCCATAACGGATGCCGTCGAAACGGGCGAGATTGGCGCTGGCCTCGGCGGTGGCGATGATGTAGTAGGTCGCGATGGCGTAATCGGTGTGGGGCAGAGAGATTTCGACGATTTCGGCACCGAGGTTTTGGAGGTGCTTTAGGGCGACTTCAACGGCCTGTTTTACTTCGGGGTCGAGGCCGCCTGCACTCGCCGGCGAGACCCCGGCGCTCCCAGGCGACCCAAGGCCGTATTCTTTGGGTAGGCCGAGTCTCAGACCTTTGATGTCGCCAGTGAGCGCGGCGGGGTAGTCTGGGACTGGCTGAGGAACGCTGGTGGAATCGCGATGGTCCACACCGCTAATGGCCTTTAGGACAATGGCTGCATCGCGAACCTGTTTGCCAAAACAGCCGATCTGGTCGAGCGAAGAGGCAAAGGCAACCAGCCCGTACCGTGAGACACGGCCATAAGATGGTTTTAGACCGACGCAACCACACAGAGCTGCAGGTTGGCGGATTGAGCCTCCGGTGTCCGAGCCCAGGGCCGCAATACACTCGTCCGCAACTACGGCTGCGGCCGAACCGCCGGAAGAGCCGCCGGGAATCCGCGAAAGATCCCAGGGATTGTGCGTCACTTGGAATGCAGAATTTTCCGTCGAGCTGCCCATGGCAAATTCGTCCATATTCAGCCGGCCAAAGACAATCGCCCCGGCTGCTTTCAACTTCTCGACCACTGTGGCGTCATAAGGCGAGATGAAGTTGCCGAGGATTTTGGAACCACAATTCAGTGGCTGACCCTTGGCGGCGATGACATCTTTGATGGCGATGGGCACCCCGAGCAGAGGTCGTTGGGCATGGGTTTGGCCAGAGGCAAGCGCCTTATCGGCAGCTTCGGCTTGCGCCATGGCATCGGCGGCATCGTAACTGATGAAAGCGCGGATCTGCCCATCCACACGCTGGATCTGGTCGAGACACGCCTGTGTGGCTTCGCGCGAAGAGACTTCGCGGCGGGCCAGCCGGGCCACGAGTTCTGTCAGCGTGAGTTGGTTGAGCATTCAGCCTGCGACGGGCAGGCCGAGCGCGGGCGAAAGGAAGGTGAATGAGAGAGCGGAAAACTTCAAATTCCAAATTCAATCGAGCAGTCAGTCATGGACTGAACCGGCCTTAGGCAAAGTTTGCTTTTGCACGGCCGTTCGAGAGGCGAGATTTGGACTGGGTAAGGTGTTCACGGGGCAGCATTTCGCGCAGACGCTTGAATTCTTGAGCCGTCAGAACGCTGATGCGGAAGATCTGGGCCATTTCCGTCGCGGAAAGGTTTGATTCCAAAGTCGTGCGCAACTTGGAGATTCTTTGGAAACGTGGAAGAGTTTTCCAAGCTGGTGTAACTACCCTTAAGATTTGGGATTTCGAGAATCCCGTGGGAGTCCAGATAATCCTGGCAGATTTCCCTTTGGGGATAGCTTCACTCACCAGCTTGTTAATACGCGCCTTACTGTTCATATTGAGTGCCCGACAATCCAATCATACACCCTCGCGATTTGCTCGTCGAACACAGTCCCTCGCGTGCCTCCCAGGCTGGAGGGGTCTTCGGCGCGCCGGCATTCGGATTGCGGAGGAGCGACCGGGGGTTACTCCCTTTTCGGCGCCTTCACCTCAATGTGTAAGTCCCGGAGTTGGCGAGGAGAAACCGGTGTCGGCGTTTCGGTCATGAGGCATGCGCCTTTGGCGGTTTTCGGGAAGGCGATGACATCGCGGATGCTCGGCGTGCCACAAAGAATGGCGATCAGGCGATCGAAGCCCAAGGCAATGCCACCGTGAGGAGGGGCGCCGTAGCGGAACGCATCCAGCATGTAGCCGAAACGCAGTTTGGTTTCGTCCGGCGAGATCTGAAGAACATCTTCGAACACCGTCTTCTGAAGCTCGGGTTGATGGATACGAATCGAGCCGCCACCTAATTCAACGCCGTTCACGACGACGTCGTAATGCTGGCCCCGTACTTTCCTCGTCTCGGTTTTGAGCAGCGGGATGTCCTCGGCCACTGGCGCGGTGAATGGATGGTGAGACGAATACCAGCGGTTTTGCTCTTTATCGAAGCTGAGCAGAGGAAAATCCACGACCCACAGGAAATCGAATCGGTTGGCCGGAATGTCGAGCTTGCCCTGCCCGCGCAGAATCTCCGCGCAGTAGAGGCGGAGCCGGCCCAGGATTTCGCAGGCCACAAGCCATTGGTCCGCGGCAAACAGAATGAGATCGCCTTCCTCGATGCGGAGCTTTTCGGAGAGCGCGGCTTTTTCAGCGTCGCTGAAGAATTTCACAATAGGCGATTTCCATTCGCCGCCTTCGACCTTGATGTACGCGAGGCCCTTTGCGCCGAAACCTTTGGCCAATTCCGTCATGGTATCCATCTGCCCCTGCGTAGCCCCGGCGAAACCTTTGGCGTTCAACGCCTTCACGACGCCGTGGTTTTCGACTGTGCCCCCGAACACTTTGAAGCTGCTGCTGCGGAACTCTTCGGTGAAATCCACCAATTCCATGCCGAACCGCGTGTCGGGCTTATCAATACCGTAGCGGTTGATGGCATCCTGAAACGAGAGCCTTTTGAAAGGTGTAGGCACGTCAACATCCAGCGCGACTTTCCAGACACGCTTGAGCAGGCCTTCGACAAGATTGTAAATGTCCTCGCGTTCGATGAAGGACATTTCGATGTCAATTTGGGTGAACTCGAGCTGGCGATCGGCGCGTTGGTCCTCGTCGCGGAAACAGCGGGCAAGCTGATAATAACGCTCCACCCCGCCGACCATCAGGATTTGCTTGAATTGCTGAGGCGACTGGGGCAGGGCGTAAAAGGTGCCGGCCTCGCGTCGATTTGGAACGAGGAATTCCCGTGCGCCTTCCGGAGTGCTTTTGAAAAGGATAGGCGTCTCGACTTCGAGAAAGCCCTGCTCGTCCATGAACACGCGAGTAGCAGTGGCGACTTTGCTGCGCAGACGGAGGTTGCGCGCCATCTCGGGCCGGCGCAGGTCCAGATAGCGGTACTTGAGCCGCAATTCTTCATTCACTTTGCTGGCGGTCTCGGGATCATCCACCGGGAAGGGCAGGACCTCGGCAACGTTCAACACCTCCAGGCCCGAAGCCAGCACTTCGATTTCGCCGGTGGGAATTTTGGGATTATTAGTGCCGGTTGGGCGCGCGCGCACCTTGCCGCTGATGGTGATCACGCACTCACTGCGCAGCGCCGCGGCTTTTTCGAACAGGTCGCCCGCCAAATCGGAAGGGTCAAACACAGTCTGCGTACGGCCTTCGCGGTCCCTAATATCAATGAAGATGAGGCCCCCAAGGTCGCGCCGCGAATGGACCCAGCCCGAGAGGCTCACGGATTGTCCGATGTGAGCCGGGCGCAATTCGTTGCAGTGATGCGTTCTTTTCATTTTAAAAGCGAAGGCGGATAATGAAGGGAAAACGGCTTGGGTTAAAGACAATTTTCATTTAACGCAAAGACGCAAAGATGCAAAGGCGCAACAAATTGGTTAAATAAGTTAACTAAGTTAAATAAGTTAATTGGGTAGAAATGGGTTGCTTGGTCGCATCGGAAAGATTGAGAAAGAAGCAACGTTCAAAAGTGCCAAATGGATTGCTAACTTCGCGTCTGCGTCTTTGCGTTAAAACGTAGGCACTTGCGGCGCCGCTATTGACAAGGTTTGGCCGGGAAACGAAGATTTCGAGTTGAAAGCCAAAAAGGCTCTGTCCCAGCTCACGCATCACGTTTCACGTTTCAATTCGAAATGTACAAAACAATTCTAGTGACCCTCGACGGCACCGGCACTGACCGTGCGATCATCGAGCACGTCAAGCCACTTGCGAAAATGGCGCACAGCCGTGTGGTATTGTTGCATGTGGCGGATGGTTGGGCGGCGCGGACTTACGGACCAGACGCCGTCAGTCCCGAAATCACCCAGGACACGGCTTATTTGAATCGAGTCAAGGCCGAGTTGTTGTCGCTGGGAATCCCGACCGAGACAGAACTGGCCTACGGCGACCCTGTAAAGGAGATCATTCGTTGGGTAGAGCGCAAGGGGTGCGATCTTGTGGCCATGAGCACACATGGGCATCGGTTTATCGCCGACATTTTTCTGGGCACCACCGCCAGCCGGGTGCAGCACAGCATCAGTGTGCCGGTGTTGCTGCTCAGGGCGAGGTGACTCACCAGCGAGTTAACTGAGTTAATTAAGTTAATTGAGTTAACTAAGGTAAACTGTGGCCACGCTTGCGAGATGGATACCAGAGAGAACGAGTTCTCAATGGATCTTCACAATGCTTTGGTGCTGCTGTTGGCTGTACTCAGAGAAAAGCTTATCTGCCGCTCCAGAAAACGAAATCGCTGGCACGAATGTCATGCCCGAAGCGAGGGCTCAGACCTGGAACTGGCATTTCCAGAATACCTTTTATCTTCAGGGCGATCCTGGTTTTCCGGCGGAGTATTCCGGGCCAAACAGTTTGCACAGCGGGGGCGAGATTCAGGATACGATTTCTGCGGACCTTTTCCTCGGAGCGCGGCTTTGGCACGGGGCTGAGATGCATGTGGACGGGTTGCTGTGGCAGGGATTTGGCCTGAGCGGTACGCTGGGAGTAGAGGGCTTCCCGAACGGCGAGGCGTTCCGGCTCGGGACCAGCGTGCCGAACGTGACGTTTGCGCGGATCTTTTTGCGGCAGACCTTCGGCCTCGGGGGCGAGCAGGAAACCGTAGAGGACGATGCGTTGCACCTGGCGGGAAGACAGGACGTGTCGCGTATCACTTTGACGGTCGGAAAAATGAGCGTGAAAGACATCTTCGACAACAACACCTACGCCAATGATCCGCGCACTCAGTTTATGAATTGGGGCCTGATGGCAAATGAGGCCTGGGATTATCCGGCGGACAGCATTGGATTCCAGACGGGCATGGCCATCGAGTTGAATCAACCGAGGTGGACCGTGCGATACGGATTTTTCCAGATGCCCCGAGTATCGAATGGCATGGCGCAGGACACCCACTATCTCGAGGCTTGGGGGATGGTGGGGGAATTCGAGCGCCGTTACACCCTGGCAGAGCATCCAGGGGCCGTTCGGCTTCTGGGCTTTTTGAATAGCGCCCACATGGGAAGCTATGAGGAGGCAGTGGAAAACACAGTCCGGCCGGCGGACATCATCGCCACGCGGGAGTATCGGTACAAGGCGGGAGTGGGGCTGAACCTGGAGCAGGAGATTGTGAAAAACGTGGGTGTGTTTTCGCGCCTGGGCTGGAGCGATGGCCGGAACGAGGCCTGGGTGTTTAGTGATGTGGACCACGCTGCGACATTGGGAGTGAGCATCAAGGGCGCATTTTGGGCGCGGCCGCAGGACACCGTGGGGCTGGGAGGCGTTCTGAACGGAATCGCAAGCAAACACCGGGAGTTTTTCGGACAAGGCGGAACTGGTATCCTCGCGGGCGACGGGAAATTGACGTACGGTTTGGAAAAGATCCTCGAGATTTATTATGATTTTCAGGTCTGGAAGACGCTTCACGGCACGTTCGATTACCAGTTCGTGAGCAACCCGGCCTTTAACCGGGATCGCGGGCCAGTCTCGGTGCTGGCAGCAAGGGTTCATTGGGAGCTTTGAGAATTGCGGATTGTAGATTGTGGATTGCGGATTCCGAACGGTGAGGCTCTGATTGTAAAAATCCGAAATCCGAATCCGAAATTGATAGAGGCAGGAACATAGCAGCTAAGATAACGAGGCTCTGATATTGTTAGTTCACCAATTCGCAAATGAGATTAGAGCCTCGTTACCTCGGCTGCTACCTGTTGAGCTTATGAGCGCTCCACGGCTGAATTTCGAATGGTTGGTGGGCGTGCTGCTGGTCCTTTTAACATTACTGGTTTACTACCCTTCCTGGCATGGGGAGTTCATTTGGGACGACGAATCGCACGTCGTAAACAACCCTGAATTGATCGAGCCGGACGGACTGGCGAAGATTTGGACGTCGAGCGAATCTCTCCAATACTACCCCCTGGTCTTCACCAGCTTCCGGCTGGAGCGGGCGCTTTGGGGCCTCAACCCGAGTGGTTTTCATTTGGATAACCTGCTGCTCCACGCAGCCAGCGCGCTATTGCTTTGGCGCCTGCTGGCGCGCCTGAACCTGCCGGGCGCCTGGCTTGCGGCGGCGGTTTTCGCGGTGCATCCGGTCAATGTAGAATCCGTAGCCTGGATATCCCAACGCAAGAACACACTGGCGATGGTGTGCTATTTGCTAAGTTTTCTGTTGTATGTGAGCAGCGACGAGGAGCCGGGGCGTGTCGAGGGTCGAGGGTCGGGGGTCGGGGACCAAGTCCAAAGTCCAAAGTCCGAACTCAGGCCACATTTCACGTATCACGTTTCACGTTTCACGTTGGACGCATCACGTTTCAACTCCCTTTACTGGCTTTCAGTCCTCGCCTTTGTCCTGGCGCTATTAAGCAAAACCGCCGTGTCTCCATTTCCGTTGGTTTTGCTCGGTTTTGCGTGGTGGAAGCGGGGAAAAATATCGAAGCTGGATGCCTGGCGATCAGCCCCCTATTTCGGGGCTTCGCTGATTCTCGGCCTGGTGACGATGTGGTTCGAGCGGCATCGAAATGAAATGTTCGAAATTGTTCGGCCTGATGGTCCGTTGGGTCGGCTGGCGAGCGCCGGTTGGGCAGTCTGGTTTTACCTTTCGAAAGTCCTGGCCCCCGTTCACCTTACGGTTGTTTATCCCCAATGGCAGATTGTGCCTTCTCAGCTCCTCGCCTATGTCCCGGCATTGCTGCTGGCCATGGCCGTGTTGATGGTTTGGCACTACCGGGAGCGCATGGGCCGGGGTTGGCTTTTCTGCGCGAGCTACTATGTGCTGATGCTGCTGCCGATTCTGGGCTTCGTAAACATCGGATTCATGAATTACTCGCTGGTGGCCGATCACTGGCAGTACTTCGCGATCATTGCGCCGATTGCCATCCTGATCGGGTGCTTTGCTTCCAGCTTCAGATTCGGACGCCGCTCGCCTTTTGGGTTGTGCATAGCCGCCGCCGTGCTTGCCACCCTCGGTACCCTCACTTGGAAACAGGCTCGGCTTTATGCCGATGGTGAGAGCTTTTGGCGAGAGGCCATATCTGCAAATCCGACCTGCCCCGCCGCCCATCTTTCGCTAGGTATCCTGTTATCGCGCAAAAATGCCGCGCCGGAGGCGGCAACTCAGTTCACGGAAGCGTTACGCCTGAAGCCGGACTATGCGGAAGCCCGCAATAGTCTGGGCCTGGCTTTCGCGCAGATGGGCAGGCTCGATGAAGCCATCGGCCAATATGAGCTGGCGCTCAAACGCTTTCCCTATAATGCCGCAATTCATTTCAACCTTGCCGCAGCCTACGTGCAACAAGGCAGAACGGATGATGTTATTAGCGAATACCAAACGGCCTTTCATTTGCAAACCGATCCGCAATTCGTCCGCGACAATGTCGCGTTGCCAGTAGTGCCCAGCCCGCGCTTCTTTGCTGATGTGCATTATAATTTCGCCAACGCACTGCTCAGAAGGAACCGGCTGACCGAAGCCAGTTCGCATTACCAGCAAGCGTTGCAGTACGAACCTGGCGACGTGGATACCCACCGCAATTTGGGAGTGGCTTTCCTGATCGCCGGACAACTCGACGCCGCCGTCAGCCAATTTCAGGAAGCAGTTCGTCTGGCCCCCGGGCTGGCCGACGCGCATTACCAACTTGGCGACGCATACGCGCGCAAGGGCGAACTGGCGAAAGCGGTTGAAGAATTCAAATCGGCCCTCAGATTGAAACCTGATCACGCGCAAGCCCGCCGCGCGCTGGAGAAGGTTCTGGGACCCAAATAGCCTCGGCTAATAAAGCTCCTTGAAAAGGCACGTACTTTTCAGCTAAACTGTGTGCACAGTCCGAAAAGGTCGGACTTACCTATGTAGTATTATGCAGACCCCCACATTCACCCGCAATCGGCTCCGTTTTCCCGAAGTTTCAAAGAAATGTATTCTGACCCTGAGCGTCCTCTGTGGCCTGCTCCTGGCGTTCAGCGCCTTGGAGTCGGGAGTCTTGGCCGCGCCGCCGCCAGGCCCGCTGGAAGATACTCCCACTGATCCGCCAATGGCTGGTTCGGGCCAGACCTCAACCCGGACGGTCATTTCGGCGCCGTTTGGCACCAGCTTCCAGGTCAATGTCGGCGCCAACGGCCAAAACATCGTCGGCGATGCGGCCAACGAACCTTCGATCTGCATGGATCCTAACAACCCGAACCGCATTGCCATTGGCTGGCGGCAGTTCGACACGACCAACAGCAATTTCCGGCAAGCGGGTGTGGCCTATACCACTAACGGCGGGCTGAGTTGGACCTATCCCGGCAATTTGGAGGCCGGCACTTTCCGCAGCGACCCGGTCCTGGTCTCGGACGTGAATGGCGTTTTCTATTACCTGGGAATCACGAACACCGGCAGTTTCAACTGTGACCTGATGCGCTCGACCAATGGGGGGGCAACCTGGCAGCGGGTCGGCGACGCGCAGGGCGGCGACAAGGAATGGATGGCCATTGACACCACCTCCAGCCCAGGGCGCGGCAATATCTATCAATGTTGGCAGACCGCCAACAGTTTCACCAACAATCCTAATTTCATGTTCACCCGCTCGACCAATGGCGGCGTGAATTGGATGACGCCCATCGGGATACCGCACGCGGCCATTTTTGGGACGGTGGACATCGGACCGAATGGCGAAGTCTATTTGCTCGGGTGGGACGGCAATGCAGGGCAGTTTTGGTTGAACCGCTCCAGCAACGTCACGAACCGGAACGTCACGCCCTCATTCGACCTGACGGTGGCCGTGAATCTTGGCGGCGCCCTGGCTTCAGGCGGCATAAACCCAGCCGGATTGCTCGGCCAGGCCTGGGTGGTGGTGGACCGTTCGACTAATTCGACGCGGGGAAATGTTTATGCGCTTTGCTCGACCACCGGCAGTTCCAACACTTGCGACGTGATGTTCGCGCGCAGCACCAATCGTGGGACCACCTGGAGCGCGCCGGTCCGGATCAACGATGCCGGCCCGAATTTGTATCATTGGCTCGGGGCGATCGCCGTGGCGCCCAACGGGCGCATTGATGTTTGCTGGTATGATACGCGCAGCAATCCAAACAACCAATACTCCGAGCTTTACTACAGTTCCTCGACCGATGGCGGCCTGACGTGGACCGCCAACCGCGCTGTGAGCGCGCCCTTCGACCCGTCCCTGGGCTACCCGCAGCAAAACAAGATGGGCGATTACATGGGCGTGGTAGCGCTCAACAATGCCACCTGTGTCGCCTACGCCGCCACGTTCAATCGCGAAGAGGACATCTATTTCCTGCGCATGCCGGATTTGCCGATCCAGGTAACCATCGCCCGGGCCGGCACCAACGCGGTCCTGTCGTGGGACGCCGTCGTGGGCAACACCTACTGCCTCCAATACAAATCCAGCGTGAGCGCGCCCTGGCCGGTCGGCACGAACCAAATTTGCCTGGTGGCCACCAACTCGCAGATGACCATCACCGACGCACTTTTGGGCGGCAGCTCGCAACGGTTTTATCGCGTCGCGCTGACAGCCTACGGGCCCGGCGCGCCGGTCATTCTATCCCAACCGGCGCCGATGACCAATTACGTCTCGTTGGCGGCCAATTTCAGTGCGACGGCTTCGGGCACCCCGCCGCTTGCTTATCAATGGAGCAAAAACGGAACGAACATTCCCGGCGCGACGCTGGCGTCCCTCTCCCTGCGGCCCATCGCGCAGTCGGATGCCGGCAGCTACATGGTTCAGGTCACCAACATCTACGGGTTCACCAACAGCACCTCGGCCGTGCTGACGGTCCTGTCGCCTCCCACCAATCCGCCCAGCATCTCGGGACTTATTTTGCACTTGCCTTTTGACAACAACCTGACTGATGCCACGGGCCGGGGCAATAACGGCACGGCCATCCAGATGACCGCAACCTCCAGTAACGTTGCCAGTCCCACTTTTGTGTCGGGCATGCTCGGTTCGGCGCTGCATTACGTGACGGATTTTGGGAATGCCCCCTGTTGCAGCACCAATTTTTCAAGCTTTGTCACCCTGGGTGTGCGGCCGGATTTGCAGTTTGGATCTACGACGAATTTCAGCGTCGCTTATTGGATCCGGCTGCCGGCCAATTACGCGCGCGGCGATCTTCCCTTTTTCACCGACGCGATCAACTCGACCTTCAACGGCGGGTACTGTTTCGCGCCGACCTACGGCAGCCAGGCCACCGGCGGGGCGGGAAGCATCAACGGCGGTTGGGCCTTTTCATTGTTCGATGCGGCCACTGCTTCCAACGGCCTGGGAGTTTACGGCGATGCGGGCTCGATCAACGACGGCAACTGGCATCACCTGGTTCATACCATTGATCGGACCAACGGGCTGGTGACTTATCTGGACGGTGTCGTCGCGCATTTTGTTGTCGGAGGCGGCTCGAGCATCGCCTCCGCCGGCAACATAGACACAGGCCACCCGGCTAACATTGGACAGGACCCGACCGGCCAATATCCGGAAAGCGGCTCAGCCGACATGGACGACCTGGGCGTCTGGCATAAGACCCTGACCGCTCTGGAGGCCGGTTCCATCTACATGGCCGGTGTGAGCAATCACCTGAGCTTCAGCGGGCCGCCGTAAGAATGTCAAAAAAATGGGAAACTAGTGCTTGCTTGCAAAAGTTAGCGATAGTGCCGCGTGAGGGCACGCGGCCTGCAAGGTCCTGTAGGCCGCGTGCCCTCACGCGGCGTTCCGGATATCGCTTATTTGTGCAATGAGGCACTAGTCGCCCACGGGCTGGAGTGGCCGCGGCCGGATGGGCGGCGCAGGGCAGAGGTCGCGCGGGTCTTTGGCAATTTGCTTCAGCAGATTCTCAACGGCGTAGTCCAATTGAACGTCATTGGCGTGAATCAAGCCGTCCGCATTCAGATCAAGTTCCACGTCCGGATCTACGCCATGACCTTCGATGATCCAATCTTTGCCTTTCGGGTCCCAGCCGCCGAACTCAGGTTGGGTGATCATGCCGCCGTCGCGCAGCGGCTTATCGCCGCGAATTCCGACCCAACCGCCCCAGGTGCGCGTGCCGATGACCGGTCCGAGCTGGAATTGCTTGAAGCCTAACGCAAATGTTTCGCAATCACTGCCACCCTGCCGGTTGATGAGACAGGCCATGTAACCGCTGAATGCGTGGGACGGGACGGTATCAATGTTCCCGTGCCGCGTGCCGCCAATGGCCAGGATCTTCCGGTCCAGGTGCGCCAGGATCATCGGCGCGACGAAGCCGCCGTGGTTCCAGCGGTCATCCATGATCAACCCGCGTTTGCGGGCCTGGGCAGGGTAATCGCGAGCAAATTGGCGCAGGCCCCGGTTGCTCATGTCATACAGGTGAATATAACCGATCTGGCCGCTGCTCTTTTTATCCACGTACTCCCGGTTCTGCCGCACCCAATCCGCATAACGAACCCGCGTGTCTTCGGCCACGGTTTTCACCACAATCCGTCGTGCCCCTTTGAGTGCGGGCGCATCGTTAAGCGACAGTTCCACTTCCTGGCCTGCCCGGTTGGCCAATCGTTTCAGATAATCTTCCCCTTTCGCCAACGGCCTGCCGTCAATGGCCACCAGCCATTGTCCTGCCTTGACGCGCAGGTCAGGCCGCGACAATGGCGAGGTCCAATTCGGCATCGGGAAATCGCCGCGGAAAATCTTCTGGATTTGCCAAAAGCCGGTCGCGGGGTCGTAACGCAAATCGGCGGCCAGCAGGCCGGTGCCGATCTTTTTGCCGCTGCGCACATCGCCGCCGCCGTGATAGGCGTGGCCCACGTTGAGCTCGCCGAACATCTCGCCCAGGCAATCTGCCAGGTCGCCGCGCGACCCGATGCGGTCGGCCAGCGAGCCGTATTGCTTCCATACCGCTTCCCAGTCCACGCCGTGCATTTTGGGATCGTAAAAGAAATCGCGCTGCAAGCGCCAGGCCTCGTGCAGTTCCTGCTTCCACTCGGCGCGTGGGTTGACGCTCAGTGACCAGCCCGAGAGATCCACTTTCGCCTCTTTCGCGTCATCGTCTTTGGGCGCCTCTTTGGCGCCGGCTTCGATGCGTGTAAAGCCGTCTTTGGTTTGGTACACCAGGACCTTATGGTCGAGCGAAACCTCGTAGGCCTTCACGCCGGAGGTGATAGTCGAAAGTTTCTCCTTCTCGATATTGTAGGTTTCCAGGCTGGCCGCCGGCGCTTCCTCCGGGTCCTCAGAATCGTAGGGCATCATCCCGCGATTCGGACTCTTGAGCCAATGCAGCTTCCCGTCCAATGCAACCAAATCCGAGTAATTACCCGGCTCGACCGGCACCTGGACGAATCGATCCATTAGACCATCGAAATCAATCCGAATCGGCTCGATCTTTTCCTCCTCTTCTTTGTCAGCTTTGCTTTTCTGATCTTTGTCCTTGTCTTTATCCTTATCCTTCTCCGATTTCTCCTTCTCTTTTTTGTCCTTGGGTTTTTCGGGATCGGTATCGCCGCGTGGCGCAAACGGCAGCGTCCCATCCGCCTGCAAAGCCAGCACACAGGGCAGCGTCGCGTCGTTCACAATGAAGCGGGCTTCGAACTTGTCAAGGAACGGATTGATATAGCGGTCGGAAAGGAAGTATAGATACTTGCCTTTCGGATCCCAGGCCGGGCAGCTCGAGTTGTAGAATGGCTCGGTTGCATCGTATTTCTTTTTTGTCTGGCCGTCCCAAATCCGGACCTGGGAAAACAGGTTCGTTTGCATTAATTCGTATGCCAGGTAGCGGCTGTCCGGCGACCAGGTATAATGATTGATTTCCCATTCCGCGTGGTCCACCAGTATGTTCTCCCCGGTTCCCACATCGGTGACGTGGATGTCGTAATTCTGGTCGCCCCACGCGATGCGCTTGCCGTCCGGGGACCAAACCGGCGCCAGGTGCCAGCCCGGTGCCATTGTGCCGATCTGTCTGGGCGGCTCCGAGTTGTCCGCCGCGTGCAAAATCAGTTGCTCCTCGCCGTTCACTTCCGTCCACGCCGCCACTTGCTTGCCGTCGGGCGAGAACGCCGGCGCCCGGCTGCGCGATTCGCTTCCCTCGGTGAGCCGCCGGATCAGCCCCTTCTTTTTTGTGCGCGCCACAAACAGGTCGCCGCGCGTCTCCAGCGCGATGCGTTCGCCGTCCTTCGAGAGACCCCAGCCCCGCAAGTAGGCCTTTGGATCAACGAACTTTTCTCGCACCTGCAGCCGGTCGCTGGGCAGCGTGATTGGCACCATTTGGTTCGCTCCCGTGGCCAGATCATAAAGCCAGATGTCCATCTTGTGCTGATAGACGATCTTGCCATCGCCCATCGCAGGCCAGCGCACGTCGTAATCTTCGAATTTCGTCAGCCGTTTGACGTCGCTGCCATCGGGCTTCATCGAGCCCAGGTTCGGCCGACCCCATCGGTCGGTAACAAAGTAAATCCGGCCATCTGGCGCCCACATCGGGAAGGCGTTTTTGCCATCGTAACGGCTCACTTCCGAGAACGTGTTGTCCTGGATAGTACCGACGTAAATCTTTTCCGCTTCGCCGCCTTTGTATCGCTTCCAGTTATGGAACTCCAGGCCGAGTTTTTGGAACGCGACCCGCTTGCCACCAGGCTCGAAGCTGATCCACGCTGCTGGTTCCAGAGGGATCAAATCCGGAAGGCCGCCCTCGGGTGAGACCGAGTAAATGCGGAAATCGTTGTTTGGCGTGTCGCGCCGGCTGCGGAACAGGACCTTGCCATCGGACGTCCAACCTAGAGTCTGGTCGGGCGCCGGATGAAATGTAAGCCGCACTGGTTCGCCGCCGGTCGCCGGCATCACATACACGTCGTCGTTGCCTTCATATTGCGCCGTGAAGGCAAGCATCTTGCCATCCGGTGAAAGCTTCGGAAACGCTTCCTCGCCTTCGTAAGCCGTCAGCCGCAAGGCAACCCCGCCCGAGACCGGCACTTTCCACAGGTCCCCCTCAGCCGCAAAGACGATCGCCCCGCCGCCAATCGTTGGGTAGCGATAAAAGCCGTCGGCCAGCGCGAGCGCGGTCGAACCGTCGAGGGGCGCCATTACGGCGGCAAACGCCGCCACCAAAGAGATTCTGCGATTTGGGAACATGCCTTTCTTTATAGGGGATTTGTGGCGCGAGGACAAGCCTTAGCAAATCGGAGGAGCGGACGGCCTCGTCCGCGCGGCTTACCCGAAACAACCACGCGGACGGGGCCGTCCGCTCCTCCGACCCGCCGCGGCGCCTCGCGAGTGTACGTGCAAGCCGGTGATGTCCACTTTGTCCTCTGTCCTCTGTTCTCTGTCCTCTCTCTTCTCAGGGCCGTTTGTAGATCACTCCGCCTTTCATCACGAAGCGGACGTCGCGGAAAGCTTCGATGCTGGTGGTGGGGTCGCCGGGCACGGCGACGAGGTCGGCCAGGAATCCAGCGCGGATGGCGCCGAGTTCTTTGTCCATTCGGATAATTCGGGCACTGGTCGCGGTGGCGGCAACGATGGCCTGGCTGGGGGTCATGCCGCCGCGGACCATCCATTCCAACTCGCGGTAGTTGGCGCCATGCTCAAAAACGCCGACGTCGCTGCCCAGCCCGATAATGACATGATTGTCCACGGCCAGACGAAAAGCCTGAAGGGCCTGCTGCATTTCGGCGGTGGGCGGACCTTTTCCCGGTTTGTATCCGTGGAAATATTCGGCGTAGGCTTCGACGGCTGTCAAAGTGGGAAGGTAGGCGACACCTTTGGACGCCATGAGGCCAAATACCTCCTTGGTGCCGTTGTATCCGTGCTCGATGGAATCCACTCCGGCCTCGATGGCACGGCGCATGCCCTCGGGCGTGGTGGCGTGGGCAGCCACGGGCCTGCCCGCGGAGTGGGATTCCTCGACCAGGGCGCGCAGTTCCTCGAGACTGAAGGTGGGCACTTGTTGGCCCGATGGGCCGCGGCCATAGTCCGCATAGACCTTGATCCAATCCGCTCCCATGCCGGCCTGCTCGCGCACGGCTTTGATGATCTCCGGGATGCCGCTGGCTTCCTGGGCGCCTTTGGGCAACACGACGTTGTCCGCGTAACCGCGTGGTCCGGGCCCATAACTGGCGGTGGCGACGATGGCTTTGGTCACCACCAGGAGCCGCGGCCCGGAAATCAAACCCTCGTTAATCGCGCGTTTGATGGAGAGGTCGGAGAAACCAGCGCCTTCGGTGCCCAGGTCGCGCAGGACAGTGAAGCCGGCCAGCAATGTGTTCTTCACGTGCGACACCGCTCGCACCGACCGGTAGGCGACCGGTTCCTTGAGCACCTGGTCGTCCCAGGAGGCCTCGTTGTAGGGGTGCAGGAAGATGTGCGAGTGCAGATCCATCAAGCCGGGAAGGAGGGTCATTCCGGCCAGCGGGATCACGACTACGTTTGTCGGCGAAGGAACCTGCGCCGCGGGGCCGACTGCGCCGATTTTATCTCCGTCCACCAGTACTGACCAATCCGCATGGGTCTGACCGGTGGCGGTGTCGAAGATACGGGCGGGCTTGAGGAGAAATTGGGACCGCGCCGCCTCGGAATCGGTTTTCTGTTCGGGTTCGCTGCCGGGCAATGGATTCACGATCATGGTTACAAGCAGGATTGCGACGCGCAGAAGGTGCGAAAAAATCCGAAAACCTCGTAGCAGCCGAGGTAACGAGGCTCTGAAATTATTGTGCACGAGCAGGTTACCAAAAGATTAGAGCCTCGTTACCTCGGCTGCTACAATTAATTCACACCTTCTCAGACTTTGCGCTCTCATACTCTATTTGGCCCTATTTCTTCACCAGCCTGACATGGCCGAATGGTTTCTTTTTATCGTCGGTCACATTTGCCATGATCCATTCCCAGGAGTTGGATTTTTGATCATACACAAACGTGTTTTCGAACGTGACATGGCCTGCGCTGTCTTTGAAAACAAATGGAATGGCATTTGGGGCCTCTTTAGTGACCTTCGCATGGCCCACCCCTTCCGGGGTAAAGGCACTGTTAGTGGTAGAATCCAGCCAAAGGCAGGAAAACTCGTCTGCGCCAGAATCGAACGAAATGAAAATCAGGGCCTCGTAGGCAGGCCGGCCACCGGCAACCTTTTCCCGCGAGAGTTCATGGAGCTGCACGTAACCATGGTTGAGGATCCATTCGGCCGAAACTTTATGGGTCGTTTTCTTGCCGGCAATCGTGCCGCTCAAAACCCATCGGCCAATCAGGTGGTCCAGTAATGGTAATGGGTTGGCCGATTGCAAAGGCTCGGCCCGAGCCACTGGATTCGCAACCAGTGCCGCAAGCAGCATCGCGACCTGCATCATTGTAGCAGCCGAGGTAACGAGGCTCTGATTATTTTGAAGCCTGCTCGTGCACAAAGATTTCAGAGCCTCGTTACCTCGGCTGCTACATGGTTTTTGGATTTCTTCACGGCTCCGCATACTTGGCGCTCTCATGCGAGGCAAAACTCGCGCTTTCCGGTTCGCACTGTCAAGCTCGGATGGATTTGTGGTACTTGCCGCTTGCCATAGAACTGATTCGCGATTAGAAGATTCGTGTGGCTAGTTCTCGAAAACAAAGGACCGCGCTGGATCGGGTGTTGGAATCTTTGAGCCGCTGCTTCGACGCCAGCACCGCTCGCGCGGTGAGCGAACTGCGCCAGGATGCTTTTGTGCAAAGGCGAATGGAGAAGCTCGGCGCCAAGGCCACTTCCGGACGGCTCTCGCCCAGGGAGCGGGATGAATATGAGGCGCTTGTGGAAATGAGCGACATCGTAGCCACTCTCCAACTCAAAGCCCGAAGGCGGCTCGCCGGTTTGCAGCCCGCCTGATGACGGCAAAAGTGCGCCGACAGGTCCGGGCCAGGGCAAAGCGCCGCTGCGAATATTGCCGGCTGCCTGACTGGGTCGAACTGGCAGGGCCCTTTCACGTTGAGCATATTGTCGCGCGCCAGCACCGGGGCCCGGACAATGTAGCCAATCTCGCCTGGGCCTGCAGCCGATGCAATCTACACAAAGGAACGAACCTTTCAGGCGTTGATCCTGATAGCAGCGATATTGTCCGCCTGTTCAATCCACGGCAGGATCGGTGGGATGACCACTTCGAGCTCGTTGGAGCGGTCATTCGAGGGCGATCAGCCGCCGGGCGAGCAACGGTCTGGCTGTTCCAAATGAATGCCGAGCGCCGCGTAGAATTCCGGGCCGAATTGATAGAGCAAGGGCTCTGGGAGCCCTGAGAACCAGTGCCCCCGAGTTGCGCCGGAAATTCGGTCTGGACTGAACGAATGGAAGAGGCTTAGATTATTGACGCAACCCCCGAAACAAGAAAGCGAAAGTGACCTGTGAAAGCTAAGATTTTAGCGCTGCTCGGATGCGCGGGGCTGGCGCTGCTTCTGGTTGTTTTCCGTCCCGCTAAAGATGGCTCGAAGTCGGAGCCGCGGGAATCGCACGGCTCAGTCTCGGCCGAGAGCGTTGAGCCGGCGGCGCCGATGAAGGCTCCATCGAGCCTCATGGCCCCCGCAAGCAGGTCCAGGCCCGCCGAACCGACGGCTGCGCAAATTCCGGCACAGAAAGTCCGCGCCGCCGATAAACTCGAGCGGCTGACACAAATTCGCGAAGAGTTTCACGCGCTGGCTGCGGGCGCGGCCAAAGCCGCCCTGCAGGCGGCGAAGCAATTGACCAATGACACGGAACGAGAGACGGCGTTGTTAACTCTGGCGACGGAATGGACCCACGGCAATCTGCGGCGGCCGGAGGAACGCGCGCGCGCCATTGCCGATTATGGCCTGGAAGCCGGGTTAGGGATGGAATTGGCCAAAAACCCGGAGCTGGGCAAGCTCTGGGCCGATGAGCTGACAAAAGGCGCAGGCCGAGCTGCGTTGCTGGGACAAATCGCCGTCGGGTTGGTGAGCTCGGATGCGCCGGCGGCGTTCGGTTTGGGCGAGTCGCTCGCCCCGAATGAGTTGCGGGACTTCTATAACTCACTTTTTTCGGGTTGGGCGGCAGAGGATACAGCCAGCGCCCTGCAAACCGCCGAGCAGGTGGAAGACCCCGGCACGCGCGAGGGCGCGCTCAAAGCCATTCGCAGCGTGGCGCCGGTGGGAATCGGTGTCGAGTTGGCGATGCAGGAGGGCTACCCGGTCGTGGGCAATCTGGTGCCGAATGGGCCCGCCGAGTTGAGCGGCCTGTTTCACAAAGGCGACCGCATCCTGGCGGTGGCGCAGGGCGACAGCTCTTATGTGGACGCGCACAACCTGTCGCTGCAGGAAATCGTGCAAATGGTCCGCGGCGCGCCCGGCACAACGCTTCAGCTTCAGGTTTTGCCCGCGGACGCCCCGCCGGACTCGGCCCCGCGCCTGGTGAGTGTGGTCAGGGATCAGCTTAAGTTCAAACGCTGACCTGGGGAGCGCGGGTATCCTGCCCGCGAGACTCCGCTTTGTCCTCCACTTTGTCCTCCACTTTGTCGTTCTTTTTCGGGCCGGAGATGACTCGACAAAGTGCAGGACGAAGTGGAGGACGAAGTTTCAAACACGCGGGCAAGATGCCCGCGCTCCCAGGCAGGACCCAGCGCAGGAGTCTCACCTGCGAGTCAGCACGCCTGTGAGCTCTATCAGTCACGCCTTGCCGCGGAAGGGCGCCGCGTCCCGCAGGCGAGATTCCTGCGCTGGTGTAGCTGTTGAC
>PSRM01000034.1 GCA_003176045.1 Verrucomicrobiota bacterium | reverse complement strand
CATGGCGCCCGAACTGAAGAAAGTTTCTATTCCGGCTAAAATCTGTCTGGTTTGGCCGCTCCAAACGCTTCGCGCAGCAGGATACACCCGCAATTTCGCGAAGCGTCTTGGAGTGCGCCAGACCTCTGGCGCTTTGGCATTTACTGCCCAATGCATCCAAATGCCTGTAAGGTGCGGGCATCTGACCGCTTTTTATAGTGCGTCTCCAGACCCCTTAAACCCGTGCACATACAAGAACTGGTCGACAGGTGCCACAATTAAGACTTGCCGCCTCGTGAACGGGTCTTTGTACGCGAGCTCCACCGCACGCAACGCTAAACCTTCCTTCGAAGCTCCGGAGCCATACATCGCGTCGCCCAAAACAGGATGGCCGGAGCTTGCGAGATGGACACGAATCTGGTGGGTACGGCCTGTGAATGGGCGGGCCTCAACCAAACTACGAGCTCGCGCAGGCGGGATGCCTGCCCTACTTTCCAAACAGCGAAAGTGCGTTTCCGCTTCCTTACCTTTCCGAGCATCTGCTCTCATCCGCCCAATCCGATCGGGATCCGGCGCCAGCTTAAGCCGGCATATCCACTCCGCCTGTTTCGGGATGCCCGCAACAACAGCCAGATATCTTTTCTCCATCTTACGAGTCTCAAAAAGCTGGCTATAAGTCTGAAGCGCCCCCGGACTTTTTGCGAACAGAAGGACGCCACTTGTCTCCGCGTCAAGCCGATGCACGAAACGAAGATATTTCAGCCCTCGCGAGCGCGCCCAGAAATCACCCGCCGCAATGGACGACGTGATGGCCGCCTGCAAGTTCCGATTAGTCTTCTGCCACGAAAAAGGCACCAACATCCAACCCGCCGGTTTATCAATCGCCAGCCCCGAACGGTCTTCGTCAAGAATCGCAATCCGATCGCCGGTAGGAAGCTCAATGAATGAAGGGCGCGGCACGGGCAGGGATTTATGATTTATGATTTATGATTTATGATTTCGGCCTGACTGCGAGATCCCTATGGGGAAAGCCGCGCATTTGTAGGGGACACGGAAGGAGTCCTTTCTGGCAACTTTCACGTCCAGAAGCGCCAAGTGAGGACGGGATTGTGCTGCAACCATTTACCTTAATTAACTTAGTTAACTTAATTAACCCAATTAACTCGTTGCTTGCGGCACTACCGTAGTCGGTCGGGGTGTTCAGCTCCAAACCGCCTCACAACTTCCTCGCAAATTGCCCGCGCTGCATCAGGCCGGCCCAAAGCCCGGGCGGCTCGCCCCATCTCCACCAGCTTCTTCGAGCCGAGAAATTGTCCCAGACGGAATGGGATATCTTCGGCCCGGTTTACCTTGGCAGCGACACCATGCTCGAGCAGGAAGTCGCTATTGGCGGCTTCCTGACCGGGTATTGGATTGATGATGAGGAGCGGCTTTCCCATCGCCAATGCCTCCGAGCTGGTCAACCCGCCTGGCTTGGTGATGATCAGGTCCGAAATGGCCATCAACTCGTGCATATTCGTTACGAAGCCGAATACGCGCGTGGGATGCCTGCGATCTGCCTTCGCCAGTTCCTTTCGCAGCGCTTCATTGCGGCCCGTCACAACCAGGATTTGCACTGAACCATCCACCTTATCCACCTCATCCACAATTTTTCCGACTGGTCCCATCCCAAACCCGCCGCTGGGCACCAGCACCGCTGGCAAGTCATCCCGCAACCCCATCTCCCTCCGCGCCGCTTTCAGGTCAATCTTACTCGCGAATTTCGATGCAACCGGAATACCTGTCGTTACGATGTTCTGCGCTATGGCGCCACGAGCCAGCAGCCGCGCCCTGGTTTCGTGCGCGGCAACAAAATACACATCTGAACGCCCGTTCATCCACAGCGCGTGCGCCTCGAAATCCGTCACCACGGTCGCAACCATGGGACACAGAATCGGACTGGTCCCCCGCCTGCCCCATTTTCCATCGAGGCGCTCTCCTGTGGCAGGCCCCACGCCCACCCTGCTTTTAGAGTCGCGCTCACCATTAGCCTTCCCTCGCATCTTCTCCAGTGTCTCCAACGGCAAATAGTGCGTGCAGAGCACAACATCCGGCCGGAATTCCTGCACATGCTTCGCAAACCGGCTGCGGGACTTGCTCGGAAAGAGGCGCCGCAATTTGCTCAGGCGCCGCACCGCCTCAGGCCGATCGGTTTTCCCAAACACGTAACCCCAAAGCTCAGGCGCATGGTTAACCAATGTTACGTAGCCATCAGAGTAGAGTTTCCGGTGGATCGCCGAGAAAAACTTGACCAGGTCAACCTTGTCCACCACATCATCTGGCCGCAACTCCTTCCAAGCCTCCTCCAGGGCCCCAGCCGCCGCAACATGCCCACCGCCGCAAGTAACCGTCGTAATCATCACGCGCATAGCAAAGAATTTATGATTTCTGATTTAGGATTTATGATTTAGGATGTAAATCTTAAAGCGTAAACCAAATGTCTGATCACCGAGCAACTATTTCGTGGAAGCGCACAAGCGAAGAGTTCCTCAAAGGCCGGTACTCACGAGAGCACACTTGGACCTTTGATGGCGGATTAACCGTCCCCGCCTCGCCGGCACCCGCGGTGGTGCCCGCGCCGTGGTCCAATCCGTCCAATGTTGATCCCGAAGAAGCTTTCGTCGCCTCCATTTCGAGCTGTCACATGCTCACGTTTATCTTTTTGGCCTCCCGGCAAGGCTTCCAGTTGGACAGTTATCAGGATGAGGCAGTCGGCGTCACAACCAAGAATGAAAAAGGAATCCCATGGGTGAGCTCCGTCACACTGCACCCGCGCATCACCTACAGCGGCCCCAAAATTCCGAACTCTGCCGAGCAAGACCATTTGCACCATCTCGCCCACGAGCAATGCTTCATTGCTAATTCGGTTAAGACCGAGATTACTGTCCAGCCACAGTGATCCTGGGAGCGTCGGATGGCGGGTCCGGCTCGGGCTCTCGCATGCTGGTCTTGCGCCGCGTAGCGGCGTCTCACGGACGATTTTGTGCGTGGACCTCACGACTAGGCCACCTACAATTACCCACGCCTCAGCATCTCAAATCCCTTCTCCACCAATTCTCGCGCTTTGGCATCTCGCGCTTTGGTGGTCGCGCTGTCGAGAACGATCACAATGACCCTCTGCCCATTCCGGGCGGCGGTGACCGCAATCGAAAAACCTGACGCGTTCGTAAAACCCGTCTTCAACCCGTCGCACCCCTGCACCTTGCCAAGCAAATGATTGTGGGTCGTCATTTGCACTGTACGTTTGCCGGCGTTCGGACGGAAAACACGCTCCCGAGTGGACGTGTAACGCAGGGTATCTTTGTGCTTAAGGACTTCACGAGAAAGGATGGATAAATCCCGCGCGGTGGTTATGTCGTGCTGCTGCCCTGCGCCTGGGGGCAAGCCATTAACCGTATGAAACACCGTGCTGGTCATACCCAACTCTTTGGCCCGGCGATTCATCAACTCCAGGAATCCATCCACCGACCCTCCAACCTTTTCGGCCAGGGCAATAGCAGCATCGTTCGCCGACCGCACCATCAAGGCATAAAGCAGCTCATCCACCGGAAATGTTTCATCCTCCTGAAGTTCAACCCGCGACTCGGGGACTCTTGTCGCATTAGCGCTCACGGGAACCTGATCCCGCAGCGAAAGCTCGTGCCGCTCCACCTTCTCCAGAATAATCAGCAAGTCCATCAGTTTCAGCACGCTCGCAGGGTATCCCCTTCTATCCGCATGGTCCTCGAATAATACCCTCCCTGACTTCGCCTCTACAATAATCGCCCCCAAATACGGATCCTTCGCAATGATGCCGGATTTTTCGGCTGCTTTGCTACGCTTTGGAGCCGCGAGTGAAGTCGAAAATGGAAAAATTACCGCCAGACATACTAACGCGAGCAGCGCGCCCCTTGTCGAACGAATGCACATCACTTTTGAACCACTGTAGCAGCCGACATAAGGAGGCTCCATTCTTTTCTTTTTTCAGGGCTTACGCTTCACGCCTCACGTTCTCCCACGACAATCTCAACCCCTCCAGCGTCAGCTCTGGTTCAATCGCGACAATTTCAGGCAGCCTGGAACCAATCAAATCAGCGTACCCGCCTGTGGCCACCACCGGCAAACGGCTGACCTTTAGCTCGCGCCTCAACTCGAGAATCAACTCCCGAACCAACCCGCGATAACCTTTAACAGCCCCAATGAGCATCGCCTCCTGAGTGCTCTTGCCCACCACCCGGCGAACCTCTCGGACTCTGATGCGCGGCAAGAGGGCCGTCTTCTCGTGCAGATAATCTGTCATGGCCGCCAGGCCTGGGGCGATAATTCCCCCGACGTAATCGCCCGCTCGATTTACCACATCAAAGGTCACAGCCGTCCCAAAATCCACTACCACCACAGGCGCGCCAAAATGATGCTTGGCCGCCACAGAATTGGCCAGCCGATCTGCGCCTATGGTGCGGGGTTTCGGATAGTCGATTCCGATGCCTGTAACATTTTTGTGGGTCAGTTGAACACAAGAAAGGCTGCAGAGATCTCGAACAACGTTGAGAACATAAGGCGTGGCCCGCGGCACAACGCTGCACAATATGGCTCCGCTCAGGTGCTTCCCCCCAGCAAACTTCGAGACTCGCTTTTTGGCACTTCCCTCAACCCATTCCTCTGTTCGTATATCCGTGTGCCGAACCACTCGATGCGCATCGGCCAAACCGATATGGGTGTGCGTATTGCCAATATCGAAGAGAATGATCATTGAAAGCGAAGGTCCGATTAAGATTAGGAGAAAGATTAAGATTAAGACCAACACTTCCGCCGCTCTAACGTTTTAACCTTTTAATAATTTAACTTTTTTCAATTTCCAGGTCCCCCCCCACAATCCGTTCCAGCCGCCCATGTTCCGTCCGCACCAGGAGAGCTCCATCTTCGCCCAGCGATTCAGCGCAACCACGAATCTGACGCTCACCTATTCGGATGCGCACATCGCGGCCCAATGTTGAGCAATGCTTCTCCCACTCATCTGCCACCATCGAAAATTCTCCTGTCGCGATGCGCGAATAATCCTCGTCCAGTTCGCCCAGGATGGCCACGGCAAGTTCCGGGCGGCATATTGGATGCCCCAGAGCTGATTTGAGTGAAGTTGCGCTCTTGCGCAAGTCGGCCGGAAAATCGGTTTGATTTAGATTCACATCCACGCCGATCCCTACAATCACATATTTCACACGGTCCAGCTCGGCGTTCAACTCGGTCAGAATGCCGGCCACTTTCCTTCCGTTTACGAGAATGTCGTTTGGCCATTTGATTTCGGCTTTCATTTCCGTCTGCTTCTCGATGGCCCGCCGCACAGCCGTCGCGCTAGCCACAGTAAGCATTGTCGCCTGCTGAGGAGCCAGTTTCGGGCGCAGCAGAATCGAGAACCACAACCCTTTGCCCGCCGGGGACAGCCATTTGCGCCCGAGCCTTCCTCTGCCTTTGCTCTGGGATTCAGCGAAAACAACTGCCCCTTCCTCGACGCCATCCCTGGCCAGTTTTTCAATAACATCGTTCGTCGAGGTGGTCTCCTGAAACACCTGGATGTCACGCCCAATGACGCGCGTTTTGCCCAGGCGCGATACAAGATCCTCCGCGTGGAGCGCGTCCGGGGAGTTGAGCAATTTGTAGCCCGTGTGCGGCCCTGCCTCTATCTCATAGCCCAGCGAACGCAGCTCCTGAATCCGCGCCCAAATCGCCGCCCGGCTGACCCCGAGCTCCTCCGACAAGTCGGCACCCGATACCGCTCCTTCTGCTGAATTCCGTAGAGCTTTAAGAATTTGAATATCGAGGCTCATTTCGCAGTTTGAGCAAGAAATCATGTGCAAACGCACAACCCGCTCTTCCCATTTAACCATTTAACTCATTCAACCGATTTAACCCTTCCGTTACGGCTTTGCCGCATTCGTGTTCATCCGTGGTTAGAAACCTTTTCGTTCTCAAAATCCAACCCAATATCCACTGCCCTCGCAGAATGTGTCAGTGCGCCAACCGAGATAAAATCCACCCCAGTCTCCGCAATCGCCCGCACAGTCGCAAGTGTCACCCCGCCGCTGGCCTCAGTCCGGGCGCGCCCGCGAACACGTCGAACAGCCTCCCTCAACTGCGCAGTATCCATATTGTCCAGCAGTATCATGTCTGCCCCAGCCTCGGCCGCCTGCTCGACCTGCTCCAATGTATCCGCCTCGACCTCGGTTTGGAGTTTTGGATAAGCCGCCCGCGCCCGAGTCACTGCCGCAGCAATCGCGTTAGGCTTGGCATGCTTCAATGCTGCGACATGATTATCCTTGATCAGCACCATGTCGAACAGCCCGATACGGTGATTCTGTCCGCCACCGCACCGCACCGCGTATTTTTCGAATCGCCGCCATCCGGGAGTGGTCTTGCGCGTATCCAAAATCTTCGCCCTTGTCCCGCGCACCGCCTCGACAAACTGTGCCGTTAAAGTCGCCACACCCGAGAGCCGCTGCACAAAATTCAGCGCCACACGCTCAGCGCTCAACATCACCCTGGCCGACCCTGAGAATTTCAGCAGCGCTCCACCAGCCGCAACACGCTCCCCATCCTCTGCCAACCGGACTACCTTCACCTCCAGCGGGTCCTGATGAAGGGACTTTGAACTTTGAACTTTGAACTCCGAAGGTCCGGCTTTGGACTTTGGACTTTGGACTTTGGACTGAAGAAACGATGCCTCCGCAAACCCCAACCCAGCCACCACCAACGGCTCCCGCGCCCGCATCACCGCCTGGGCCACCGCATCCTCCGGCACCGTCGCCAGTGTCGTAACATCCCCCTCCCCCACGTCCTCCGTTAATGCCCGCCTCACCGCCGCCTCAACCTCAGCGGCATCCAGATCTCCCGTTGGCTTGTCACGTTTCACGTTTGAAGCTCACCCATCATTCCATCATTCTACAATTCCAATATTCCGTATTAACGCTTTAACGTTTTAACGTTTTAACGTTTTAACCATTTTACCCCTTTTCGGTTCACGTTTCACGTTTCACGTTTCACACACCCCCGTTTCACGCCCCACGTCTCAAAAAAACCACGTCGCCCCGAAAATAAGATTCACAGTGTTGACCCCCTGGTTCGGGACATCAATCCCTGCATTCGACATATGGATTAGCCGGCATTGAAAAGTGAGCGCAACGTTATCACTCACAAACGCGTGCAATCCGATTCCGGCGGAAAGGTTGAACTCAAAAGGCGTGCTCAGATCGCCGTCCCTAATCGTCGTGGATGTCAGCCCGGCGCCAAACTCGGCGAATGGGACCAGCCCATGGCCCGGAGCAAAGTCGTATCTCAGGTGCGGGCCGCCACCCACGAAGTAGGCATCCGACGGATGGTATTGTGCGCCGCCAAACGCCTCCATCAATACCTCCCAGTTGCCCCGATACCAATGTTCCTGTCCACGCGTCTGACTGACGATCCAACCGAACTCCAGCGAACCCATGCCCCAATCATGGGCGTGCCTTCCGCCGAGAATCTCAACACCGATTCCGGCACCACCGGACAGATTTAAGTCAAACGTGCCCTTCGTAAACCCCTGTGCCACTCCAGCCTCCCAAATCGAAGTGGCATTGGAACTGAGAGTGATGGATGGCCTGTCCTGAGCATGTAGCGCAAAGATGCCCCCGAAAAAAGCAATTAGCGCTCCCAAGGTGTGGATATAAGAAAGTCGTGTTCTCTGTGCGCCTCTGTGCATTGGCCGCAAATCTTATCTATGCTCCCCTCCTTTGCAAGCTGCACCCACGGATTTTTTAACGTAAAGGTGTAACGCAAAGACGCAAAGACGCAAGGGCGCAAAGGGACAAGTGGCAACAAGACACGAAATTCTAAAAAGGAATCAGCCAGGATAATATGAAGAAGCTTAATTTTCCTGCCTCAAAGTTTCCTGCCAGCTCTTCGTATTCATTATTCATTTTTCTCTCTTCAATTTTCCTGTCTTTTCTTTCTTTTCTTTGCGTCTTTGCGCCTTCTCGTCCGCCGTAGCTTTTGCGAAGGCGGATGCGTCAAAATTTGACTCCCAAAACCCCCTCAACCGCGGGCGGAAATACCTCCGCCACATCCCCTTCTATCCGCAATGTCACTTCTTCCATCCCATCATGTTCCGTCGGCCCGCGGTTGATCACCACATACGGTGCACCATGGGCCGAGGCTATCAACGGAACATTAGCCGCTGGGTACACCGACAACGTTGAACCAAGCGCAACCGCCAAATCCGCCTGTTTTGCCGCTTCCACAGCCCTTTCCAAAACTTCGTTCCTAAGGTTCTGACCAAAGCTGATCGTCGCAGGCTTCAAAAAGCCACCACATTTACAAATCGGCGGACGCCGCGTTTGCCGGAATGACTCGAAATGCGGCCCGGGTTCAGTTAAGCGTCCACACGTCTGACATTCGATAAAGCTGTTCGTGCCGTGTAACTCGACCAACCGCTCCGGCATAGTGCCGGCCCTGGCGTGCAACCCATCAATATTCTGCGTTACCACCATCAGGACCTTGCCCGCCTTTTCGAGCCGCACAATCGCCTCATGCGTGGCATTGGGCTTGGCATCGCGAAACGCAGTCCAACCCTCCAGCTTATAGTCCCAGTGCTCGATCCGAGCAGCCTCCGACCGCATAAAATCATGATAATAAACCGGCTGCCTTCGTTTCCACACCCCATCCGGCCCGCGGAAATCCGGTATCCCGCTGCCGGTCGAGATTCCCGCGCCCGTGAAAACAAGCATCCGCTCCGACCTCCGCAGCAGCTCAATCAACCTCTCCTGCTCAGGCGCAAGTTTCATTTTAATGTAGTAGCGTTTTACATGCGGTTATCTCAGTCCCGGAGGGAGGACAGAAAATAGCCCAGCGTTTCAATTTCAGCGCTGGGTAGGAGCCGTTGAACGACACGAGTCCCGTAGGGACGCCAGAGGCAATGGTTCTTTCGTCCCTACGGACCTTTAATCCATGCCGACCATCTCCGAACGCTTTCGCGAAAGCTTTCGCCGCAGGACTATGTTCTTTCAACCCTAAAGGATTAAAAGCCAAATGTTGGTGCCATCGGATTTTCATTTTAATTGGATTTGGAATTAGCGTCCGTTAGCGTTCATTAGCGGTTTAAAAATTCGTTTGCCCCCCCATTCGCTTGCCCCTTCTGAAATCTGAAATCATAAATTCCCTCTGCGTTCTTTGCAACTTTGCGACTTTGCGTTAAACCGACCCTCGCCCCTCGACCCAGGCAACCTGACACCTGACACCTGACACCTGACACTGGGCGCATCTTGACAGTACCACCATTGTGGCATAATGGACGGATGTTCGGTTCCTCAACCAATGAGA
>PSRM01000078.1 GCA_003176045.1 Verrucomicrobiota bacterium | reverse complement strand
TGGTGTTTGGTGTTTGGTCTTTGGTGTTTGGTGTTTGGTGTTTGGTCTTTGGTGTTTGGTGTTTGGTGTTTGGTGTTTGGAGCTTGGTGTTTGGTGTTTGGAGCTTGGTCTTTGGTGTTTCCTACTCCGGACTAATAATCTCACCCTTCACCGGCGAATAATTCATTTTTGTTTCCTTCGTCTCACCTTTCGTTACCACTACTTTTTGGAAAGCGCATTTGATTCCCAAACCGTCCTGAATGATCGGCGAATTCTGCAAATGGTAATGGATATGGGGTTCGGAGGAATTCCCGGAATTTCCGCACAGCCCCAACACCTGCCCGCGCTTAACGTTCTCGCCCGCTTTGACTTTGGTACTGCCCTGTTTGAAGTGTGCCAGTACTGAGACTTCATCTTCGCGGTGTTGGATCACCACGCAGTTGCCAAGGGCGGAATAGGGGTTCATCGAGCCAGGGGTGTTGTCCCGCACTCCCTCGATTACCTCGATAACCTTACCATCAGCCGGCGCGAGCACCTCACGGCCGAAAGCATAATAGTCTTCGTTTTTGGCGGTCTGCGCTTCTTCCTTATCGTTCCCGCGGTGCGTTTGCCCGTCCGGACCGACCCCGAGCAAATCGAAAGCGAAGCGCTGGTTAGGCACATCATGATGTGCGTTCTGCTGTTTGGTGTCGCCACCCCAGAACACCAGCCACTGGCCTTTGAAGGGCAGTGAAAGTTGCGTCTGGTGTTTTTGGGGCGCGGGTTTGGTCGGGGTGTGCGGTTTGAAGTAAAGGCCGGCGATTTTCCCCGACAGATCCAACGAAAGCTGCATATCCAGAAGACCGCGCTCGAAATGGGCAGGGAACACCACAGCCGGCGGCAGACCGGTCGGGGCATCGAGTTTCTCAATTTTGCCCAACTTCAGATTCAGCCCCTCGAAGAACTGGGTGGATTTGTCTAAAGGCAGCGCCTCACTCATCTCTTTGTTGAACAATCCTTCGATGCCCGAGTAATCGCCGGCGTTGATCAACTCGACCAACCGATGGGCCACCTTGCCGTAGGCCTCCGGTGTCTGAGCGGGAGTGTTGAGGATCATAAGTGCCAGGGACAACGCGATGCAAGTCAGTTGAGAGAGGTTGCGCATACAGGCAGTCTATTTGATTTTGAGAAGTTCCAAATCCGTGTTTATCAGATTAGTCGCTGTCGGATGGAGAATTATTACAGGGGAAGACCATGAATTTCACGAATTAGCACAAATTCGTGAGACCATTGCGTAGCAGCCGAGGTGACGAGGCTCTGAAATCCTTGCGCACAAGCAGCTCAGGAAAAGATTAGAGCCTCGTTACCTCGGCTGCTACGTATTTCATATCTTCTGCGGGACTAGTGAGAATCTCTGTCAACACGCTCTCCTGGGCACTTTGGACTTTGGACTTTGGACCTTGGACTTAGTTTTTGTCCGTGCTTGCAATAAGCCCGGAAGATGGCAGTTTGTGTGGGATTTTAATGTTTGCCCAGTTTTCCAAGGCTGGTGCAGTAGCCAGAATGAACACAATTGCCAGATGAGCCACGAACAACCTATCGAGGTTGAAGGAACGATTTCGACCGTGCTGCCCGGAACCATGTTCCGGGTCAAACTGGATAATATGGACCAGCACGAAATCCTGGCACATCTCTCAGGCAAGATGCGCAAACATTTCGTCCGCCTGACCGTCGGCGACCGGGTCCGCCTGGAAATGTCTCCCTACGACCTCAGCAAAGGGCGTATTACCTACCGGCTCAAGTAGGAGTTCCGGCCTGCGGCATAAAAACAAAGGCAGGAAAATTTGGGGCCGGGAAATGGAGTTGAAAATCTTCCTGCCACATAATTTTCCTGCCCTTAATTCCGTTTGGATCTTCCTGTCTTAAATTTTCCCGTTTGGATTTCGCATCCGTGTTCGTCCGTACCGCTATGCATAAAGGATTCGCAAGCTGCGCAAAATTCTTGAGACAGAATCATGGCATGACAGAATCATTTCTGGTTCTGAATGATTCTGTCCTTCAATGATTCTGTCTATCTTCGGCTTCGCTGGGTGCATCCGTGGTTAGAAGTCTTTTGATGTCGAAAACCCCGATCACTTCGGAAACGCCTCCAATTTAGGCACCGCCCGAATTCGAGTATCGCACTCAAAAACCACTGAGCCCTTTCTTACGGTGAACCGGCTCTTTCCCGCCGCAGCCACCGCCTGCAAGGCCTCCCATCCGCTCAGATTCCACCCGGCGAAACTGTGCCGGTAAAAATGCCAGGAATCCTGCGTGTAACGCCACGGATGAAAATCCAGCTTCAGCTTCTGCCAAAGCACAGGCTGGATGAAATCCCAATCCCGATCGTTGTAGAGAACATGCGGGACGAACCGCGCGTGTTGGAGCTTTTCAGCCGTCGGTTCATGCTCAATCTGGATTATCGGCTCCACGGGATCCTCGTCCGTGTGCAGCAAAAGCAACGGCGGTCGGAAGGTCGCGCGTATAAGCGTTTGATTTGTGAGAGCGATGACTGCATCGAGCAAGGAGGGCACCGGGTTTGTCAGGCCGGCTTTCGCCCTGCGAAACATATAGAACTCATCGGTTGCGCCCGGCATAAATACCAGGCCCCGCACGGTCTGATTTGATTGAAAAGCCCGCAGCATCACAGCCACGCAATTTGTTCGATTGAGCTGCGCAAAGCTTGCCTCAAGCGGCATCTTTTCCAGCGCGGATTGCCACGATTCCTGCGCGCCCACAGTCCAGACACCGAATATCAAACACCAAACACCAAACACCAAACACCAGGCTCCAAACTTCAAACACCAAACACCAAACTCCAACCAGCAAACTCCAGGCGAGTTCCAAGCATTGGATCTACGGCGCAGGTTACACGGTTTGGAATTTGGAGCTTGGTGTTTCTCTGGAGCTTGGAGTTTGGTGTTTGGTGTTTTCTTATCCGTGTTCATTCGTTATTATAGAGAAAGTTGCACCATTCGCTCCTGAATTTGACTGCCCCAGCGCGCAAAGTAACTGAGCAGTCGGTACAGCTCCTCCAACCGAATTAAAATCTCGCCTCGTTGATCTCCATCTATCCCGCGCTCCGCGTTTGTCCATCGTTCATCAATCCCCCTGACTTCGTTCATGGCTTCCTCGTTCCAGCCCTGGACCCGCCTTTGCAACGCGGTGAGTTGGTCAATACAACTCTGGTTGCGCTCGAACAATTCCACTTTCAACAAGGGCGAGGCAATCACGTTTTTTTCAGCCACCAGGGCATTCGCTTCCCGGCATAAACGGCTAACCTCCATAAAGCGATCCATCAATTCCTGCGGAACGCGCTCCACTTGCTTCGGCTTCGATCCCGACTCAAGTTCAAGGAAATGACGCAGTCGTTCCTTTGGGTCTAACAGACATTGATAAGCCGCGTTCAGTTCGGCGTAATCGCGCTGCGCTGTCTCTTTTTCTCCAGGGCTCGCCTGATGAACTCGGTCCGGGTGTGCGTGGGCGGACAAAGTTAGAAATTTTCGCTTAAGCGCCTCGGCCTCCAGCCACGGCCGCCGTGGTTCCTGCAACAGGGTAAAGTAGTCTGTCATCGTAGCAGCCGAGGTAACGAGGCTCGAAACAGAGGTCAGAAGTCGGAGGTCAGAAGTCAGAGGGCAGAGGACAGAGAACAGAGGACGGAACCGGTTCGCTCGGTTGGTGCCTTCACGCGCTAAAGCTTTCGCCACACGAGCAACTCGTGGCCGCGTTTGGGTTTTTAACTTTGAAGCCTCCGTCCAGCGCATCCAAATAATCCAATTCGCTTCCTGTGACATAGAGCGCGCTTTTTGGATCCACCACGACCCTAACTCCAGCCGTCTCCACCAGTATGTCCCTGTTGGCCGGCCCATCCTGCAAATCCATTTTGTATTGCAGTCCCGAGCAACCGCCGCCTACCACAGCCACCCGCAGCACCCCGTTTGGCCGCCCTTGCCGGGTCAGCAGCGACCCAACCTTCGCGCCCGCACTGGACGTAAGCTTGATCAGGCGCTCATCGCCCGTTCGGAATCCCGGGGAACTTGCCGCTGGTTTAGTGGCCGCGTTCGCAATCATCTTTCGAGCACAAATTACGGGCTGCCGTCAAAAAGGTCAACAAACCCAAAGAGATTGCAAGGGTGCGTCTTGATACTGCCACGGTGCAGGAGCGCGGCATTTATGCCGCTTCACCGTCCGTAGCGCGAGGAACCGGGCTGATAACCCGGCGCTTCGGTGCGTTCGGGGCGTGAAGCGGCATAAATGCCGCGCTCCGACCCCTCAGCCGCTGATGCCCTCGCTGGGTGGTAGTATCGACATGCGCGCAGATTGCAAAAACCGTAGAAATTAGTATTGCCATGAGCTTGCCATCGCGCTTGAATCCCTACAAAGCACCGCGTCGAAATCATAAACTCATAACTCATAACTCATAACTCATTAACTTTCTTCTAATCCCCTGACTTATGGCTGAACGAATTGGATTTGTCGGAGTGGGCCGCATGGGCTCGAACATGGCGCGGCGTCTCAAAGAAAGCGGCTACGAAATCGCCGCCGTATATGACGTCAACACTGCCGCTGCGCAAGCGCTGGCCCAGGAATTGGGCGCCCAGGCGGTCGAGAAACTGAGGGAGGTTACCAAACGCTCGGACTTCATAATCACTGTCGTGACCGACGACAAGGCGATGAAGAAGATCTTCAATGGCGGCCTGCTGAGCCGCTCACGCGGCAAGCTCTTCATCAATTGCGCCACCATCACACCCTCGGTGCATCAGTGGGTGGAAGCCAAAGCGGAGAAGGCCGGCGCTCTATCTCTGGAGGCCTGTATGGCTTCGAGCATCACGCAGGCGCGGGAGGGGTCGCTTTATCTCATGTGCGGGGGCAAGCCGGAGGCGTTCGAGCGGGCCAAACCCGTGCTCGAAAAACTCAGCGCCTCGATGCGCTACGTTGGTCCCAGCGGAAAAGCTGCGGAAGTCAAAGCGCTGGTAAATATGGTGATGAACATTAATACCGCCGCGCTGGCGGAAGGCTTGGCCCTGGGCGAAGCTCTTAGTCTGGACCTTACCATGCTGCGTGAAGTTTTCTCGCAAACGGGCGCCAACTCGCGCGTGCTTGAAACCGACGGCGAGGATATGCAGAACCGCGAACACTCCTGCTTCTTCTCCGCCGCTCATGCCGCGAAGGATTCGGGTATCGCCCTCAAGCTCGGAAAAAGTCTGGGCCTGAACCTCCCGCTGGCGGCTGCCACCAAAAAACAATACGACCGGATGGTGGATGCCGGGAAAGGGGAGCTGGATAAGTCGGGAGTGGCGGAGTTGACGTTTAAGGGAAGAGCTACGTGAATTTATGATTTATGAATTATGATTTATGATTCCTCGCGAAGGAGCGCGATCTTCTAATCCTGGACGCTTCGACGGAGCGCGGCATTTATGCCGCTTCAGCGTCCAAATCGAAGTGCGCGCTTGTATTGCGCCGGACCTGACCTCTCACTCCTGCAGTGAAGCGGCATAAATGCCGCGCTCCTACCGCGCCGCGCTCGTCTTACCCGACGCTGCCGACGCTGCCTCGGCTATGGCCAAATCATAAATCATAATTCATAAATCATAAATCTCATGTCGGACGCTCTCTTCCCTTCTGGCCCTTGGAGGGGCTTCTATAACTACAGCCCTACTGATAAGCACCGGATGGAGCTGCACCTTACGTTCGTCAATGGTCTATTGAGCGGCGACGGCCATGACGACGTGGGCACGTTCATCATCAAAGGACGTTACGACGCCGCGCAGAAAGAGTGCTGGTGGACTAAAACCTACGTCGGCGCTCACGACGTGTCCTACCGCGGCTTTCGTGAGGGTAAGGGTATCTGGGGCGTGTGGGAAATCGGCCTTTGGAGCCGGGGAGGATTCCACATCTGGCCGCGCGAAGCGGGGGAAGACGAACAAGCCCAGGAAAAGGCCGGCGCTGCGGAACCTGCGGATGCGATTGGAAAACCGGTCGAGCCTGTGGGGACCGGTACGACTTAACGCAAAGACGCAAAGAAGCAAAGGCGCAAAGAAAAGAGGGAACTGACAGAGAAATTAAGGACAGAAAAATTTTTTTGTCCAAGAATCTTTCTGTCAGCCTTGTCTCTGCAGCTCTGCGTCTGCGCGCCTTTTGCGTTAATTTTGAACGCTTGCCGACGGAAAGGAATCGAATCACTAAATTCTGGCGCTTTCTCGAACAAGCCAGGAAAGGAATAATTGTGACTCAACGAACCGAAGCTCGGAGTGGCCCCCGCCCGCGATGGATACTCTTCGTGCTTGTGGCGTGTCTCCTGGTTCCCTTGATCGCCCTGCTGCTGCCTCGCCCAAAGCCGGTGGCCAGCAATCAGGCAGCAACGACAAATCAGCTTGCCGACAATTCAATGCCTCGGCACCCGCAAATCGCGACTTTGACACCTTTGCGTAATCGTTCGGCTTCCACCAGCGCCGCGTCCGCCGAACCCGCCGCGCAGATGGTGGCACGCAAGGCCAAACAGTTTGGTCATTTGCAGCACGATTTCTTTTACAAAATGGTCAAAAAAAGAAATATGAAGGTGCCTAAGGAGGTCGAGCGCTTTTTTGAAGCCGCGGAAAAAGGAGATTGGGAACAACTGGAGGCTTCTTTCAAGAAGTTGAGCGCGGTTGCGCCGCAGCGTTCGAAGAACCCCGGCGAAGCCGACCGCCTGTGGGGCCAGGAACCGCGGCCCGACCCTGACGAACTCGGCCAACTCTGGAGCAGCATCAACGCAACTTTCGGCCCACTTGAGCAGGCGCACCAATGGCCTCCCCAGGAATACCTCGACTACGGCAATGCGATTCTTGATTCCTTGCGTCCTGGGATGGTCTATGTCGGGGGCACGGATCCCGGCCGATTCATCCCCGAACTCCTGGCGGCCACTAGCGACGGCGAGCAGCACGTGGTCATTACGCAAAACGCGCTGGCCGATGGCAGTTACCTCGATTATATCCGCGCTCAGTTTGGCGACCGGATGGGTCTGCCGAGCTCTGAGGATGCGCAGCGAGCCTTCGACCAGTACACCACAGACGCCCGAGCACGCCTGCTTCACGATCAGCAATTCCCGAACGAACCTCCTCAACTCAAGCCTGGCGAAAACGTCACTATAGACGACCAGGGCAAAGTGAACGTGAGCGGACAGGTTTCCGTCATGTTGATTAATGAATTGATCCTTCAGGATATCCTTCAGAAAAACCCGAGCCTGTCATTCGGTTTGGAGGAATCTTTTCCTCTGAAATCAACTTACGGTGACGCCGCTCCGCTCGGCCCCATCATGGAATTGCGCGCGCAGGGCGGGCAGGACGCATTAACCGCCGATAGCGCCGGCCAGTCGTTGGACTATTGGAAAGATCGGGTGCAGCAATTGCTTTCTGATCCTGCCGCATCCGGGTCCGACTGGATGAAGGCTTACGCCAAAATGATTGATGGCCAGGCTAACCTCTTCAACGCCCATGGGTTAAACGATCAGGCTGAGCAGGCTTACCGGCTCTCGTTGCAGGTTACGCCCGGGAACCCTGAGGCGGTTTTGGGTTACACAAATTTGCTTGTGGCAGAGAACCGCTCACAGGACGCCCTGGCTATCGCTCAATCCGCCGCCCAGGCCCATCCGGATAACCAGCAATTTCAAGATTTGGTGAGCCGATTGCAGGCCCCGGCCAAAGCACAATGACACGAATTACACGAATTAACACGAAGCTCAGAAAAATTCGTGTAATTCGTGTCAAACGGTAATGCCTCAGTGACGGCCGCTGCGGAGCGCCGAATTCCATTTCGGCGCGAACCTGTCATGGGTTCCCGACGC
>PSRM01000129.1 GCA_003176045.1 Verrucomicrobiota bacterium | reverse complement strand
GCGTCGGGAACCCATGACAGGTTCGCGCCGAAATGGAATTCGGCGCTCCGCAGCGGCCGTCACTGAGGCATTACGAGCACGCGTTTTTGTCACTTAGTCGCAAACTTAATCGAACGAGAAAGTTCCGACTATGTTTGCGATTAAGTTTGCGACTAAGTTTGATAGACGCCTGCCCTACTTTCTTCTCGCATCCCACGTCCATCCGTCTATGGTTGAACTCCATGGAAGCTAAAGCAGACATTGGCGTCATCGGCCTGGCCGTTATGGGCCAGAACCTCATTTTGAACATGAACGACCACGGGTTTATCGTGGCTGCCTTCAACCGCACCGTTTCGAAGGTGGATGATTTCATCAACAAAGAAGCCAAGGGCACAAAGGTCATCGGCGCTCATTCATTGGAAGAATTTGTGGGATTGTTGAAGAAACCGCGCCGCGCGATGCTCATGGTGAAAGCTGGCCCGCCCGTGGACGAGTTTATCGAGAGCCTGCTCCCGCTCATGGAAGCTGGCGATATTATCATTGATGGCGGCAACTCGCTTTTCGATGACACCGTTCGCCGCGCTAAACATGTGGAGTCCAAAGGATTGCTCTACATCGGCACTGGCGTTTCGGGCGGGGAAGAAGGCGCGCGCCACGGTCCCAGCCTCATGCCAGGCGGTTCGCCGGCGGCCTGGCCGCACGTGAAAGATATTTTCCAGGGCATCGCGGCGAAAGTCGAAGACGGCACCCCCTGCTGCGATTGGGTGGGCGAGAATGGAGCCGGCCATTACGTGAAAATGGTCCACAATGGCATCGAATACGGCGACATGCAGCTCATCTCGGAAGCCTACTATCTAATGAGAACGGGCCTTGGCATGAGCGCCGACGAAATGCACAAGGTTTTCGCGCAATGGCAGGAGGGCGAGCTGAATTCGTACCTGATCGAAATCACGCGGGATATCCTGGCATTCAAGGACACCGACGGTCAGCCGCTCCTGGACAAAATCCTGGACGCAGCAGGCCAAAAAGGCACCGGAAAATGGACCGTCATTTCATCCCAGGAACTCGGAATGCCGATCACTCTGATTGCCGAGGCCGTCTATGCGCGCATGTTATCGGCGCTCAAAGATGAGCGCGTCGCGGCGGCAAAAAAGCTGAAAGGACCAAAGTCAGCCATCACCGGTGATCGCGCGAAGCTCACCGAAGAGATTCGCAAGGCTCTGTATGCCTCCAAGATCGTTTCGTATGCGCAGGGTTACATGCTGATGCGCGCTGCTGCTCAGCAATACAAGTGGAATCTGAATTACGGTGGCATCGCTCTTATGTGGCGCGGCGGTTGCATTATCCGCAGCATTTTCCTCGGCAAGATCAAAGAAGCTTTCCAGAAGAACCCGAAGCTCTTGAATCTCATGCTGGAGCCTTTCTTCCGAAAAGCCCTGAACAGCCATCACCGCGCCTGGCGCAGCACCGTGGCCGCAGCCGCAAAGAAGGGTATTCCCGTTCCGGCGTTTAGTACCGCCCTGGCGTTCTACGATGGCTATCGCAGCGAACGCCTGCCTGCGAATTTGCTCCAGGCCCAGCGCGATTTCTTCGGCGCCCACACCTACGAGCGCCTGGACAAGCCGCGCGGCCAGTTCTTCCATACGAACTGGACCGGGCACGGGGGTGAGGTGTCCTCCGGGAGCTATACGGCCTAGCTCTTAATCTTAATCTTTCTCTTAATCTTAATCCCCTCTGAAACGTGAAACGTGAAACGTGAAACGTGAAACAAGAAATGTCGGCACACCAAAATTTCCATCCGCGGGTTAATGCTCCAATGCCACCAACTTTTCAAATCCGGTTGGTCTTAGTCCCGGAGGGACGACAGAGAATAGCCCAGCGTTTCAATTTCAACGCTGGGTACAAGCGGTCGAACGGTAAAAGTCCCGGAGGGACGACAGAGAAAGTGGTTCTGTCGTCCCAAACGGGACTTATCCATCTCGGACCATGATCCCATCCCCGAAAGCCGTCGGGGCTGCGCTTATTTTCTTTGTTCCCCACGGAATTGAAAGCTCCAAAGCCCATGGCATTGGATTAACACTGCGTTTTTGGAGCCTCTCCGGACTTTGCTGTCTGATCTTTGGGGTCTCGGCACGAGCCGAGCCTCCCGGAGTGGACTACTTTCCATCCTCCGAATGCGCCATGGTATTTCGGAACTGGGACATAGTTCCTCATGAACAGTTGGCCCGTGTGCTTCATTGCGACAAGCATGCGCTGCGAAGCGCGGGCGAACGGATGGGATTGAAAGTCCCTCCAGAGCTGTCCCCGTCGGAGGTGCGGCGAAATGTGGAGATCGTTTTGCGCCGCAATTGGGGCCTTGTTCCACGGTCCCAAATCGAAGCGCTGCTCGGCTACACGCCGCAGGCTGTGGATGAGTTTTTAGGAAAGGAGATCTTTCTGCGCGCCCTCCTGGCTGCGCAGCCTGCCGGCTTGCGCGAACTACAGCTGCCGTCACCGCAACCCGCGAGTGAACGGCGGCTCCAATGGTTCAGCGCCCATGTGCGCAAACATCTGGCTGCCGTTGCAGACACTCCCGAGGAGCCGCGGCTGGCCTACCTCAAGGACCTCTGTCGGCCCCATGCCCAGGGCGTCCGTCTTCCTGGCGCGCAGGCAAAACCAGGAGAGGTTAACCTGGAGCGAGGGTGGCACATCTTACTTCCCGAAAGAGCAGGCGATGTGTTGGTTACGGCCGTGGAGGATTTCCGGAATTATTGCCGGAATAGCCAGCGAGTCCGGCTGGAACTGAGACAGGTAGAACCGCACGCCGCATCAGTCGAAAATAAAGAAGCGGTAAATGAGACCCTTGCTTTGTCTATCGGCGCGCCATTAGGCCAACCAGAAGGTTACGAACTGAATATCGCTTCGGACAGAATCAACATTCGCGGCGCTTCCGAGACGGGAGTCTTCCGTGGCCTGATCGAATTGGAACGCCGGATGACCGAGCGCGGTGGGCTTTTTCTTTCGCCGTGCCATGAGACCAACCAACCGAGCTTCAGCCCCCGATATGTTTCATCATATTTCTCGCTGCTGACGGATGTCCTGGGCCAGGACCTGATTGACCCCTTTCCCGACGCTTATCTAAACGAGTTGGCCCATCAGGACGCCGACGGCGTCTGGATATACACTCTGCTGCAGGACCTCGTCCCCACACCAGTATTTTCCGAGCTTGGTCACGGCAGCGCGGCGCGCCTGGAGCGGCTTCGCTCGATTATCAAACATGCCTCCAAATATGGCCTGAAGGTGTACCTTTACTTCAACGAGCCGCGCGCGCAGTTCCTTCCCTTCTTCGAAAAGCATCCGGAGGTTAAAGGCCAGCCTGAAGGCAACACGGCCGCGTTATGCACCTCGACCGAAGCGGTCCAGCGCCATTTGCGCGGGTCTTTTGAGAATTTGTTTCGCCAGGCGCCGGGCCTTGGCGGCGTATTCGTGATCACCGCCAGCGAGAACCTGGCGAACTGCTACTCGCACAGTCGCGACACCTCCTGCCCCCGCTGCAGGCAGCGCAAGCCGGCCGATGTGATCGCCGACTCCATCCGTTGCATGGCCGAAGGCGTCTGGGCAGCCGATCCGGCTGCGCGATTCATCGTCTGGGACTGGAGCTGGCACTCGGTTCTTGGCGAGCAGGCGCCGGAAGAAATCATCCGCAAACTGCCGAAGGGCGTTGCTTTAATGGCGGATTTTGAGCGAGGCACGGTGATCGAACGCGGCGGAGTGCGGGAGCCGGTCGAGGAATACTCCTTGTCCGTGATCGGCCCCTCCCCACGGGCAGTCGTTCGCGGGCGACAGGCACAGCGGTTGGGTTTCGATTACTTTGCTAAGATCCAGCTTTCAACCACCTGGGAATGTGGAACAGTCCCATTCATTCCGGTGCCCAATCTGCTTTTCCGCAAGGCCAATGCCATGCGCGGGGCAGGGGTCACCGGCGCCATGGCGACCTGGACCATCGGCAGCCACCCTTCACCCGACACGGAGGCATTTTCAATGGCCAACTGGAATCCTTCTCTGAGCGAGGAGGAAGCGCTCCGGCGCATTGCCGCGCGCCGTTACGGACCCGATGCCGCGGCCGGCGCCGTGCGTGGTTGGACGAAGCTGAGTGAGGCGTTTACGTCTGAATATCCTTTTCCCAGCGATATATACACGGCCCCGCTGCAACATGGCCCTTCGTTGCCATGGTATCGCAATCCGCTTCCGTTGCCGTATGGACGTGCTTCCCTTCTGAACTCCAAAGACGATTGGCAGAACTGGCCCCATCCCTACGGGCCGGAAAAAATGAGCCGGCTCCTGAACCACCTCTGCGATCGCTGGGACGATGGCTTGAATGATTTGCGCGAGGTGTGCCGGATAACATCAGGTCCGCGGCGCGCTCTGGCCGAAAAAGATTTCGGGGTTGCCTGGATGGTTGGCTACACTTTCCGCGCTTATGCTGACGCGCTCGATTTCTACAAAGCACGCGAAGCGGGCGATACGCGGACCATGCAGCGGCTTGCAAAAAAGCAAATTGCCCTGACCGAGGAAGCTCTGCGGCGCGTCCGGGCCGATTCACGGATCGGTTGGGAAGCTGAGTTACAATATTTTTATCGGCCCATGGACGTTCTGGAGCGCCTCATTTCGTTGGATGCAATTGTGGAGCCGCCCTGATGCGTGAAACGTGAAACGTGAAACGTGCCTGACGGCGCGTGCCTGAATCCCGAACGGATTCCGCCTCAAAGCCCAAGGTTGCGCGCAACGCGCTACCTTGGGGAAAACGCCGATTGCAAAAGCAACCCCGAAGGGGTTGTGGCTGCGGCCAGGCGGAGGCTCAAGCGTCAGTGGAAATGTCACTAAAAATTCTGGTTTGCTCCCGTGACCTCAGGACCCGCGCTAAGGGCGAGCGACCTTCTGGAGTGAGTGATTCCCGCAACGCTTTCTCCTTCCCCTCACCGGAAGCAAGCAGCCACACCTGGGTTGCCGCCGCAATGGCCGCATAGCCCAGGGTGATGCGTTGCGGCGGGGGCTTCGAGGCTACGACCGGGCGATAAACTGCCGGGTGAGACATGGTTTCCTCGGACTCGCCCGGAAACAGAGACGCCACATGACCTTCCTCTCCCATTCCGAGGAAGATCATGTCGAAGACAGGTTGCGGCGCCTCCGGCGGGGATTTCAAGCCTGGGCTTGGCGCAACATGGTGGGTCGGGGCGAGTTGGCGCAATTCGGCTTCTGCCGCCACGGCAGCTTTGCGTGGTTCCTCTTCTCCTTTTATACGATGGATGCAATCTTGCGGTATCCCAAGCGGCTTCAGCAACAGCTCGAGCGCCATGCCGAAATTGCTCTCGGGATCGTCCGGCGGCACGCAACGTTCATCGCCCCAGAAAAAGTGGACACGATCAAGAAGCTTTCGCTGTTGCCTGGCTCGCTCTGTCACCGCGCTGAAGAAGAGCCTTGCGATCCGGCCACCCGAAAGAGCGACGAGATAGATTTTTCCTGAGTCACGCTCGCTTTCGAGTTGCATCAGCCAATTGGCCGCCGCGTCCCGCGCTAGTTGCGGAGGATCAGGAAACTTGATTATCTCCCGGGTGCTTTTGAACGGCGAGGTAAAAGTTTTCATCCAAAAATCAAACTGACAGAAATATTTTAGGACATAAAAATTTTTCTGTCCTGAAATGTTTCTGTCAGCTTTCTTTTCGCGAACTCTTTCCCGCTAAGATCTCCTGCGTGATATTTGCCACAGAAACAGGGCCGCGCCGGCTATGCCCAGAAAAAAGACACCCGTCGGTTCGGGGACGGGGGAAAACACCGCTCGAAACTCGGTATTATAGGTGCCATTCAGGTATTTCCAACTCGGTGGGCTCCCACCCAGCCAGGCGCCGCTTCCCAAATTATAGCTGTTCTGGTTGAACTGGAAATTGAGACTCTGGCCAGCATAGCCGTTCAAATCCACCAGCGCCGCATAACGAGAGCCCGGCGTAAGCGCCAGGTTAATGTTAGTCACAAGCACATCCCCGCCGGTGGCAGCCCAACCCACCGTCCGCGAAAATAGCGGACCGCCACTCGGGCCACTGGTCGCGTTCCAGGGCACGATTTCAAACAGCACGTTGGTTGGCCCTGCAGCCGGCGCCAGCGTAAATTGCCAGCTAGACAGGATGTTGTCCGATGGCGCCAAAAAACTTTGTGCGACCTGGACATAATCCAAAGTGACGTTTCCATCCCAGTCTGGGTAAGTATCAATTACCGTAGCCCAGGTTCGGGCACAGAGCGCCATCGCCAGGCAGCCGATCACTACACCAGACCGAGCTGTAGAGCGTACAGGGAGCTTCACTCCGGGCAAACGCCAGCCGATGTCCCAGGACAGTTCAGGTTCCATAGTTTCTGCCGAAGAGTTGCTGATGCTCAGGGATACAGGCTACCTTATAATCAGTTTAAGCATTCGTCCACAGTGCGTTTGAGCGCATGAGCGCACAGCCCGTCCTGGGAGCGCGGGCATCTTGCCCGCGTGTCCGGATGTTGGTTTGTCTCGTCAGGCGAGCAAGGCCACAATGAAGGTCGATGCGCGCCTCAGCCACTCGGAGTTCGAGGTTTAGGGTTTAGGGTTCAGGGTTCAAAGTTCAAGGTTCGCTGTTTCGATACTCTTGCGGCAAGATGCCCGCGCTCCCAGGCGGTCCCTACTTCGCCGATGCGCTATAACTATTGACCCGCATCGGCTCTCGCCACGTATGCCCCGCTTGCCCAAGCAGGTCATCCGCTGCGACCGGTCCCCATGTGCCCGCGGCATAAAACTCGCGGTTCGACAGCGCCTTGCCTTCCCATGCATGGCGTATCGAATCCACAATCTGCCAGGCGATTTCGACCTCGTCGCGACGAATGAACAGTGTGGCATCCCCTACCATGGCCTCGAGCAAAAGCCGCTCGTAGGCTTCAGGCGTGTAGGCGCCGAACTCGGCGTTGTAACTGAAATGCATCCGCACCGGACGCACCTCGACGCTCGTGCCCGGGACTTTGCCGTTGAATCGCAATGAAATGCCTTCATCCGGCTGCAGCCGCAAAGCCAGGGCATTCTGATCCAGGCGCTGGCCACATTCGGCGGCAAATAGCACGTGCGGCGTTGGCCGGAATTGAATGCGAACCTCACTGGCGCTCATCGGAAGGCACTTTCCCGTGCGCAAATAAAACGGCACACCGGACCAACGCCAGTTATCTATGAACAATTTCAGCGCCACGTAGGTCTCGACGTTGGAATCGCTTTTTACTTTGGTTTCCTGCCGATAGCCCGGCTGCGGCTGGCCTTCCGACATTCCGGCGAAATATTGACCGCGCACCACCTGGTGAGACACGTCCTCTGGATTCAGCCGCCGGATGGACTGCATGAGCTTGACCTTTTCATTTCGAATACATTCTGCATCTAACGACACGGGCGGTTCCATAGCAACAAGTGAAAGCACCTGCAGCATATGGTTTTGCACCATATCGCGCAGCGCGCCAGCCTCCTCATAGTAACCTCCGCGCTGGCCCACCCCTACTTTTTCGCTCACCGTAATTTGCACGTGGTCAATCGAGTCCCGAGTCCACAGCCGCTCAAAAATCGCGTTGGAAAAACGGAACATGAGGATGTTCTGCACCGTCTCTTTGCCGAGGTAATGATCAATGCGAAAGACCTGTTGCTCGTTGGCGAAACGCGTTAACTCCTGGTTCAGTCGCCGCGCCGATTCCAGGTCGTGCCCAAACGGCTTCTCGATCACGATCCGCTCCCAGCCCGCCTGCGTTTCACGGTGCAGCAGGCGCGCTTCCGCCAACCGCGCCACGACATCCGCGAATTGGCTCGGAGATATGGCCAGATAAAAGAGCAAGTTCTGTTGCAGGCCCGGATCCGGAAAATCTGAAATCTGTTTCTGTAACTTCTGGTAGGCAGCCGAATCGGTGAGGTCTCCCTGACAATACAAAAGGTGCTGCGAAAAATCCCGCCACACCACGTCATCCACAGGTTTAGTGCGCGAGAATTGGTCCAGCGCCTCGCGCAATTCCTGCCGCCAGGAAGCATCCGTTTTTTCACGTCGCGCAAAACCGATTATCCGAAAGTCCGGCGGCATCTGTTGTTCCTTGTGCAGGTGGTAGAGCGCCGGGACCAGCTTGCGCGCGGTCAGGTCTCCGCTCGCCCCAAAAATAACTATAGTGCATGGCGCTGCCGGTCTGTGCACCTCACCTAAACGGCACGTCACCAGATCTTCCTTTTGTGTGGATTGGCTCACCGGGCGAAACATCGCTGAGAAGCGCTGAAATATCAACGAACTTTCCGCAAGAACCGCAGTCCCGGAGGGGCGACAGATAATAGCCCAGCCCAGCGATTCATTTCATCGCTGGGTTTGAGCGGATTAATACCAGGAGGCCCGGCAGGGAAGACAGAGAGCGTAATTCCGCCGAATTTGTCTTGATTCCCTTAGCCTTCCCCGCTCATTCTGAACATTAGTTATCTAAGCGATCAATGCCTCCCTTTCAACCTTACCGATACCAATCCTCTCGACCCGTGCAGGTTCTACCACATTGGGGCGGGACGGCCTCGCCCCCGGTCTTGGCTGAATATGCATCTTAATGCAGCCATCACGGTACGGAGTCGCGGACGGCTTCGTCCGCGTTCAGGACTGGGTACGCCCCTTAATGGAACCCTCACCGCACTGCTGTTGATCGCCTTGCAAGCCCTCGCCGGGGCGCCTCCATTTCCTCCAAACCCCCATTCCGCCGGGTATCGAAAAGCGAATATGCTTTTTCTGCGCATCCAGGATGCTCTCGCCGCCAGGCACTGGGGCGAAGCCCTCTCCCTGTGCTCCGACCGCCTGCGCGCCAAAGCAGCCGAATGGCCTACGCCCCAAGCTTTCTTTTCCGAAACCGTCCCTCTACCGAACCTGCTGGCTCAGGACTTCGGATGCTGGCGCTGTGGGTCTAACTCCTTTGGCCTCCTTGTTCCGCTGACCGAACGGCATGCAAAACCATTCATTCAATGGTACTGGGCGATCTATCAGACGAACGAAACGTGGGTGGCCGATTATCCTCCTGTTAAGCTCGATCAGTACATCGCAAACAAAAAAGAATCGTTTCAGAAACGCGATACAAAATTTAAACAGATCCGTCAAAGCCTCGAGCCGAAGCTAAAGGGCCTCAAGACCCACCTGAGCGCCGTCAGCGAAACCTTTGTTGTTGGTTCGCCTATGCTCTTCCGGCTGGAATTGCTAAACCTCGGCACTTCCGGCGTGCATTATCAGAATGTGGGAATTGTTTTTCACGCGCTCACCGTTTTGGATCACGAGAAAAAGGAGGTTCCTTCCCGAGAGGAACTTGGCCAATTCTTCGAATCCCGGAATGAACTGGCCCCTGGCGCCTCCGTCGTGTTGGCTGATAAGATGGACATCTCCAGCAACCATCACTTCACAGAGCCAGGCAAGTACTACGTGCAGTTCAGCGGAGTTGGATTGGAGATTGGAGAACCAATCCCGTTTTCCGATCCAGGTCCTTATGCTGAAAATGAAGAGGCATGGCCATTTACTTTTATCTCAGCGTTGGCAAGCGTCCCATCGGAGATACTTGAGATCGAAGTGACTCGCCCACAGCGGTAGCGAGCGAGTAAATGCCAAGAGCGTTCCTAACATTGGTTGTTGTAGCTGCACCCTTCTTCTATTTGCTTTTCACTGCGGAAGCCAGTTCGGACACTTCCAGCACAAAAGGGAAAAAGCTCATCGAATTCGGCTGGGACGAGCCGAGTACAGGATTCCTCCGCGCCCACATCGCGCAGATGCAACAAAGCCCCTTCGACGGCTGCGTTTTCCACGTGCAATACTCAAATCCCAAAGGAGAGCAGGGGAGCTTCACGTGGGAAGGCTGGGGAACAAAGCCATTCAACCAAAACGATCTCCAAGCCGCCTTCAAAGACCTCAAAGTGATCCACTTCGGCACGTTCGACCACTGCTTCCTGCGCTTTAACACCACCCCTGGCAAACTCGACTGGTTCGACGATTACAGCGCGGTCATCTCAAATGCCTGCCTGGCGGCGCAGTTGGCCCGGGCCGGTAAATGCCCCGGCATCCTCTTTGATACCGAGCAATATGAAGGACCATTATTCGAGTACCACAAACAGCGTGACGCAAAAAGCAAATCATGGGAGCTGTATGCCGCCCAGGCACGCCTGCGCGGAGCCGAGGTCATTCGGGCCTTCCAGCAAGGTTACCCGGGCCTGACGCTGTTTCTGACGTTCGGTTACTCGTTGCCCTGGAGCGAATCATCCGCCGGCAAAAAAGCTCTGGCTGAGTGCCACTATGGGCTGCTGGGGCCCTTTTTGGACGGGATGGTGGAAGCCACCCAAGGGCGCACTCGAATTGTTGATGGCCACGAGCTTTCCTATGCCTACAAAACCGCCGCGCAGTTCTCCGCCGCGCGCAAAGCGGCCACGGTTGACCTTCTGCCAATCGTGCGCGACTCGGAAAAATACCGGCGCGTCTTCTCGATTGGCTTCGGGCTTTGGATGGACTACGACTCGCATAAACTGGCGTGGGAAACTGAGAACGTCGCCAAAAACTTCTTTCCTCCGGAAGTCTTTCAGGCCAGTGTGCACGAAGCCATGAAAACCGCCGATGAATACGTTTGGATTTACACCGAGATCCCGCGCTGGTGGTCGGACTCCGGTAAAGCCATCAAATTGCCTGAGGCCTATGCTGACGCTGTTCGCAAAGCACGCAAGTAAAGGAGCGCGGACGCCCTCGTCCGCGCGCATGTCGGAAATCTGAAATCTCAAATCTTGAATCTCCTAATGACCTCGACCCGTCCTCATGTAACCCGTGTAACCCATGTAACCTATTTAACTTATTTAACTTATTTAACTCATTTAACTCATTTAACCCCGTGCCCCTTATTCCTTTGCCTGTCGCTTTTATTGACCGCTCCAGCCTTGGGCGCCTCCAACACTCCCCTCAAAGCCCTCCTGTTCACCGGCGGTTGCTGCCACGATTACGCGCGCCAAATCCCTCTGCTCACTTCAAACATCAATCGCCAAACACCCGTTCAGTTCGAGTTCGCATGGTCCGTCGATCCGCTCACCAACGCCGCTTTCGCCAAAAACTATGACGTCATCATCTACGATTTGTGTTTTGATAACGCGAAACCGGGGCTGTTGGACAATGCCCTCCAAACTTTGCGCGAAGGCAAACCCGCTGTTATTCTGCATTGCGGTGTCCACGCGTTTCGATACTTCAACAAGGTCCACGACTGGGAGAACGCCATTGGCATGCGCTCCAAGGTGCATGATCCCTATCAGCCCTTTGGCACCGAGAAACTGGATGCCCAAAGCGCCATCCTCAAAGACTTTCCAGACCATTGGCGCACTAAAGGCGACGAGTTGTATCAAACCATCGAGCTAATCAGTGACTCGCATCCGCTGCTCAAGGCCAAGAGCCCTCGCGATGGCCGGGAACACACCGTCTGCTGGACCCATCTCTATGGCAAAGGCCGCGTCTTCGCCACCACGCTGGGCCACGATATGCGGACTATCGAAGATCCTGATTACCAGCGCCTCGTGACCCGCGGCCTGCTATGGGCATGCGGCCAACCTTAGTTTTTCGTCCTCGAACTGTCCGGCGTTGATATCCGCAATCATTAGTCACTAGTCAGAAGGTTGCCAGCCTTTTCCGCTCAGCACACTTGCAGCACACTTACAGGAGGCCCAGGAAAGTCAGCTCCAACCCGTATTTACACAGCCTCCACAACCACAGCACACTTGCAGCACACTTGGAGCAAGAATGATGGAATTTGCGCGGTTACTTACACCTTGCGACGAACCCGTTTTCCGCTATCTTGGCTCACGTCCTGCAAGCCGATGTGGCGGAATTGGCAGACGCGCTAGACTCAAAATCTGGTACTCGTAAGAGTGTGTGGGTTCGACCC
>PSRM01000289.1 GCA_003176045.1 Verrucomicrobiota bacterium | reverse complement strand
CATGATCAGGATTGAACTGATGACCTCGTCCTTACCAAGGACGCGCTCTACCAACTGAGCTACATGGGCGTTAGCACCGAAACCGGTCCGGGGCTTGCCCCGAAAACCTTCGGAGCTGGCCAAATCTTCTCATCCTGATACCATTAACTACAAACGACAAAAGACCGTCACCCCCGCTTTTTGTCTTCAAAAAGGCTTGGGGCTGACTTCTTTTGACTTTTTAGGGCCCTACGACTGCCGAACAAAATAGGCGAGGCGGGATAGGGTGTCAATGCTGTTAAAAAGATTTTTTTGGCTTCTTTCACAAGTTAAATTGGCTGAGGTTGCTGACCGAAACTGCCGGTGCTACCATTCACGGATGAGTACAAACGTCGCAGAGCCCCTGCCTTTTGAAGTAGGCCAATTGGGCGGGTTTGAAGCACGGATGATGCACAACTTTCGTGCGGCGGTAGAAGACTGGGATGCTGTTTGTTCTGCTTTGGGCGGATGGGAAGCTCAACACCTGACCAAGGACGAAGGGCAAGAGGCGAAAGAACGACATCGAGGATGGGTGGAGAAGCTTCTTGCCTGGGGTCGGGTAGTTCAACGCGCTACTCAGGAGTCAGCGTTTCCGGACAAGGCTCTGGCTCAGCGTGTAAGCGCACGTGTTCGACATCTTGAAGACAAACTGGCAATCTGGCATCGCCAGATGAGTCCAAGTGAGGAAGAGCGTATCTTGCACGCGGCTTTCCAGTGAATCCCGAACTGGAAAAGCTGCTCAAGTCGCTGCTGGCGCGAGATGAAGCCGACACCCACTGAGTTTGACCAGGCGCAAGTCGAAGTAGAACGGCTCCTTGCTCCAATTTTAGAGCGTCTTTCACCAACTGGACGCGCCGACTTTTTGCGAGCCTTGCAAGGGCGTTACTGCGCGTATTTAAACGCCAACCAGCGTCCCCCTTCCCATCTCAGGTAGCTCACCTGATCGTTCCATCCGGCATGATGGTCTGGTTAAAGGTCGCCCCGTTGAAATTGGCGCCATTGGTCGTGGCATTGAGGAGGTTGGCCTTGGTGAAATCGGCGGACTGGAATTGGCCGAGCGTAAGGTTTGCGTTCGTTAGAATCGCCCCAAAGAAGTCGGCGCCATTGAAATTCGCGCGTGTGAGATTGGCTTTTCCGAGATTAGCATCTCCTAATAGCGAACTGGTACAGGTGGAATTTGTCAGATTGGCACTGATGAGATCAGCCAGGAAGAGCGATACGAAGCTGAGGTTCGTGCCATGAAGATCGCGGCCTGAGACGGGTTGATTTAGGATTTGCCATACCAGGCGTGATTTGGCGTCAATGATTGTGTTCGAATCCATAAGCGTTGCGTTAAAGAAAACGAAACTGAGAATGGCGGAAGTGAAGTTGGCGCCGCGAAGGTCCGAGCCGCTCAGGTCGGTCCCATTCAGATTAGCTCCAGTGAAATTGGCATGGCTGAAGTTGAGACCGCCGAGGCTGGCCAAGCTGAGGTCGAGGTTTGTGAGAACGGCGTTGGTGGCCGGATTATTTACCAGATGCAAGAGCAGCAGCGGCTTGGGATCGAGCTGGGTATCGGCGTCTGTTTTCACCCCAGTCCATGTCGCGTAATCCAGGTCGGCGCCGGTCAGGATAGCGGAACTGAGATCGGAACCAGTGAGGTCAACGCCGAACAGGCTGGCGTTTTCGAAATCTGCAAAGGCGGCGTCAACGTTCCAGAATCTCGCGAAATCAAATTTGGCGGGAGCGGCCTCGATGTCGAAAAGATCGGCGCCGGTGAAATCTGCCGAGGACAGATCTGCGGAACGCACATCCGCGGCGCTGAGGTTGGCATTGGTGAGGATGGCTTGAGAAAGATTTGCGCCGAAGAGGTTTCCTCCGAAGAGATCGGCCCATTGAAACTGGCCGGATTTCAAATTTGCGTAGCTCAACTGGGCGTACTCCTGGGAGATGATGGACTGGACCCGATAACAGGCCATGCTGGCGTTCGTATCCGTGACCGCTAGGGTCTGGCCAACTGAAGCAGTGAGCGGGGAACCAAGAGGAAACCAATCTCTGAAATTGAAGCTGCGCATCAGTTGAAATTGAGGCACCAGAACGAGGTCCGGTGTTGGGGTAGCGGATTGAGCCCGCCAACTGATGATGACGCCGGAGGGGTTCGTGGAAGAGATGGACAGGGTGAAAGAGCGTTGGCCGACGCACGTGCAAGGGAGTACGATCAAGCTGGAGAGCAACGGAGTTAATTGAGTTAACCGGTTGAACTTCATGGCAGAGCGACGATGCGATAAAAGCGGGCGAGGTTTGTGGCGGGAGACGGATCGAGTTTGTAGCCAGTGTTGTTGGTGGCGGGGGCGTCTCCGGAGAGATTGAGCCAGGCTACGCTTGCAAGATTAGTTGTGTACTGGACGCGATAAAGCATTGCCGGGACAGCGCTCCAACTGAGAAGAGCCCCATTTGTGCTGATCGTCAGCGGTCCTGGTGCGGGGATGGGGAGGGAGAGCGGATTCCGCGGGTCGGATCCAAAATCAAGTTCGTCCCGATCCAAAAAGCCGTCGCCATCTTCGTCCACGCCCATCCGTCTGCCCGCTCCTGCGGGGACAATCGTATAAGTTTGTTCTGAGCCCACGGCAGCGAGCGCTCGCAAGGATGCCGGAGAAAGGACCTCGGACAAGCGGTCGGATTGAAAATTGCCGGATGTCCGGTCGAAAAACCAGCCCCGGGCGAGTCCATCCTTAAAACCCTTTGCAATGAGGTCAACGCGGCTGGCCGGGGAACTCGCCAGGGCGACCATGTTGCTTAGCAAAGCCACTGGAGCCGAGCTGCTGATGGTAAGCTGAAATCCGACGGCTGCCGGTGTGTCGAGGCTGGCCACACCTGGCGAGCGGTTCTGGTCCGATACCGAGCCCGGGATGAGATCGGAGCCGGTGAAAGAAACCAGAAAGGCGGTGAGATCGGCCGTTGTTTGGTCATTGGTGATGGAGAAAGCGTCCTGGATGAACCGGACGAGAGTATCTACGCCGCCGTCATGAAAGAACCCGAATCCGGCGCGGCTGTTTGTATGCGAGAGGTCCATGCCGAATTTATCGTAAAGGTTTCTGAGAGAAGGCACTTTGAAGGGCAAATCATTGGCGCGCTCCAGTTCAATCAAGGCGGTGTGGTGAGAAGAGTTGGTGCCGGGCGGGATTTGCTGCCAAACGGCGCCGTTGAAATGCATATCGGTGCCGAGGCCCGTAGGGAGCGTGTGGCAAACGATACAATCTGTGGGAGCGACGGTTTGGCGGAAGGTGGTTTGGCCGGCTTGAGCGTTGCCGTTTGGCAGAGGGGCGCCGGCCGGCAGCGAGCCCCGGCCCAGAACAGCCTGGCCCGGCATTGAAAGATTGGTGGAGAGAGAATTATCGAAGAGACGGAATGGATTAGGCGAAAATCGTACCGTTGCAAGGAAAGCTTTTAACTCCTGCATCTGGTTGCTCGTGAGACTAGAGGCTGCACCCTGAAGATTAGTAAAGGTGACCTGGAACTGCTCGAGACCGTCTCGGTCTCCACGCCAGTGAAAGGGCTCATGGCTGATGATATCCTCAAGAGTCAGCGTAACCATCGGGCCCTTCATAGGGTGATAGTTGTTGGTGACGCCTGGGGTGAAATTTCCGAAATTTGCGTTGGTAATGATCTTGATCGTGCCGGTGGGATCGCCCAGATCCCACGCGAGCCGGTCGAAACGGGCGTCCACATGACAGGACGCGCAGGAGGCCTGGCCAAGGCCTGAAGTGTCATGCGTATTGTAGAGATGCGGGCGGCCAACCTTGATCGCAAGCGGCGTGGGGTCCCAGAGGGGACGCGTATTAATCACAGTAAGGGCAACCGTGTCTATGGTGGAGATCGTTCCCGCGAAGCGGTTGTACACATAGAGACGGCGCCGGCCCTCGTCTAACGCGAGCCCGGTTGGCCCGGCATCCAGAGTGATCACAGAGTTGGTGGTAGCGCGATTGCCCTGAGCGTCTATGACGATGAGATTATCCGAGCCCATTCCTGTGACGTAGGCGCGAGAGCCATCTGAGGTCCACACGATTCCGCGCGGGTCGCCGACGGAGTTTGTACGGTCGGCATCGGATGTCTGGGACGCCTGGTAGGATAGATGGGGGTTAAGGTCCGTGATAACGGAGCTTGCGGTGAACGGATCGACCTGCGCCAGATTCACGCGCAGAAAAATGCCTTTCAGCACGGGCTCGAAACGCAATTGGTTCAGGGCATCAGTTCCCACCACACAGATTTTTCCGGAAACCGGATTCACCGCAACTGCCATGCAGATGTTCATTAGCCCCGAAGCATAGGTCATGGCAAAAGTGGCCGAGTCAATAATCGCCAGATCATGATCGGGCATATCCCAACCCGGCACCCGGCCCGTGAAGGCGGCGTTGGTGCCGCGGATAAATTCGGTCCAGTCTCCCTGGTTATCATCCATCCAACGGCCATTGCGGTTCTTCTTCACGATCAAGCCAACGCGTGGCGGGGTGGAGGTGGAGATGAGTGGATTGATAGCGGGAACGAAATTCGTGCCGCTATTGGGCGCAGGATTCAGGCCGCCAGAAGGAGCAAAGGTGAAATTTATCGGACTGGGGCGAGGCGCGCCTGAGGAGACGCCGGTGCTGATAATGGTCGAGGCGTTGCCGGACTCGAAAATGGCAACGTAGACCTTCGAGCCGTCGGGACTGGAGACCATGGCTCGCGGTCTGTTGCCGTCCATCGCTAGGTTGGTGATGAGCTGCAGAGAGATTGGGTCGAAAACCTGGACGAGGTTTGGCTGGCCACAGGAAACGAATGCGCGCTGAGGTGTTCCGGCGAAAATGATGTCTGAGGGTTCATTTGCCGTGCTGATTGTGCTTTTGACGCGAGCTGTCGAAAGATCAACAACGCTGATGGAATCGGAAATATAGTTTGCAACCCATGCTTCGGAGCTATTCCGAAAACGAACTGTTACAGGGTCAAGGCCAGCGGGAATATTGGTCACAGCGTTGGGACTGCCCGAAGTTACATCGAAGATTTCGAGCCGGGCATCGGGCAGATTGCAGACTGCCAGTTTTGTCGCGTCCGGGCTCAGCGCGATCGGATGGACAGGGGCAGTCTCCCAATTGAAGAAATTTGTCGTGGACACCTGGCCGGAAGCCCACGCTGCGTTCAGGAGCCATGCACCGGTTATGACCAAAAATTTTCCTGGATTCGAATTCACGTTCGCTCCGATTTGCGCCGGAGAAACGAGGCGCATTCAAAACTTAGGTGACGACCGAAAATCTTTGAGCATCGAATGTGCCACCAAAGGAATTAGCGGGATTTGGCTGAGAATCGAGGAATCGGGACAGAGAGTTTGCGTGAAACGCACGCTTTGCGCGTGAAAATCACGCAGCCTTCACTCGCACAAACATGCGAGGAAAAGTGGATTGCATAGGAGGGGATTGGAGTCCTATTCTGGTTATCCTAAGCATTATGAAAACAACGGATCCAAACAGTCCGCCGCCGAAGCAGACGCTTTATTGGCAGAAGGCGCTGCTGTGGCAGAGTCTGGGATTTTTGATCATCATCGTGCTCACCTGGTCAGATGCACTGTTTGATCTCGCGCACGCGATCTTTGGACGGGAACATCAAGCCACGGATTGGAACCGCACGGCAATCGTGACGGTGGTGATCGTGCTGCTATGGATTATCTCGGCCTATAAGGTATATAGGGTCGTCTCGCGTTTAAGCTATCTCGAAAGCTTTTTGCACGTGTGCGCCTGGTGTCGCAAGATCGAGCACGAACATTCGTGGATGTCGCTCGAGGAACATTTCAATCGCAAGACCGGCCGCAGGGCGTCGCATGGGATCTGTCCCGAATGCTCGAAGAAGATGTTGAGCGAGGTGGAGGCGGAGGGGAAGAGTTGAATCGTTAAAAAGGTTAAAACGTTAAAACGGGGGCGGCTTTGGGATGGGGCGGCATGGCTCTAGAAGCTTCAAACTTCAAACACCAATATTCAACAAAGACTGAGTGGCCCTGAACCCCGTCGGTATCGGAACTGAAGGCTATTTGGTTGCCGGCGGGGCTTCGTCCTTAACGGGCCCGACGAGTTTCCATTCGCTGCCGGTGCGTTGGAATCGGAACTTGCCTGTTTCCTCCCGCCCGGCGGCATGGACGGTCAAAATGACCTCGTCATCGGCAAGAACGCGCTTATCTATGATGCTGATTCCTGTGACCGGTTCGACTTCCTGCTGCAGGCTGGCGGCTATATGTTCGGGCTGGTCTTGCGCATGTTTGAACGCATCCCCTTCGGGTGAAAGGCTGGCCAGGAATGTCTTGGCATCGCCCTGGCTCATGGCCCACATAGCAGATTGAAAGGTGGACTCGGGATCTGCATAACCCGCAAACGCCCAGGTTTGCTTTGATGCCAGGCCTGGCAGCCCACTTGCGTGGGCGGAGCCGAACCTTGCGCCCGTTGCGGCCCGGGCTGCGCGCAATTGCTGGTTCTCGGCGCGAAGTCTGCCGAGATCGTTTGTTTGCCCGTGCAGCGCAGCTAATTCGCTGCGGAGTCTCGACAATTCCTGTGACTGGAGGGACGCACCATGAGAGTTTGTTAACTGAGAAACCAAATACGAGAGCCGATCGCTTTCCGCCTGCAGTTCGGCGACTTGTTCAACCTGCCGTCGGAGAGAGCGGTTTTGCTCGCTTAGATGTGATTGCTCCTGGCGCTGCAACAAGAGGGCGACACCGCCGAGGGCTGCGATAGCGATAAAGATAGCTGCCTTAAGTTTTGTCATAACCAGCACTAACCGGTCGCATTATAGACAAAGCAAAAACGAATGCGTTTCGCCGGCAGTTTAACAGAAGCTAATGAAGCGAACGAAGGTGGCCCGGCGCCCCGATCATCTTCGTTCTCTTCGTTTCCTTCTGTAAAATCATCTGGGTTTCCGCCACTCGACCTTCGGCGGTTCGGGAAGCCCTTGAGCCCGGAAGGCGGTGCGGAAATGCATTTTGGCGACTTTGGGGAGATTTTCGGCACCGTGCTTTTGGACGAACGCTTTTGCGGCAGCATCCACGGCCGATGAAGCGCCTTTGGGCAGAACCAGTTCGTAGCGCTTCTCGAGGTCGCCGAGGCGGGTGACGAATTCGTGCCGGGCGAGGATGGAGGCGGCGGCGACGGCGATATCTTCTTCGGCGCGATGCTTTTGGATTAGCTCGATTTGGCGGCCCAGGGGCATGAGGGCTCGTGCAACAGTGTTTTTGTGATAGGCGAACTGATCACTTATGGCGCGGACGGGCGGGGGGTTCATACGATGCTTTTGGCCCATGAGGTTCTCGATCACGCGCGCGTGGCCCCAGGCAAGGAGCGTGTTGACGCTTTTCATTTTCACGTAGAGCCGGTTGTAGGCTTCGTTGCCGACGGGGACGACGCTCGTGACGCAACCGGGAGTTTTTTGAATGAGTTCAGCAAGCTCCCGCATTTTGCGATCGTTGGAAATGTTTTTTGAATCACGGATGCCGGAGTCTTTCCAGGCTTTAACGACCGCTTCGTTCACATAAACGCCGGCGATGCAAAGCGGACCGAAAAAATCGCCCTTGCCGCTTTCGTCAACGCCGAGGCGTGGCAGGAGTAGTTCGGGATTCAGAACGGCCTCATAACCGAGCCGAGCTTCCTTGAGGATCTCGGGTTCGAGGACGAACTCGATGAAATCCTGCGTGCCTTTGCCCTGCACGACGAGCTTGCCGCTTTCGTAAAAGACGACGTTCGTTTTGTCCTTTTCGGCGGCGAACCGGGCGTAGGGGACCTCACGGAATTTGGCGTGATGGGCTTCGAGCCAGGATTTAAGGGCGGTGGCCTGGGGATCGGTGAGTTTGCAGGTGTGGCTTGTTAAGAGCTTCGGTTGAGCAGGAGGCAAAGGCATGGTGCGTGAATCGTGAAACGTGAAACGTGAGTTTTGAAGGTCGGGAGGTGTAGGTAGAAGGGGTTAAATAGGTTACGTGGGTTACATCGTGGTGCGTAGTGCGTGTTGCGTGTCAATCGTAATTTTCATGGCCAAGTGTGTTGAAGGCAAACGTCCGATTTTCCGTCGAATTCGCGGGCGAAATAGGTTTTTGTGAATTCTGCGATGCTCCCGGGGGCATCAAGCCCACGCATTATGCAAAAATGGTACGTTGTATAAAACCACCTCCCATCAGACGCGTGACCAAGAAAGAGGTGGTCAACCACGCCTTCATTGCCATGTCTAAACACATAGAAGATATACTCCCCGTTGGTCATCAGGAGGAGGTGGTCGCTTGTCCAATGATGCCGCTCGGTGAACGTATTTGTCATTGCCACATTCAAATCGTCCAATTCATGGTGAATTGCCTTGTCTGTTATGGACAGTCCGGCCAGCTCCTTTAAGCCTACTGGCATCCATTCGGTTCGCTGGTGCTGTCGGTGGAGTTTGATTAGCGACCATAAGCCGAAAAGTACCACCGCGATCAGAAGCAAGGCGGCAAGAACGTAGCCAATGGCCTTAGAGAACTCCCGCCATGGGTTATCGAGTCGGAAGGCGTCGTTCATTGACCTATTCTCACTCTGAAACACCCGGACGTATTCCGCAACCATTTCCAACTCTTGAGATTGGGGAACAGAAATGAATCGCCCTTTCAGGGCTCAGAACATTTTTGGCCGCGTACCCCCAGGGTGGCGCTCGTGCCTCGCTTGCCCTGGGCTGATATAAGCGACGCCTTCAGCGTCAAAACCAGGCCAAAGGCCTGACTCATCCCAGGCCGAAGGCCTGGTTCATGGCAGGCCGAAGGCCTGATTCATACCAGCCCAGGGCGAGCGAGGAACGAGCGACGCCCTGGGTGGAGGCGCCCAAGTTTTATTCTGTTGCAGGCCAACGGCCTGCTTCATAGGGTTTGGATGCACACGTTCCAAGACATCAAAACATTCTTCGCCTATGCCACAATCCCTCAGCCAAGTCATTCTGCACATCGTTTTCAGTACCAAAGATCGTCGTCCGTTTTTGGATCCGGCGATCCGGCCACGGATGCATGCGTATCTGGCGACGGTGTGCCGCGATTGCAAATGTGAGGCGTATCGCGTTGGGGGTGTGGCGGACCATGTGCATATCGCGGCGAGATTAGCGCGCACGATTAGCCAATCGGACCTGATCGAGCATATCAAGAAAACGTCTTCGGCCTGGATCAAAACTCAGGGGCGCAAATATGAGGATTTCTATTGGCAAGGCGGATTTGGAGATTTTTCGATTGGATGGAGTCAGTTGGAGGATTTAGTGGGATACATTGATCGGCAGGAGGAACATCATCGCACCGTAACGTTTCAGGAAGAGTATCGGGATTTGTTGAGGAAGTATCATGTGGACTTTGATGAGCGGTATGTGTGGGATTGATATCCGCCGAACTTTGGGATGGGATGTGAAATGCGCCGCGAAAAATGAGATGAGACGCGCCTTCAGCGCTCAGAATTCTTCTCGGGGGTCGTTACCCAGGGCGTCGCTCGTTCCTCGCTCGCCCTGGGCTGGTATGAGGCAGGCCGTTGGCCTGCACACAGCGTATGCGCCGGGTCGGGGGACCCGGCCTACAAGACAGTGGAATTGACTACGTCATCGGCGGAAACGCGCGGACAAGGCTGTCCGCGCTCCGGGCTTACTTCGGCGCGGTATTGGTCGAGGAAGCGGGCAGGTTGGTGGATTCAACCTTTGGCGCCGGGAGGTTGGTCGACGTCACCGGAGTAACTTGAACGTTTGTCGCGGCGGGTTCATTGGCGGGTGCAGTAGACGAAGAGGCTGGTGGAGCACCTGAGGCCGGCATAGTTGTTATTGGGCCGGGCGTCCTGAGAAGACTGTTCATGGCGCTGACGTTGCGGCCATGATAGTTCTTCTGCATGACTGCGAGGAGGATCGCGAGGCCGAAGAAGATGCCGGCGGCGTATTTGGTGATGTTGGTAAGGACGTTCCCTTTCCCTGCCCCAAAAAGGGCGTCAGTGGCGCTGCCGCCGAAAGCCAGGCCGGCGCCCGCTTCCTTTTTGGGAAGCTGGATGAGGACGAGGAAGATGAGGACAATACAGTCCAGCACCATCACAAACGTGAACAAACCGATCAAAAAACCCATAAATATGTTTGGTGATATTAGCTAAGCCGCGTCGAAAGTCTAATTGTTTATGGTTGAAACCGCGAAATACGCGAAATACGCGAAAATGAAAAGGTTTCGCAGGTGTCGATTTCGCGTGTTTCGCATGTTTCGCGGGCTTAAATGGAGTTTTTGATGATCTCGGCGAAGCTGCGGGTTTCAAGGGAAGCGCCACCCACGAGCGCGCCATCCACGTCCGGCTGGCTCATCAATTCGCGGGCGTTGGACGGCTTAACACTGCCTCCGTATTGAATCCGAACACGCCGGGCGACGGTTTCATCGAAACTTTTTCCGAGCAGCCCGCGGATAAATGCGTGCGCTTCCTGGGCCTGTTCGGTGGTTGCGGTTTTGCCGGTGCCGATGGCCCAGACCGGTTCATAAGCGATGATGGTCTCGACCATTTGATCGTTGGTCAAACCGGCCAGGCTTCCCCTTACCTGAGTATCCAGAATCTCTTGCGTCCTGTTCGCTTCGCGTTCGGCGAGGGTCTCGCCGACGCACACGATCGGTTTGAGCGCCGCATTGTGGGCGGCCAAAGCTTTCTTAGCGATCAACTCGTTGGATTCTCTTTGATACTGGCGTCGCTCGGAATGGCCCAGAATCACGTAGCGCACGGAAAATTCCTTGAGCATGACGGCGGTGATCTCGCCGGTGTAGGCGCCGACATTATGCTCGCTCATGTTTTGCGCGCCCAGGCGGAGGTTGGAATCGAGGATGGCCTTGGAGACTTCGCCGAGCGCGGTGAACGGGGGACAGACCACAATGTCCACTTCCTTAACGGTGGATAGCTCGATCTTGAGGCCGCGCACAAGGTCCAGGGCCTCGGCGACCGTTTTGTTCATCTTCCAATTCCCGGCGATGATGAGTTTACGGGTCTTGTTCATTTTAGTTTTTAACGCAAAGGCGCAAAGAGGCAAAGACGCAAAGGATTCACAAACCATTCACAACACGGTGAATCCCGTTTTTGACGTATCGCTCGCCGAAGTTTATGACTAACCCAAGCTTGAGTTTGGTCAGACGCAAGTAGGTTAGCATTTGAGCCTCGAAAATGGAATTCCATTCGACTACTGCCTTTGGGTCAACTAGAACCAAGCCATTAACTTTCAAATCGAGTCGGAGTGGGTAAGCTAGCGCTCTCCCCTTGTACACAATTGGCACCTGCAGTTGCCTTTCCACCTGCATCCCGCGCAACCTCAGCTCTTCAGCCAGTGCCTCCTCGTAAACTCCTTCCAACAGTCCCGGTCCGCCCAGTACTCGATGCACCTCAATCGCCGCATCCACAATCACCTTGCTGATTTCATTCTCGATCATTCTCTTTCCTTTGCGTCTTTGCCTCTTTGCGTCTCTGCGTTAAAGTCTTATCTTTCTGAGAGTGCCGCCACTCCAGGCAACTCCTTGCCTTCGAGGAATTCTAGGCTGGCGCCGCCGCCGGTGCTCATGAAGGTAACTTTGTCGCCGAGTTTGGCTTTGTTTAACGCTTTCACACTGTCGCCGCCCCCAATGATGCTTTTGGCTCCTTTCTGAGTGACCTCAGCCACGGCGCGTGCGACCGCAAACGTGCCCTCAGCGAAGCGCTTGTCTTCGAAGAGGCCCATTGGGCCATTCCAGAGGATTGTTTTCGCTCTCGAGACTTCATCCGAATAGGCCTTTACCGTCTCGGGGCCAATGTCCAGGCCGGCGGCGTCTTCCGGGCAATCCATTTCATTATTCACGCGCACGTTCTGGTATTCGACAACGGGTTTGCCTTTTTTATCGAGTTTGTCCGTCTTGACAGGGACGGCGATGACATCGTCCGCGGGGAGCAGGAAGTTGACGCCACATTCGTTGGCTTTCTCCAAGGCGGATTTGGCAACATCGGTTTTGTCAGGTTCGACGAGCGATTTGCCTGTTTTGTGGCCCTGGGCCAGGCGAAACGTGTAAGCCATGGCGCCGCCGATCAGGATCGAGTCGGCTTTTTCGAGGAGCCGATCAATAACGGTGATCTTGTCCGAGACTTTCGCGCCACCGAGGATGACCACGAATGGCCGCGCGGGGTTTTCCAGCTCATCGCCCAGAAATTTTAGCTCACGCTCCATCAATAGCCCGGCAGCGCACGGGCCACCGCGTTTCGATATGACACGGGCAATTCCCTCAGTGGAAGCATGCGCCCGATGGGCCGCGCCGAAGGCGTCGTTCACGTAAATATCCGCCACACTCGCCAGCTTTTCGGCGAACCCGAGATCATTGGCTTCCTCCTCTTTGTAAAAGCGCATATTTTCGAGAAGCAAAACATCGCCCGGCTTCATGATTCCTACGGTCTTCTCGACCTTCTCGCCGATGCAGTCGTCCACGAATGCGACCGAGCACCCGAGCAGATCGGCCAGTTTTTCCGCGACGGGGCGCAGAGACATTGAAGGCTCACGTTTGCCTTTGGGGCGGCCCAGGTGCGCGGCGAGGACCATCTTGGCGCCTTGCTCGATGAGCAGGCGCAGTGTTGGCAAAGTCTCCTTGATTCGCGTGTCATCGGTGATGACCATCTGACCATCTTTTTCTTCCAATGGGACGTTGTAGTCCACGCGCATGAACACGCGTTTGCCGCGTACGTTGAGGTCTTTGACAGTGAGCTTTGCCATGGAAGGTGAAACGTGACCCGAAAAGGGTTAAATGAGTTAAATGGTTAAATCGTTAAATGGGGAAGCCATAGGCGAGTTTAGGACGACACGTATGCTTTGGTTTTGATGGTGACATCAGACCTTTTCTCGAAGGCGGGAGAATGGCACCCGCGCTTGGGGCAGTCAAGAAAGTAGCGCTCTCAATCCTGCCGGCCGACTTCGTGCACACGGATGTAGCGGCGGAAAATGAGTAACCCGACAGGGGCGACGGAAGCGGTCAGAGCTACAACGAGCCACATAGTGCCTGAGTGCCTGGTTCCCTGCTCGGGGCAGTAGGCGGCCAGCAGACCCCCTGAAAGCGTGCCGACCAGAATCTTGGCCAGGAGGAAAGGAACGTAGGAAAGAGAGCTGTAAGAAGCCTCCTGCCCCTTCGGCGCGATGGCGGCGGCATACTCATATACCCTCGGCGAATAAAACGCTTCGCCGACCGAAAGCAGAATAATGAACAGGATGATCATAGGATAATAGGGATGCACAGTTCCTTTGAGGCCGAGGTAATGAAGCGCGATCCAGTGCATTACCTGATTATCAGTCAAAGGTCCAAACCACTCGGTGGGAAGCGCCATAATAAAGACGGACGCGGCTGAGATGACTCCGCCGACTATTACCAGACCATAGGCGGAAAACCGTTGCACGAGCGCCCCGACAATCAAGGCAAGCGGGATGATAAGAATGCTGTTGATGGCCCAGAGCTTGCCCACCGGCGCGCCGTCCCCCAGCTCGCGAATTCCGAAAGTGGGAAAAACATAATACATCTGCATGAAAATGAGCTTTAGAAATGCGATCAGCATCAGGAAGGCGATCAGCCGGGCAAAGCTGGACTGGCGCAATAGCCCAGCGAAGAGCCGCCAGGTATCGCGAGCGCTGTCGCGCAGCGTGAACCAAAACGAGTTCAGGAAGCTCTGACCCGTATATTTGGGCTGTTCTGGAATGATGCGAATGCCGTCATCAGTGACCTCCAAACCCTTTCGGAGAAAATACACCAAAGGCAGCAGAGAAATTTCCAGTGCCAGTGCCAGGAGAAGCAATACCCGATAGGTGCTAAACGAAAACCCTAACAAATGCACCTGGCCATGCTCACCGAGTCCCTCACGCACATAATCAAAAACAAAGGAGGCAATGAGAAATCCAGCGTTCATCACCGCATAAATAATCGAGTAAGCGATCGAACGCTGCTTCGTGTTCGAATATTTGCGCACGGCAGCTACCAACACAGGAGAGCCGAGAGCTTCGCCGATGGCCAAGGGAAAAAGTCCTCCGGCAAGCGCAAGCCATTTGAGTCCCGTGAACGCCATGACCGCCCGACCCACGATGCACACCCAGACCCCAAGAAAGAAAGTTTTGCGGAAACCAACCGCATCCGTCAGCGAGCCCACCAGCAGTGTGATCCCCGTCATCGTAAATGACCACGCCGCTACAAGTCCCAGGGCCTTGCGGTCGCTGTAACCCAGATCCGATGAAAGCCAAAGCTTCAGGGTAGAGTTATTGATGCCATAAGCGGCTACTCCGACGAGCTTGATAGCGAAAACGAGCCACAACTCGCGCGGCGCACCGAGGATGACGGTAAACTTCTTGAGAAAGGCGGCCAATTTCCCGGAGGAGCTGTTTTGGGTTGCGGCCTGTGTGCCGGGTCCGGTGGTGGCGGTTGGCATTAGGTCTCCAGATGAAACTTGTGCAGGAAACGGTGAAAGATCGGAGCGAAAACAATGCCGGTGGCGGTCACGAACGCCAGGCCGCTAAAGAGCGCATAGCAGCCGGCAAAGAATTTGCCTGCGCTGGTCTGGATCTGTGCAACGGGTCCCATGCCGGCCAGGATCATGGAGGCGTTGAGGAATGCGTCCAGCCAGGACAGACCTTCGAGACCGTGGTATCCGGCCATTCCGAGGAAGAGCGCGCAGAAGATAACTAATGACGCGAGCCCGGCGCTCCTGGCAACCCGTGCGTAAAAAACGCGCCGAGGCACGAGTGGCTTCCTGCGGTGCTCGAACATGTGAGCGCAACAGTAGCCATTTTAGGGTGAAGGTTAAAGAGATTTAACGCAGAGGAGCGATGTTGAGGGAGACGACTTAACGCAAAGGCGCAAAGAAGGAAAGACGCAAAGGGGAAATTGGATTTTGAACAGGAGGAAACAGAGAGAACAGAGACGGAAAAACTCGTTCTCTTTGGGTGCTCATGTTCAAAATCTCCGCACTCTTTCCATTCTGTTGCTTTGTTCCATTGACAAATCTCCAGACTCAAGGATGCTCTGCGGCCTGCCAGGCGGCAGGTTTGGTTGGAACTTTGAACTTTGAACCCTGAACCCTGAACCTTGAACAATAAGAAAACAGCGCTGCTCTTTGCCGGCCAGGGAGCCCAGGTTGTTGGGATGGGCAAGGACCTGGCTGCGCAGTTTCCTAGTGCGGCGGGATGGTTCGAGCGCGCGAATAAGGTGTTGGGATATGGTTTGGCGGGAGTGTGCTTCAATGGGCCTGAGGCGGAGCTGACAAAGACTGAGAACGCACAGCCCGGGATCTTTCTGGTGAGCTGGGTTGCTTTTCAATTGCTGCGGGAGCGGGTACCGTCGTTGAGTTTTCAGGCTACGGCTGGTCTGTCGCTGGGTGAGTTCACGGCCCTGGCGGCAGCGGATGCGATGACGTTCGAGGACGGGCTGCGAGTGGTGCGCAGGCGCGGACAATTTATGCAGGAGGCTTGTGAGGTAAGTCCCGGAGCCATGGCTGCAATCATCGGTTTGGATGAGGTACCCACGCGGGAGGTGTGCGCAGAGGCCGAAGTGTCGCTGGCAAATCTAAATTGTCCGGGACAAATCGTCATCTCAGGGGCCAGTGACAAGATCGCCAAGGCGTGTGAACTCGCAAAAGCGAAGGGTGCGCGGCGGGCGCTGCCGCTGGCCGTGGCCGGCGCCTACCATTCCCCGCTCATGACCTCGGCACAGCCAAAGCTTCAGGCGGAATTGGCGGCGGTAACGATCAAACAACCCGCTGTGACCGTGATCTCCAACGTGACGGCTCAAGCGCATGGTGACCCTGAAGGGATTCGCCGACTGCTAGTCGAGCAAGTGACTGCCTCGGTGCGGTGGGAGGAGAGTATTCGTTATTTGCTCGCGCTGGGGTGCGATTGTTTTATCGAACTGGGACCGGGAACTGCGCTTACTGGGTTCCTGAAACGGATTGACAAAAGTGCGTGCGTGCTCAATGTGGCGGATGCGGCGAGTCTCGAAAAGACCGTGAATGAGTTAAATACTTAATGAACTTGCAAACGGCGATATACATACATGTGGGTTGCCGCAGCGAGGCCAACCGCTATTATTCTGTTATGAAAAGCGATTACACAGCGATTGTGAAACAAGATGGCGATTGGTGGATTGGATGGGTCGAAGAGGTGGCCGGGGTCAATGCTCAGGAACGCACCAAACCAGAATTGTTAGAATCGTTGCGGGATGCGCTTCGTGAGGCGCTGGAGTTCAACCGCGAGGACGCCCGCAAGGCGGCACAAGGGGAATTTGCGGAGGAACCGCTTGCCTTGTGAAGCGGCGAGAAGTGCTGGAACACCTACGTGCCCACGGCTGCGTGTTTGTGCGCGAGGGCAAACGACATTCCTGGTGGGAGAATCCAGCCCGAAATCGGCGTAGCGCCATACAGAAATTCGAGACTTGTTGGCCCGCAAGATCTGCCGAGACCTCGAGATTCCGCCACCATAAACCTTAAATTGCATCTATGGACGAGCTCGCAAATCAAGTTGCGGTTGTGACGGGGGCGGGCCGCGGCATTGGCCATGCCATCGCTTTGAAACTGGCGGCGAGCGGGGCTGACGTCGTGGCCGTAGGCCGCACCATGGAGTTTCTGCAGAAAACCATGGAGGAGGTGCGCAAGCTGGGACGCAAGGCGTGGGCTATTGCAGCGGATGTCGCGAATGCTGCGAGTGTCGAGGCCGCTGCCACCGAGATCCTAAAGGACCCGGGCCGCGTGGATATACTGGTCAATAATGCGGGTGTGACACGGGACGGGCTGTTGATGCGGATGAGCGAAGCGGATTGGGACGCCGTGCTGGATACGAATCTGAAGGGAGCGTTCCTTTTTACCAAAGCGCTTTCTCGCGCGTTTCTGAAACAACGCTCAGGGCGCATCATAAACGTCACTTCCGTCATTGGTTTGCGGGGCAATGCGGGGCAATGCAATTACGCGGCCAGCAAAGCCGGCATCATCGGCTTCACCAAATCGTGCGCGCGCGAGTTTGCCAGCCGGGGCGTGACCGCAAATGCCATCGCGCCCGGTTTCATCCAAACGGCGATGACGGACAAGCTTTCGCCGGAGCACAAGGAGGCGATTGCAAAGGAAATCCCACTGGCTACCCTGGGCACGCCCGAGGACGTGGCGCACGTCGCGTGGTTTTTGGCCTTGCCCGCCTCGCGATATATTACTGGCCAGGTGCTATGCGTGGATGGGGGGTTGGATATGTGAGCGCACCGGACAAGGAGGTAGCAGCCGAGGTAACGAGGCTCTAATCAAAAACCCGAAACCCGAAATCCGAAATCGAAATTTGAGACTCGTTACCTCGGCTGCTACCACTAAAAAAATTTCATTTCCGGGCTTGACGCCCCCCTATTGGTAGCATAGAAACAGCGAAACTAAGAACCGGAGCAACACATGGACGAAAAAAATATTGAGGAACAAGTAAGAGAAATCATTCTTTCGAAGCT
>PSRM01000210.1 GCA_003176045.1 Verrucomicrobiota bacterium | reverse complement strand
GCGTAGCGTAGCTTGGTAGCGCGTCTGAATGGGGTTCAGAAGGTCGTGAGTTCAAATCTCACCGCCCCGACCAACTCACCAAAAGTGATTTCCCCTCGTCAAACACGGCACAGAAAGCACTTTTCTAACACAGACTGTGAAGGAGGCGATTTTTCAGTTCGGGCAAAGTTCGGGCTGGGCGATAAAAATGGCGGAAGTATTCGTCTCCGGCACTCCTCCGAAAAACCCTGGCCTAATCAGCCATCTCGATTTAGTTACTGATACTGATGGGAAATTCCTTTTTTGTGACCACACGTACTAGACGCCGCGCGGGTGAATTCTTCGTGACGAGCGGCGGTCTAATCGTTACAGGTTGCCTTATGCGGACATGTCACCGGGTGCTCTCCGTTGCTGCCCTATTTGGGATCATGTTCTCTATTGCTGAACGAGGGTCGGGCACGAACGTGGCTGGGGCGGAAGCAAGAGGAGAGGTGATCTTCAAATACTGCGGCAAATGGCCAAAGCATGTGCGTGGCCCAGTGTACGGACTTCAAGTTGTTGGAAAGCACGTCTATGCAGTCCTCATGGGATCGGGCTTAGTGATTTACGAGATCACCCCGACGGGAGATCTATTGCAAAAAGGGGTTTGGCCCGTTGCTGGTGTTTGGTCAGTCTGTGTCCGGGGCCATTATGCCTACCTTGGACTTGAGTCCGATGGATTGGCGATTATCGACATACGCAGCCCTGAGAAACCTTACCTGGTGGGCCGCTTTAAAGAGGCAAAACGCATCCAGTCTCTGGATGTTTACCGGGACATCGCTTTCCTGCCGAATGACTCCGATGGAAGTCGCGGAATCCTGCTCGTGAATGTGGCCAATCCGGCGACACCGGTTAAGCTGGGTGAAATACAAACCGGTGCTGCCGTGCGCGGATTCGCCGTAAGCGGTGATCATGCTTTTATTGCGAGCGTTGCGAGCGGGAATAGCGGGCTGCAGATATTTAATTGCCGAGACCCAGCCAATCCAAAACGAGTGGGCGAATTCCAGACCCGTGGTTTGGCGATCGCAGTGTCAATCTTTCGCAATCGTGCTTACCTTCTGGAAAGTCCTGACTGCTTACGAATCTTAGATGTCAGCGATCCATCCAGACCCATGCTAATGGGAAGTCTGGCAGCCATTGAGGATTCGTACTCGCACTGGGATTGCATCTGGATCTCTGGAAAGTACGCATATCTGGGAGGTTACAGCGACCTCGACGTGGTTGATGTCAGCGATCCGAAAAACCCACGGCTCGCTAAGAGGATCCAAGGAGCACGTGCTCGAAGTATTGCTGGCGCAGAGCATTGGCTAATCTCTGGCGGCGATGTGACTTTATCGGCTTTTGACATTACAGACCCACATAAGCCAATGCTTCGCGGCGATCTTCCTATTTTTGGCTATGCGAACGATGTGAAATTCCAGGGCCATTATGCTTTTCTGGCAGACGGTGGATGTCTCCGGGTTCTCGATGTCAGCAACCCAGGTTTGCCCCGGGCCGTAACACATGCCGAAACTCGCGGTTTTGCCGAGGCAGTTTGTATTGTGGGAAAACTTGCCTTCGTGGTCGATTCGTATTGTCCGGACGGGCCGATGATTTCTGAAACTACTCCGAGCTTCGGTTTACAAATTTTCGATATCAGCGATCCGACGCGCCTTATTAAAGTCAACGAATCAAGCGTGGCGACACACAACCATTTCTCTCGTGTGGCAGTGGCGACCGGTTGTGCCTACCTCCTAGACGGAAGGTTCGATCTTGTGGACCTTAGCGATCTTAAACATCCCCGGTTGCAACATTACTCAGACACGACGAACAGATTTGGTTTCAAGGAACTGTGCGTGGTAAGCAATCGTCTGTACGGCGTTGGTTGGGAAGGAATTCATATTTTCGACTTGACCCGACCTCTTCAGCCCCGTCTGTTGGGCACTTACTCTCATCATACGAACAATCTTTACTTTGAATTTGGGTCTGTGGATTTAGCCTGGCCGCACGCCTATGTAGGCTCTGCGGAGCACGGAATCGAAATCCTTGATGTGGAAAACCCGTCGAAGCCGAAGTTGGTGGGAAGTGCCAATTCCGATGGCGCTGTGGCGAGCCTTCAGGTTGCAGGGAATTATCTGGTTGCGGTCGATGAGGTGGGAGTGAAAGCGTTCAATATCACCAACCCAGCCCATCCAGTTCTAGCCGGGCAATCTGCGATCAGGGAAATCAATAACAATATCCATATGCCGTTGCGGGTGCGTGTGCTGAACAATTTTGCCTACGTATGCTCGTGGAGGGATTTAATTGTTTTGGAAATGCAGATGCAATCTCGCAGATAGATATTGATCGGAAATCCCTTTTCAAGCGACCACCTAAAACATGTTCGGGCAGTTCGGGCTGGAGGGCGTCTAAAAGTGGCGAAAACTGTGTAATCAGGCTTTTTCGCGAGAGTGGGAACGCCTCGCATTTACCGACTGTTCAAGCGTTTTGAAGGGTAGCCCGGGGACGGGGCCAAGGGTTCAAATCTCACCGCCCCGACCAACACACCAAAGCAGCGCGATTGCGAAGCGGACGGGCTGCTTCATCGTTGTAAAGGTTGCCCGGTTGGCCAACAATGCCGGTTAGTCATGAGCGCAAACCAGGACGGTTCGGCACCGGCGGAGAAGTCGGGCGAAAGCCCGTTTATGGAGCGGCTTGAGGAGACTGTCAAAGCTTACGCGAAAGCTGTGGAGGCCGGCGATGACGACGCGGCCGAGCAAGCGGCGATGGCCGCCCTGGTTCAAGCCGGCATGGAAGCATTAGCCAATCCGACGCCGGAGATTTTATTGCGGCAGGAAGCCGAGCGCTGTGAGCGATCACTGGATTGGGCAGGCACGGAAGTGGCATATCGAAAAGTACTTGCTTTAAACGAAGCCGAGAACAATTCCAGGATGATGGTGAAGCCGCACATGGATCTCAGCCGGCTCTTTCGGTTGATTGGTCGGCAAGACGCAGCCTGGACGCATGCCTGCACCGCCAGCGAATTGGGCCGTCGTGCGGATATGTTCCCTTTGCTCGCAATGGCCCTGGATAACGAGGCCGCGTGCGCGCTTGAGCGCGGTGATGCGCAGCGAGCGCTTGCGGCTGCTTCCGAAGCCCTGAATTGCATGGAGCCCGGCAGGATTTTCGATCTCATGCGCGCCCGCGCCCTGACGCGGCGCGCGGAATCCTTTTTAGCCGGGAATTGTTCCGAACCAGCAGAGCAGGATTTGAGTCAAAGTTGGGAATTGCTGCACAGCCGCAAGCAATTTGGCATCGGCTCCGCCGCTGCCCTCGCCCACTGGTGGGAAGTGCGGGCTCAACTTCACCTTGCCAAACAGAATTCCGCAGAAGCATCACGTGCTTTCGCTGAGGCAATAACTTACCGGAAGCAAATTCTCGAAAGCCGCGAGTTCCCCAGCCCATACGCCGCGGCCGCTTTGCTGCGTGTTCAAGGAAAGCTAGCTGGTTTGAATTCCGCGCCCTAGTCAGAACCCAAACCAACACTTATATGAAGAATCCGCTCTATGCGTTGCTGCTCGCGTTACCGCTGAGCTGCGCGGCCCAACTATCCGAACACACGGACCCGCTGCACTGGGTGTTCCTCAATACCGGTTCGGAGCGCGCCAAAGCTAAGGGATTGAGCAAGGAGGAACTCGGCAAAATGCAGGCGGCGCACGTAGGCAATTTTGGAACCCTGTTTGATCAAGGCCGGCTCTTCGCGGCTGGACCGCTGGGCGATAACGGCTGGATCCGCGGCATTGTTGTGCTCGCGGCTATGAGCGATGCGAAGGCCAAAGAATGTTTCGGGGCGGACCCGTTCGTACAGAACGGCATTCTGGACGCGGAAATCCATCCCTGGAAGGTTGATATCATGAAGTTCAGCGCGCCGAAAAAGCCGTTTCAGATCACTGAGCACACGCTTTGCATCGTCAAGAAAGGGACGAATTGGGCCGGGGCGAGGCTGGGCCGGACTGAAAGTGCTATGCTCGATTTGTTGCCGTCATTGCGGGCCAAAGCGCGCTCGGGCGAGCTAGCCATCTCGGGCCCATTCCTGGACGACGGCGACAAACTGGGGATTTTGCTCTTTTGCTCGACCAACCGGGCGCAGTTGCAGGCCGGTTTGGAAAAAGAAGACGCGCTGGCCAAGGGACGGGTCCAAGTCGAGATTCACCCGCAGTACCTCGGCGCGGGTACCTTCAAAATGCCGAACGCGACCGCCGCACCGCCCAAGCCCGGAAAACAAACCCGGCTTTTTGATGGCCGGCATTTCGATGGGTGGGAAGGCGACACACAAGGGACCTGGCGCATCGCCTCGGGCGCGCTGGTGGGTGGTAATTTAAGCCAGGCCCTGCCGCACAACGAGTTTCTGTGCACCACACGGGAATTCAAGAACTTCGACCTGCGATTGAAGGTGAAGCTGGTTGGGACAGATTTTGTCAACGGCGGTGTGCAATTCCGCAGTCAGCGAGCCCGGGATCCTGCCTATGAAATGATCGGCTATCAGGCTGATATGGGCGAAGGCTACTGGGGCAGCCTTTATGATGAATCGCGCCGCAACAAAACCCTGGCTCATACTCACGCGGCAGTTATCCGGCGAATCGTGAAGGCGAACGATTGGAACGATTACATCGTTCGCTGTGAAGACCGCCATATTCGCCTTTGGCTTAATGGCATCCTGACCGTGGACTATACTGAGGAAGACAACTCGATACCGCTCAGCGGAATTATTGGGCTGCAGATTCACGGCGGCGGCAAAGCCGAGGCCTCCTATCGTGACATCCGGCTCGAAGAGTTGCCGTGAACTTGTCTGACAACTCACTCCGCCCCAGCCTGATCTCGCGCACTCGGCAAGGAATGCGCGAAACGCGCGAAACCGTTCGGCTTGATGTATATCGTCGCCGCCGCTATGAAACACGGCAAACCGCTAATGGGCTCCAAAGCGGCAAAGGCCCGGAAATGGTCGGCGGTCGTCACTCGATTACCGACGAAGGCTTCGGCGATAACGACGACCATCCATAATTTCGGCGCCAACCATTTCGCCCGTGGGTTGACTTGGGGCGCTCAAAAGAGGATATTTGTCAGGCTTCCCATGGAAGCCATGTGAAATCGAATGAAAACGGTCAGGAAAAGCACGAGGACAAAGGCGCGGCTGAACGGACGGCTCCATTCTAGGGAGGAACTCTTGGCCGCTCATGAGCGCGCGCTTAAGGCCACCAGGAAAATGACTCCGGAGCAGGCCTTTGAATCTCTGGTGCGGGCTGGGATCTACACGCGGGATGGCAAGCTGACGCCGCGATACGGGGGTTGAGGGCTAAAAGGAGTTATTCCCTTGGATTGGCGACCGAAGCCGGCTTGAAGAATTCGAGGATGCAAGCGGGATCTCGCACGGCGATTTGAATGTGTGATTTGAGAGCTATCTTCGAGCGCGGAAAGGCCGGCTTTCCTTCGACAAACACGCCTCTGACGGTCTGGTACACGATGCCCGTGTCCTCCGCTATCCTGTTTATGGCATAGTCAATGATTGCGCGATCAAGGAAACGCAGAACTCGGTCGCCTCTGCGGTGACCTGACGCATCCCGATTTTCAGGCATTAGTGCTCCTCTCTCGCGGGTGCGTTGCTTGAACTCACGATACCATTTCCCGAGTACTCGAGTGTTGGCCGTGTCAAGCAAGTCGAAGCACTCACCCAAATCAATTCTGGCGCCGAGAACTGCTGGCTCGGTGATTCTCATTCCCCTAAATCGAGCTTGCTCGACGGCCCATTCTGCGGCTCGCTGCGGGCCATGCTCCCAAAAGTAAATACCGCGTCCGAGCCAATCATAAGGATTCGTGCTGAAATTCAGTCGGGCTGCGCCGGATAAGACTGTCCCAGCCACAGAGGCGTCACAGCCGTGATAGCCAGTTACGATGCGTTTATCACTCGAGTTCGCCATGAGTACGGGCCGGAATCTAGCCGGGTCGCCTCATGCTTGCAAACCTGTGAATGAACCGCCAGAGCCCCCTTGGCAAACGCCCAAGAAGTAGAAACAATGTCGCCGTGAACTGCGCACCGTTTAATTTGCCGACTGTAAAACCCTGGCCGCGGCGATCATGCAGGACAGCAGCACTCTGGCAGACTACTGACTACTGACCACGGACTACTGACCACTGATCATGTTGCGTTTGGTTCAGATCACTCATCCGAAGGAAGGCAGGCGCGTGGGACTCGTTGATGAAAACAGGCTGAATTTGCTCCGCGGGGTGAAATCGGCGTACCGGCTGGTGGAGGAGGCTTTTGCTGGGAAACAGCCGATGGCTGAGGCATTGCGGGGCGCCAGATCGCAGGAGTGGCTCGGTTACGACCCAATCTACGAAGGACAGTCGGACTGGCGATTGCTGCCACCCTTCGATCATCCTGATGAGCCGGCGCGGTGCCTGGTCACCGGCACGGGGCTGACCCACAATGCCAGCGCGCGAAACCGGCAGGCGATGCACGCAGCCGCCAACCTCCCCGTCACCGACAGCATGAAAATGTATGAGTGTGGCCTGGCAGGTGGGCGGCCCGAGCCGGGAAAAATTGGCGTGCAACCGGAATGGTTTTATAAAGGGTGCGGGACCTGTCTGCGAGCGCATGGCGAGGCTCTGGAAGTGCCCGCCTTTGGCCTGGATGGTGGTGAGGAGGCGGAAGTGGCTGGGATTTATTGGATTGATCCATTGGGCGCGCCGCACCGTGTGGGCATGGCCCAGGCTAACGAGTTCTCGGACCACAAGCTCGAGTCGCAGAATTACCTCTACCTGGCATCTTCCAAACTGCGAAGTTGCTCGCTGGGACCTGAGTTGATCGTGTCGCCCGATTTCAGCAATGTTGGTGGAAGAGTTCGCTTGCTGCGCAATGGGAACGTCCTGTGGGAAAAGCGGTGTGCCACCGGCGAAACCAACATGTGCCACACGCTGGCCAACCTTGAGCACCACCATTTCAAATACCCCGCCCACCGCCGGCCTCGAGACGTACACATTCACTTCCTGGGCGCCGATGTTTTCAGCTTCGGTGATGGAATCGAGTTGGCGGATGGCGACGTTATGGATCTCCAGTGGACCGGATTTGGCCGCCCGCTGAGGAATCCTTTGCGGGTTAAGCCCGGGCCGGAGGGATTGGTCGCCGTTGAGCAAATCTGACGGGAAGCTTAACGCGAAGACGCGAAGCCGCAAAGGCGCAAGAAAATGTGGATTTGAACGAACCGGAAGAATGAAGAAGCTATGAAAAATGATCTTACGAGTCTGCTCGGTGGGTTGAGACAACGTTATCCGGCAGAGGGCGCAGGCCGTGGGCTGTGCAGTGCCAGGTGGCCCTTCCCTGCGCGACGCAGAACGAGGTCACCGGTTCCGATGCCGCAGACCTGACCGGCAACGGATGCCTCTGCGTGGGCGAGGGCCCAATATGCCTTCGACGCCGGAAGCGGTGGAAGTGTTTTTGGGACGCAAAATCGCATTCGGCCCCGGCAAAGCGGCCAATGCCGGGGGAGTGTCGGTCAGCGGCCTGGAGATGTCGCAGAACAGCATGCGTTTGCAATGGACCAATGACGAGGTGGACAAACGGTTGAGCGGCATTATGAAGGCCATCCATAATCAGTGCCTCCGCTTTGGGGAACAGGATGGATTCATCAATTACGTGGACGGGGCGAATATCGCCGGGTTTCGCAAAGTGGCCGAGGCAATGCTGGATCAGGGAATTGTTTGATGTGCGGCGCAACAAGCCGGGCGCATTTCAGATTTTCGGCTTACTCTTGGCCGTAGCGCAGATTTCCAATCTGCTGTATCGCAGTGCTTCCAGCCTGCGAACGGGGCGTACGCTCTGCCGATTCGAAACCGGCGACACAGCAGGTTGGAAACCTGCGCTACGTTTCCCATGATCGAGGCCCCAGCCAAAAAGGCGAAATCCGCCCCAACAAGCCGCGCCGTTTACCGTTTGTTGCGCCATTGACAACGACCGTCTGTCCGGTAAATTTCAAGCCCGCTTCGTGGTAGGATACTCAAGTGGCCAACGAGGGCAGACTGTAAATCTGCTGGCTAACGCCTACGAAGGT
>PSRM01000150.1 GCA_003176045.1 Verrucomicrobiota bacterium | reverse complement strand
CGGCACGGAGGCCTGGAGTAATCGCCGTTGCCATTCTTCGCCGGCGACAAATCTGTGCTGCTCCTTGTTGAAGATTACTGTCTTTCTCGTGCGGTTCTCAGGAAGTTTAAAGTACTCTTGTACGAATACAGCATAGGCTTCTGACGTCCTTGCTTTGCAGACCAGCAACAAGATTGGAATCACAGATGAGTTCCAGTAGCTCAGATCCTCCCCGTCCACATGGAAGCTGAATTGCTCCTCGTTCTCTGCGGAAAAGCGCTCCTGTGTTTTCACCTGCACCCCAAGGAAGCATGCGGCTGCAGCCCCCGTCCCGGGGTCGGCAAGTTCTACGTGCGCATCTATGCCAGCCTCAACATGAGTTTCGGTGAACGAGAACCCCATTTGTACAATCTGTTGATGTGCCCACGCAACCGCCTGGTCATGGTTCAGGGTTCGTCTGTCGTAGAACTTAGGCATGGATCAGATTAATTCCCTCTGTGCGGGGCCAGAGGCCTTCAACTCATCCGCTTGCCTTTTGAGGTCAGGCCAGATTAAGACTAGGGCATTGTAGCCGATTGCTTCTTGTGACCATTTGCGCCGTTCGCAAACAGTGTACAATCGGTAACTAAGGTCGCGTGCGACCTCGGCCATCGCGCCGAGGTCCTTCAAAAGTTGGGCTGCCACCTGCTCGCCGCTATCGAGAGATCGGATCAGGTGATGCGTCGCTTCCCAAACGGTTAGCCGCGAATCGTTGGCCGGGTTCCAATCCGGTGCTAACTCCTCCTTTTTAAGCAATCGAACTTTACCGGCTTTCGCGACTACGATGCCGGCCTCAACCATTCCGGCAACGCTGGTATTCTTCGCCGTGCAGAGGGTCTCCGCCGTACCGTACGCGCCCTCTTTGAATCCATTCTGGTCGAACCACGCCAGCGCCCAGCGAGTGTCTGCGTCGAATTCACCTTCCTGCTCGGCCAAGACTTCATCTAGCGTCTGGTTGATAAGGGCCAGCGCAGTGCGCACGCCGACTGGAGAACCATCCGCCTCCAACACTCGCGCGTACCGGCTGAACACTGCCATGCCTGGCCCGATCGCGGCCTGGGCCAAATCCACGGGTGCAATATTGCCCTTCCGCAAATGGCGCAACGCTTCGGGCAACTCCTTCTTCAACGCAGCGAGGAAATCGCGGCGCGAGGCCAAACCGGCATCGTCGGGTCGAGGGCGACAGACAAGCACAATTGAAGATGCAAGGGCATTGCTGGCGTTGTCGCGCATTCGACCAGTCCGCTCAGTCCTCAGCGGCCACGTTCCGTCAATTTGCCACCCCACATCAATCAGTCCCTGTAAAAATGTTTCCCACCCTGTCGAGGTCCGCGCGGCACTGGCCTCCTCGCCCTCCACATCCGAACCATCCTCCTCAGCCTGCTTGAAGGCGTAATAAACGGTCGTCGGGAATCTGCCATCAGCGGCTCTAAGCATCCTGGCAAAAATCCGGCCCATCCCCTTTTCGAAAAACAACCGGGCCTCATCTCGGCCGCCGTGCCTAAATGGGTCTGCAACCAACTCCTCAGCCTTCGGAACGAGAACCGTGGGAACCAACGCCGGAAAGATCGGCAAGAGCATCTTTCGTAGCCATACATAAAAGAAATCCGATAAGTCCGCGTACGGAACGTTGTCGTAATAGGGGGGATCAGTGCTGAACAATACCCCACCGGCCGCTTCGATTTCAGTAGCGCTCTTCGCGGTCACACTTCCCATGCGCACGCCGGAAGGCAAGTTGTCCAAAATATCCGCGACGATGCTAACAGACTTCCCTAGCGAACCACCTATTTCAGTTAATGGGTTCACCTCTGCATAATCCCAGACCATAGACACCGCTTGGCGTCCAAACAGCATAGACGGGCGGTCCTCCTTCGTGTACCAGGGAACTAGGGAATTGCCGTAAATCGAGTACTTGCTCACCGCGAAGGCCAAATACATTGCAATAGCATCTGCGTACAGTCCTTTCTCACCAGAGTCTGCGACCAACCTGGTCCGCACTTCGCCAACCAAATCGCAGAACGTACCGAGCGCGGCAAGCTGGCGGGCCGTAAATAAATGGCGATGTTTTGTCATGCCGTAATTCTGCACCCTGAAGCCAAGAGCCTCCTCAGGAAGGTCCGTGTCGGGCACGTCAGGCGACTGGTCTACCTCCGCCGCTAGCTCGTGCTGGTGGTTCGGCGCGCAATAAGCTCTCCCACTCGGCGCCTCCACCACAATCGCCATGAGCCGAGCGCCAAGCCGACCTGCTCTGCCTTCCGCACGGACATACTCAAGGGGGATTGGGCTTCCTGTGAGCAGACACACACCGCCGTTGCGCGAGACAGTCCCAGCAACAGACGGCTCAGTCTTCACCTCGTACCCCTTGTCTTGTGCTCGTCGCTCCGACTCGGTCTTCTGGCTACAGACCTCGAAATGGTAAGCCAACCTGCCCGCCTCAATAACCGGCTCGATCCAAGCCTTTTTACCAGCCTTGGTCGAAAGCCAAAACGACCGCACCAATGGGACATGTGCGCCTTTAGCCGCCGGATTTGGACTGGCAACCGTACGCGCCCACAGCCATGCAATCACAGTCGCTTCTCCGCCGCCATGTTCCTTCGGCAGCTTCACCTTAGGATAAAAGTGGCCAATGCGTTTCGCGGCTTCGTCGCGCATCCAGTGTCCGTAGTAGCGAATGTCCTCAGCCAACCCAGCCGCGCCCTTCCATGAACCGGACGACGTGAACCTTCTTTTCGCCTCTGGGTTCACTGGCGGCTTGCCCGCGAATGCCGGCGGTATTTCAATCAGCGATTTGGTGATCAGCACTGGCACTGGATTCAAATCGCTCGCAAGTGCCTCCAGCCCGAGGCGTTGCGCCTCCAGTGGGATCGAGCCGCCCCCGCAAAACGGATCATAAACTGGCGGCGGCTTCCCATCGGTAGACTTCATGATTTCGTCGCGCGCCAGCTTGAGCACACGCTCATCATTCGAGTTCTCCCATTTCACCAGCTCGCGGATGATGCCGAACAACCGATCGCGTTCTTGTTCCTCAATGATATCCTCAATCTTCGGCTCAGGCCCGGGATCTGGCACGGACTTCAATCCCGCGCGGCTTGCCTTGTCGAATGTTGCTTTCAACTGCGACCAGGCTTTCTTGCGTGTCCTAAACCCTTTCTCCGCCATCGCGCGTTTGCCCGCATCGGCAAGCAGTTCCGTCACTCGCTCCGAGGGATCATCTACCAGCGACGCAAACACCATCGCACGGCACGCCGCCAGCGGTCGCTGCGCCCACCACTTATGAATTCCGGACGGGTTGCCGCGGTAAATGTAGTTTTCCCTCGCCGCCTCCCTATTGATGTCCTCCAACGGCAGTGCAACTTCGATGAGTTTCTTTCTGTATTCGCCCGTCTTCACTTTCTATCCATTGGTTAGCTTCGGGCGCCTGCGCTCTGTTCGCGTCCAGTTCCAATCTGGACCGCTCCGCGGCCGAGAAGTTCGATATACGACAGATGGCGCCACATGTCGTAACCATCGCGTTCCATTGTTTCCAGCGCGTTTGCAAACGCCTGTCCAAGCGGAACGCCGGCGTTGAGGAGACGCCCGAGCGTTGGAAAAAAGAGCTTAGTAAAATAAGCATCGATTCGGAATCGGGTACAGATGCAGAACTTCGCTCCAGCAAGAAGAACGAATGGAGCCGCACCGACAGGATAGTCCCCCTCTGCCATTTCGTACGCACCGGAGACACAGGCGGACAGAATCACAAGGGGCGCGTTAACCGTATTCTCAATTATTTCTTGAACGGAATGCCCCCCATCTGCGAGCTGCAAGAGGAACTCCGGGCGCGGTTCTCTATCGACAATATTACCATGGCAGGAAATAAGCACGAGCCGATTCGACTCCAGAGCCTGAGCCAGGTCTTTGGAGCGCGCGGCACCAATAGCCTGCCCGTGATCACCAAAGATCGCAGCAAATTCTCGCGCTTCATGCTCCAGATCGAGAGGAGCTGTGCTTGTGCCGGTTGTTCCGAAACCCAGGGCTATCGCAGCTTTCGGCAGGTCCGCTTCGGCTCGTCTGTCAATGCTCCCGAACACTGGACTAAACTGCGTTATGTACGGCAGCTGTGACCATTGCGCACCTAGACTTCGCAATAATGTCCGCCACGGGACCTTGTGCAGTAACGCATGGGGCGCAAGCAGAACGATCTTCTTATCGCCGACCGCTTGGACCAATTCCCTGGTGATGGCGACTACCTGTTCGGGTATACAGTCGATGCCACGCTGATTCTCAACTTGCTTCGGTATGCTGTCTAAGGTTGCGGCAAACGAGTCCGCCTCCTGAAGATTGCTGACAAGATCAACAGCTCTCACGGTAATGGTTTGCTTGGAAATAATGAATGCAACCAAACTTGGTGGTAAGACGGCCACGGACGCAAAGACCTCGTTCTCAGTCAACCCATCCTGAATCTCTCTGACCATGGTCAAATCCATGGGATTGGTTCGGAAGGGATTAGCGGAAAGGATGGGATCTTGCTGGCCCTTGTTGCGCTCAAGAGCAAAGCCCCTGGCCCTTCCAATCTCGAACGCGATGAAAGCTTCCTCGTTGCGTCCCACTGTCAGCATTGCAGCGCTCAACTTACGAAAATGATCATGCATCAAGCCAACCATAGCTTGGTAATCGCGCACTTGTAGTCGTCCCGGGAGCCGTTCGCACCACATTCGCGCTCCTTCGAGCAACACATTAAGCACCTCGGCGTCTGACGCACCGTATCTTTCCCGAAACACCGCTTTATAGAAGCGCAGCTGCGCCGGGTGCAAACTGTCTTGGCTCAACCTCGGCTCCAGCGCCTCAGCCAATTGCACCACCTCCGAACCCCAAAATGGATCATTTTCCTTATCGGCGAGGTAGGCAGCTATACAATGTCGTAAGTAAGCGGTTTCAAGGTATCCGCCACGTTCCGCATGATTCGCCGCGTCCAACAAGGTTTGCCTGGCCACTTCTTTAGAAAACAGCCCCAGGCGCGCTCCCGCAATCTTGGCTCGATAGATTTGATCTATGTCCTCACCTGCTAGCTCGGTCGCTTCGGTGATGGCCAATGCCGCCTCGGTCCTCTTCCCAACCTCCGTATAGGCTTGTGCCAGATTGGTAAGCGTTTCTGGAAGACCTATCTGATTTTGAGGATAGCGTCTGTAGATATCTCGCGCCGATGTCAAACAATCCACAGCATCACCTGGTTGCCGGAGTCTCAAGAGTGCACCTCCCCACGAATTAAACGTGTGCGCTTCCTCCAAACAAATGTCATCCGCAAAAGCTGGGTAACGTTGAGTTAGATTTTTTGCCTTGTGGCACGCATCATTGAAGACACGTAACGATTCATCAAGTCGATGCTGCAACGAGATGGATTCTCCAAGGTTTCGGATCGTCTGCACCCAAGTCGGAGGATGCGGACAACCAGCAGTGTCAAATTCGGTGATCGCCATCCTGCCCGTGTTCTCTGCCACGGCATAGCGTTCCAGCCGTAGCTCAACCAGTGCCTTATTTGCCAGCGCCAAGCCATAGCATGGCGAATCAGCCGGTTCTGCAGCAAGTATGTCGAGAGCATCGCCAAGCTGCTGACGATGGATGGCCAGCATACCTGATGCGTAGTTAAGCGTCACTTTATGGTTGGGTAAATACCAACTCATTGCTTGGTCAGTGTCGTGAGGTAAGTTTAGACAGCCATTTGCTTCAAAATGAACCGTGATTGATGCACAAGAATTTGGCCGGTTGCTTTTAGCTGCTGCACATGGCTTGCGCTCCACTCGTTCGGCTCGCCGTCCTCGCCGCACAGCACCAGTGCGATGGAATCAGGATTGATCTCCATTAACCGCCACAACTCGTACGGGATCTCCACACCGTGCGCCAGGGACTCCTCAACCACAAACAATCGCTTGGCCGCATCACCATTTACGTGTTCCAGCCAGTTAAACGGCAATTCGGCTTTGCCAATCCACGCCCCGCTTGCATGCGTATAACATCGTTCCTCCTCGTGCCACTTGAACCCCCTTGCGCGTGCGTAGCGGTCCATAAACGTAAGTTCCTTGGGCCTGGAGGACTTGTTCGGCTTGGTCTCCTCATCTGATAGTGATTCCTCTTCCTCACCTTCTTCTGGCTGATCCCCCTCACCTGCTTCACCCTCCGGCTCTGTTTCACCCTCGGCTTCGGGCTCACCCTCGCCTTCCCTTTCACCGCTTTCCGGTGTTTCCTTCTCACCCTTGCCTTTCTCGTCAACCGACGGCAACTCGGCCTGCGCATCCAGCTCAAAATTCGCGGCGAGGTATTCCTGCACAAACTCCGGGTCACGATCAATGCAGTCGGCCACGGCTTCCATAATCTCCGCCTCTCCGAAAGGCCGCGTAAGCTCCTCCTTTAATTCCCGCATCAGTCGCACTGTCGGCAGGTCAACCAAGTAAAGCTTTGTGCCTGACCACAGCACCTTTGGCATGAGCGGCTCGCCCGCAGGAGTGCCGTCAATGTAGGGCGTCACTTCCAGTCGGCTGACAGTCTCCCAGTTTGTGTTGAGCAAGCGCCGCGCCACGTCCCGCACCTTCGCCGTCACGGCCTCATCCCGCAGCTTCACCCTGCTCAGCCCCTCGGCCAGCGGTTGCAGCCAACCCATGCGCCGGCTGCGGCCGGGAATTGTTTCCACGTTTGTCACCTGCATCGTGATGACCTGAGCTAAAGGTGGCGCTACAGTGAACGGCGCCTCCTCCGCCCCTTCGCCACGCAGCATCCGCAAATCCGCTGTCGCCCGCTTCGTCTGCACGCCCAATTTCTCCCATCGCGTCAGGCTGCGCATCGAAACGCGGTACTTCAACGCCCGCACCGGCTCCCACGTCTGATCCAAACTTAGCCAATGGCCCAGCTCATCCCATACCCGGCGTCCGCCACGCGCCAGCGCAAGATTCGCCCGCTTGTATGACGCCCCATCCAGCCGTGCTCCGACTGCCACCGTTTTCAGCCACTCCAGGCTCTTTTCCAGGGCTGGCCTTTCCGGCACCCCAACCCGCAGCCACAGTGCCAGCGAATGGACCGTCGAATGAACCACCGGCGAATTGTCCTCCGGATCCGCGTGCAATGAGACCTCGCAACTGGAGAACCAATCCAAGGTATTGCTCAGAATCAGCGCGTCGGCCGCAAACACCGCCCTCAACTTGCCCAACTCATCAGCGGACAGCCGCAGTGAGATCCGGTCGAGGGCCTCATAAAGCCGCAGCACATCACCCAGCACGCGCATCACATCCTTGACCCTCGTCAGTCCGCGCAATCGCTCGGTCACTTTCTCCCATCCGCTCGCCGTATCCCGCACCCCTAGCAAACGGAGCAGTTTCTTTTTGCCCGGCGAGTCGTCCAACTCCGCCGCCACAAATGACTCGATTCCCAAGAGCGATTCCGTTTCTGGAGTGCGCAGCATCAACTCCGGCGGTGTGCGCGGGTTCCCATGCGTGTCGGTCAAACACGCCAGCGACCGCAATCGCATCAGCCACGCTGGCGTTAACCTCCCGCAACTCAGCGCACTTGTGGTGCCCTGCGTGCTCCGCTGGTGGACATCCACGTCCAGAGCGTCTTCCCACCCAGCCAGCGGATCAAGCAGAAGCCCTCTCACGATTGCTGCCCATAGCTTCGGATTTTTGTCCGACTTCGCCTTCCAGTGCTGCAGGACCTCAGACGGAAAATCGAAATCGCCGATGATGAACGAGTCATTCTTGTAACGGTACTCCTTCGGCCCTTCGCCCCCGCGGCTTGTCACCATTTCCACAAAAGGCTTGCGCCCATACACAGCCTTGGGCTGCCGGGTCAGAGGCACGAACGCGTGCAGCTTGCTCTTGGTCGAGTACGCCCACTCGTACCAACGATCTCGCGTGCATGATTTGAATTCCTGGACGTAGTTCGGAAGCAGAAGGCGTTGCTCAGCCCACGCCTTCGTCACCAGGGCTTCCACTTCACCATTCGCGTCAAACACTACCGAGTCACCCACTTTTTGCACTTCTGGAGCCCCCGTAGCATATCGAAAATCGTCAGGTACGGCCGCATCCAGCGCGGCGAAGATGTGCGCGATACGCACCAAATCCTCCTCCGGGATCGAGTCACGCCCCAGAAGACGCCGCGATGCCTGCGCCGCGATCCGGTCAACTTGGCTGGGCTCATGCAAACCAAGCGTCTCCAGGAGGTCTAGCGCCGGATGTTCTTCCCCTTCCACGAGCTTCGACTTCAGCTTGCTCAAATGGCCCAACCACCCCTGATCAATCGCTAACGCAAAGTCCGAAATGAAAGACCAGTCGTCCTCTGAAAGTTGCTGCCCACGCGATGATACTCGAATGACATCCTTGCCCGGTTGTAGCGAGGCTTGCCCTTCAACCGGCACGATATGCAGACTCCGCCCTACGCCCCGCCAGTCATAACCGATCTCCCCCTTCACCCACTCCCATAACGACTGGAGCCTCACCCAAGAAGATGGCTTTGGAATCGCCACCCGTCCGCCCAGCGCTTGAAGTGCCCCTTCGTTGTTAACCCTTTCAACCCATCCGTGCGCCTCCAACACCGCACAAGCCTCATACCCGACGCTGCTTGAAATCAAGTGCTTCGCCGTCTTCGCGAAAACTGCGCGCAGGTCCTTACGCTCCCACACCTCATGCAGCTCTGCCGGCAGCGCCGTGCATTCACCAATCTCCGCCAACTTACCCTCAGTAGTCAGAAGAATCGGCTTATCCTCCACCGCGCCCAACATAGCATCCATCACCATCTTCGTCGCGCTGGTACCAAGATCTGCCGCATCCTCGACCGGATCACGCAAAAGGCGGTATGCGGCGGCCCGGCTTTCCATGGAGAGGTGCTCCTTGCTCAGCCACGCGGCCATCGCCTCGCCAGCCAGCCTCCCGGCCCGCTCCAACAGCCACCGATTGCACGCCGAAGCCTCGGGGTCCTTGATCGCCGTCCGGTCAGGGTTCTGGAGAAATGGCCCATTAATCGAGAACGGAAGGCCCACGTCGGTCCCCGCCGGCAAAACCACAAACAACCGCTGGTCGCCCTCCAGCCCCAGCACCAACTCGACCGCACAAGGCGGCAAGTGCAGGTCATCCGCGTTCCGCTCCTCCCGAATCTCATTCACGACCTCGTCGGGGAATGCCTCCTCCTCCGACCGAATCAACAGCAGTTCTGCTGTCTCTGTGCCCGTCAGCCGTATCCTCTGCGATCCGCTCACCGGCCCTCGCGCTAAAACCTCTCGCCGGATGGTGTGCGACTCAATCACCAGTTCCTCGAGGTTCCGGAAGAACAGCATCGAACCGGGACTAGTTGCCCACGCCTCCAGGTTCTTGCGTAGAAGCAACAGTCGTGATTTGTCCACGTTCGCTACGCTGATTCGCGTCTTTTGCGTGCTTGCGCCGTCCTCGCTCCAAACGGGTAAGGTGAATCGCTCCTTATCAAATGCAAAATCCAGCGTTGGGCTCTGGATCCTGACCCTCTTGCCTAGACTAAACGTGGACTTAAAACCAACCCCCCGGAAGCCAATGGTGAAAAGATTCCGCTTGTTGGAAAATCCAAAGCCGCACAGCGACTGAAATTGCTCTTTGGTGAAATCCTCGCCATCGTGCTCGAACAAAAATTCGTTGTTCACTATCCGAACACTGGCCGACTTGGCGCCCGCGTCATCTGCGTTTTGCAGCAATTCCGAAAGAACGTGTCGCGGGCTTTGGACCTGAGCAAACAACTGCCGCCACGGTCCTTTGAGCCCCGGATCGGCGTCGAGTTGCTCCCAGCGCCGGCGCGCGGCGGCGGCAACTTCGTTGAAGAATCCAGGAGGCGTCATACTGCACCCTCCACCCGATCAAGCAGTTCTTTGATCCGGAATGTCACGCTAGCGGTCGCAAAATCCGGCTCTTGCTCGAAAGGCTTCGTCAGGTAGCGCGGCGCTGTCGCTCCCTGCGGCCCGACGAAAACAATCGCCAGGACATAATCCTCAGGTTTGTTCAGGGCGGTCAGGATTTCATTCTTGGTTACGGTCACCATGTCTGCGCCCTCCGCCCGGCCCTTTACCTCGATGAATCGCAGTTGCCCGGCCTTTCCATGGCCGGCAGGATACCTTGACTCGATATCGTAACCGCGGTTCTCCTTGCAGACATCGCGCGGATCGAACCCCTGCTGGCGCTCGTACGCCATCACTGCTTCCATAGCAAGGTGTTCCACCTGGCCATTTCCGGCCCCATTGCTTCGAGGGGTTTCGCGCATCTCGTACGCGCTGCTGGTTGTTCCCTCCTGCGAGAACCAACCGGCAGGAACAACGAGCGCTCCTCCCAAAACCGTCGGCGGTCTCGCAGTGATCTGCCGTTCGCGATTGAGTTCATCCATTCTCTTCTCTAAACGACCACCTAGTTCATCCGCTCTTTGACGCGCATTGCCTGAATTCAAATTTCCCTTGGTTCGACCCGCATCTTCCTGGGCGCGCAGGAAATTTGCCCGCTCATCCCAGTGCCGAATTTCGGCGAGCAACCGCGCTTTCACCTGCGTCATGGTCTTGTCAACGAGAGCCTCCCGGCGAGCCTTAACTTCGCGGAGGTGCTCGGGGACTATTGTCTTAATCGCATGGGCGGCGGCCCGGCTTTCCAGGCCCTGACCGAGCCAATCTTCGCTTAGCAACGACTGCACTGCACATTTTTGATCCTCGGTCAGTGGTGAGTAATCAAGATATGGCGCAGAACCTGCATTCACCAGACCTCCGTCGCGTCCAACCTCAACGAATTGTAATCGCCGCGAAACAACTCGCGCATTTCCGGCCGCGTCCCGCCGCCCATCAGTGATGCTGTGTTCAAGATAGAACAACACACGTGGCTCAGCGCCATGGTCATTTGTATCCACGAGAACGGCACCTTGGCGCAAAAGATCCCGGTTTTGTTCCAGTAACAGGTCCACCACGGAATCTAATAGGGGATGTCCTGGTGCTACTAGAGCTGCCGGTGGCTTGCCATCCAGCCGCATATACTCTTTATGAAATGTGATGCGCTCGTAAGCCTTCAGCACCGGCGCTCGCTGGCCGATTACACGGTCTCGATGCCGAACTGGCGCAGGCACGTTGCGAATCTCATAGCGGAAAGGCTCGCGACGATGAACGCTGCCGCCGAATTGGTCAAAGGCTCGCAGGAAGAACGAGCCGATGTAGTGTGGCTGCAAGCGCCTCGCTTGGGCCCTTTCCATTTCATCCCGGATACTCCGCACCCGCGTGGCATCAAGACGCTCGTGGAAAAGTGATCGGTTCTCGATCAGCGCCAGGAGCCTTTCCGTGTCGAGCTGCCGGTCCACAATCTGGTTCAGCTTCGCCTTCACCTCCGGTTGGTCACCGTATCGGACGGCACGAATCATCAAGACCTTCAGCGGCTCGTCCCTGAAGGACTGTCCGAGGACGTCGAAGACCGCTCCTCCCAGTCTGTCACGCTGGGTTTGCAACTTCAACAGCAGACGATGCCATACCTCACCTTCGCGCGTTTCGTGCGCGACCAAGTTCCATAAATGGCATACCTCGCGTTGCCCAATTCGATGAATCCGTCCAAAACGCTGCTCAATTCGATTAGGATTCCAAGGCAGGTCATAATTCAGCATCAAGTGCGCCCGGCTGTGCAGGTTGATGCCCTCGCCCGCCGCATCCGTCGCCACGAGTACCAGCACTTCCGGATCATTTTCGAAAGCCTCCTGAATCTGCCGCCTTCGTTCACGTGGCGTCCCTCCGTGAATTGAGACCACCGCATTCTGGTTCCCGAGCCGATCAGCAAGCTTTTCGGCCAAGTAGTTCAACGTATCGCGGTGCTCGGAGAAGACCACAAGCTTGCGCCGGTTCCTTTTCGCATCAAACATGTCCGGCAGGTCAAGGGTTTCAGAGAGGCGCTGCCATTTCTGGTCATGGCCGGAGCGGCGCAAGCGCGCGGCTTCTTGGACCAGTCCGCGCAGCTCGAGAATTTCTTTTTCCAGCTCAGCGATGGTCTGTGACGCTGTGGATTGATCCACAATCTTCTCTTCCGCCTGCTCAAGCTCCGCCTCAGGAGCCTCATCCAAATCGTCAATGTCCTCATCCGACAGGTCAGGCGCCTCTCCCAGCTTCGCACTCGCCGTAGCTGAGCCACGCCGCAGCAGCTTTTCCTCGCGCAGCCGGTCCTCAAGGCGTTCGAGCCGCCGACGCAACGATTGGTAGATAGCTTCCGGCGACGATGCCAATCGCCTTTGAAGCAGAGTTAGCGCGAACCCTACCGTCCCCTTCCGCTTTTCATTGTTCAGCTTGTCGGCGTTGTCAAAACCCTGCCGAACGTAGTCTGTCACGTGCGAGTACAGTGCTGCTTCATCCGCGCTCAACGTGTAATCCACCGTATAAGCAAACCGCTCTGGAAAAAGGGGCTTACCTTCCATCGTTACTAGCTGTTCCTTCACCATCCGCCGCATAACGTCCGACACATCCGACACATGCGCTCCATCCCGCGGTTTGCCCTCGAACCGGTCCCCATCCAGTAGTGACAGGAACAAGTGGAAGTCCTCGTCCTTCCCGTTGTGCGGCGTGGCCGTCAGTAACAGAAACTGTCGGGTGCATCGGGACAGTGTCTGACCAAGCTTGAACCGTTTTGTGTACTTGATCTCGGAGCCGAAATATGACGCCGACATCTTGTGCGATTCGTCCACCACGATGAGGTCCCAGTCCACCGCGCAGGCCTTCGCCTGCACATCCTCGTTCCTGCTGAGCTTGTCCAGGCGAGCGATGCAGAGGTTGTGCTCCTGAAACCAGTTCCCAGTGCGGGCTGCTTGCAGGCCCTCGTTTGTCATGATGTCGAACGGCAGGCTGAATTTCTCGTCCAGCTCGTCTTGCCATTGCTCCACGAGCCCTCCCGGCGCGACAATCAAGCAGCGTGCTATGTCCCCTCGGATGATGAGTTCCTTTATGAGTAGACCGGCCATAATCGTTTTGCCTGCGCCGGGGTCGTCCGCGAGCAGAAACCGGAGTGGCCTGCGATTAAGCATGGTTTCATACACGGCCGTGATTTGGTGCGGCAGGGGATCTACCGCCGAGGTCGAAACCGCAATCAAAGGGTCGAACAGAAAAGCGTAACGAAGCCGTTGAGCTTCAGATACTAATCGGAACAAACCGCCATCTGCGACGAAACTAAGGGGACGACTTTGCTCCACGAGTTCGAGTTGCGGTTCCTGGTCTTTATAAATCAAGGCTTGCTCGACCTTACCTTCACCATCCACGTAGGTCACGGAGGCCACTTCTTCGCTATGCAACTCGACGTGCCGCAGCGTGACGGCTTGTCCTGGAACAAGGCCCCGTAGAATTCCGCCTACTTGTAAATCTTTCAAACGTGTCATGGACCTGTTTATCGCACAAAAGAATTGGCTTGTGAAGGAAGGATTGAGCATATATCCTGACTTTAAAGTCAGGATATGGCCTTTAAGAGCGCAGTCTTATCAGGCATAACGATGGAACGGCTCAATGCCCTCTGCGCCGTCGTGGAGGCTGGAACCATAGTTATTGCTGCTGGCCCGGATCCAAATCGCCAAAGCCTTTTTAGCCGACACATCAAAGACTTGGAAAAGGCATTCGGCACAACACTTTTCGACCGCACCGGGAAAACGTTGAAGCTGAATGAGAACGGCCGGCGTGTGGTTTTGGCTACGCACACGTTCTTTGGCTCCCTTGATGATGTGATGAATTCCGCTGTGGCCGCTGCGGAAACCGTAATCCTCGGCGCAAACGAAGCGATTCTGCGCTGGTTGATCCTGCCGAACCTGGGGGAATTAATGGCCAGCGAGCCGCCGTTGCGCTTCGAGGTGCGCAGTCTGCCCAGTGAAGCCGCCCTGCGCGAAATTCAAACTGGGCGCATAGACCTTGCCGTAATTCGAACAGAAGTAATGGCAGAAGATTTGGAAAGTGAACCGATCGCACCGATCCAGCATGTATTTGCCATTCCGCGAACACTTTTGCGTACTAAAGAAGGGGCCGAGGTCTTCGAAGGCCGCCCGATGCCATTTGCAGAACTGGGAAGCGATCCATTCTTTGCCAAAAGCGCAAGAGCGACTGCCAAAGCCCTCGGCCTGAATATCCTGCCAATCATCCAGGTCGAAAGCTTCAGCCTGCTAATGTCCGCAGTCGAAAGCGGCACTGCCGCTGCGTTCATCCCAACTATTGCCGCGCGCTCCTTGCCCGAGCAGCGCTTCGCCCAAGTTTCCGCGGAAGCCATGAAAGAAATGGACCGCAGCCTCAGTCTCGTCTGGTACGCCAAATCTGCCGACTCCCGCCCCTCCATCCGCCGCGCCCTCACCCGCCTCAAACGCGCACTCGCATGAAATAATTCCCTTTATGAAGTTCACTGAAAGAAACCTGATGCTTCGCGCAATACGCGCCGCTCGAAAATGCAAGAGCGAGCTCGGCAAGATTTCACCGAGAGTCGGGGCCGTTGTTGCTCGCAACGGCGTGCTTATCGGTGAGGCCTTTCGCGGAGAAATCGCGCCTGGCGAGCATGCAGAGTTCACTTTGCTCGAAAAGAAGCTGCCCAATGAAGTTCTCGCCGGCGCGACACTCTTTACAACTCTAGAGCCTTGCACCCGCAGAAATGACCCGAAGCTTGCGTGCGCCGAAAGAATAATCGAGAGGCGAATTAAAAGAGTGGTAATCGGCACCCTTGACCCCAATCAGCAAATACGTGGCCGGGGCGAATTGCGGCTGCGCGAGGCCGGAATCCAAATCGGGCGGTTCGATTCCGATCTAATGGCCATCATCGAGGAACTAAATCGCGACTTCGCGCGACAACACCCTTTGAAGGCGAAGCGGTCCCGGACCCCCGCGCAAACAACTGATCCCGTTAATCCAGACAAGCTTGGTCCGAATGGTCATGAAATTGGCTACACCAAGAACGGTGACAAGGTTGAATGGATCCCCGATGATGAAGACCCCGGAAAAAAATGGCCGCTGCTGCTCCGGCGTAACGACAAAGAAATCCTTCGATCTTACAATGAGTTTTGGGATAAGGTTTGGTGGAACCGTCATCAGAACTGGTTGCATCGCATCCGAACAGGAGAGGAACCATTAACGAAGGAACAAATTCCGATTCTGAAACGGGCAAAAGCAGCCGCGAAGAGAATCGAAAAAGAGTACGGGCGAAAGAACTTGGGCTGGGATGATTTTGAATGGGGCCTCCTAAGCGGCAAAATGTCTGCACTTGCATGGGTCTTGGGCTCTGACTGGGAAGGATCGCTCGACACTTAACCAGCATGGCAAATCGTCTCGAAGATCGCATCCGTGATTATCTTGCGGATCATCTGCAAATTCTGGAATCCGGTCTGGTATTAATCGAGAAGGAGTACAAACTCCTGAACGCTGTCGGCGCTGGCGGCTCTATTGACATCCTGGCCCGCGACAGGTTCGGCCACGTTGTAGTAATCGAGATAAAGCGGTCAGATCAGGCTGCGAGGCAAGCGCTCAACGAACTTCACAAATATATTGCTCTTTTTCGCACCCGTGCGGGTTTGGATGAGTCCCGCATTCGGCTCATCATCGCCTCAACGGAGTGGCATGAGCTGCTGATTCCTTTGTCGGAATTCGCCGATGCGACTCCCTACGCTGTCGAGGGAACAGCAATCTCAGCTTTGTCTGATGGGACTGTCACTGAGTCGTCCCGTGTCGTCCTTCCAAGGATCCCTAAAGGCCTCGCCATCAGCCGGGCACAATGCATTTACCTTTATCAGACTGCTGGGCGCGAGATGGCGCGGCGCGCCTTTCAAAGCATTCTTTACGGGATCTGCGGCGATGTAGGGACTCGAACTCAGCACTCCCGCGCAGCGTACATCTGGGAGCGCGAAAGGGAAATCTTTATGAGTCCTACCATCTGGCGCCATTGCCTTGTGCAGCTATTGACCACTACCGCCCTCCATCGCACTTGTCCCTTCAACCCCGCTATAAATCCAAGATCGCTATGCTGACGCAATCTCCCGCTCCCGCGTTCCAAAAGAGGTAGCTTCTCGATCGAGCTGCGGAATCAGGCGCTCGGCGATCTGCTCCTTCACTTTGGTCGCGCGCCTGCTCTTTACGATGCTGGCTCCCGAATAGAGCACGATAAAGCCGAGGCAGGTAGGGGCGGCCAGGATGCACGACAGAACGCTCCAAGGTCTCTTCAGATGCATCATGTCATGCAGCGCACCCTCATCGTATACAGTCTGGCCAGTCGAGTGATTCCGAAGCAGAACGTATGAACCCGAGTTCCTTCCGTCCTGAATGGCCCAAACCGCGGATAGAATGTGCCCTTCCCTCAAAGCAGACTCCGCGAGCCCGACGTGATTGGCAGAACTGACTTGGATCGGATACTCCTCGCCGGACTTATTTCTGATGAAGAACTCCAGATTGGTTATGGTTGTAGTTGTCACGGACACGCTTGAGGCACTTCCGCTTGCCCCGCCCGAGGCCGATGCCCTGACGTGAGTATGAACTTCACGATCTTTCTCGGGACGTATCACGGTGCCAGTTTTCCAGTGGAGAGCATAGCTTTGACCGCCTGTTAGCATTTTATGCCCATCCCGGTCCAATCCTACTTCGCCGCCCAAGCTTTTGATCGCCGCAAAGATCAGCAATGCAAAATAGCCCCCGTAACAAAGGGCACTCAGCACCACCGATCGCCCCTTCGGTGTCGGCTGAGTTCCGGATGTGTTGGAGCGATCATGCCTAGCCTTGGCCCGTGATTCGTTGGCGGCCTCTTGCGCCCACTGCTGGCCCTTTTCCTGCACGCCATTGTGGACGAGGTTATTGACTCGCTCGCTGAAATCGCGGCTTCGATCAGCGAGAGCACCGCCTGGAGCGTACTTTGTCTGGATAGTTCCCAATTCGCTCCTTGGCCCAGCGTCATCTTGAGTTTCATTTGCGGGATCAATAGCTCCTGCCATGCGTCGTGTCTCGTTTCGTTTCATAACCAGGAGGAGTTCCGCCGCCCGATGAGCGTCCCTCCCAACCTCGCTCGTCACGTCGGCCAGTCTTTCGGTCAGATCCCTTTCTCGAATCATCTGATCCTTGAGCGTCGCCACAGTCTTTGTGGTCGCGGTTGGAAGTGGTTTGGCGAGCGCGGCGATCTCCTGCGTGCTGAGGGCTCGGCTATAAATGCGAAGGTCTCCAAAGCAACCGTGCGTGTAATCGGTCTCCCCCGCTCCAGATGTTGGATACCCTACAAAAAGGCTTGGTTTGTCAGAAGTACATGCTGTCCCTCCGGGGCCCGAAATGGCCAGAACGCCATTGGTGTATAGCATTGTCCTCGTTGGAGTCCAAACGGCTGCAACATGGTACCATGTGTTGAGTGAAAGCGGCTTTGAGAATTGCCCTACTTCCCCAGCACAGAAAAACGGGTAAAGGTCGCCAGGACCCGGTGCACCCGCCGTGCCGTCAGTGCCCGAGAAGTTAATCACTCTACCATAATGCCCGTTGTCATTCGAGACCAACTGATAACGCTGGTGACGAGAAAAGCTTAGAGCCTTAAACCAAAATGCGATGCTTATGCTCGGTTCAGCATTTAGATTTATGGGGCACTCGAAGTAAGCAGAACCGCCATCGAGGCAAGTAGCCTCTCCAACAGGGCCAGGAACGTACGTGGGGGAGCCGTGGGCCGTTGCGTTATTCGCATTGCCGCTGGAGTCGTTTCCATTTCCATTGAATTGGTACCAGGCAATTAGCCCCTGGTCTAATTGAGCCAGCCCTCTAGGCGATGCGGCAGCGGCTAGCAAGCATACCGGCCATATCCTCAGTTTCATAATCCTTAACCATGAACTACTTGTAATTTGCGCATGCTAACCTCATTCCTTTCAAATATTGAAATGAGGCCATAATCGTCAACCGAATTCTTTGCTGCTCGATTATTCCCCCCCGTGGCTCATCCGGGCCATTACAAATTCGGGTCTTAATTGGAGCCGAAGGATTTGGATACCGGCAGCCGCCGAACATTGAGGTCATATTGGGAGTCGACCGTCCAAATTCTATCAAGCGATAGCTACATTTTTTCTAAAACTTCATTTGACTACCGACTCGCCTCGGACGAGTAGTAAAGTTACCGATATGAACGGGCTTCTGGCTCCGGGTTCCGAGAAAACTTCTGTTGGTCCTGGCATTAGGCCACCACCTCTTAACAGACGCGGTTCGCGCCTCGCCTTTTGCAGCGTCTGCCGGTTGGTAATGGCCGGGCTGTATGGGTAAGTATTCCGACGATCTCAGAGACGCCTGCCCGAAATGCGGAGCGCTTTCGTATAAAGGCGGCTACTGCTTCCGTTGCGGCACCTATCGGTCTTCGAGCGTCGATGCATTCCTCGAGGAACCAGAGCTTCCGGAGTTTCTGGCCAGCGGAGTGGCTGAACGCCTTCAAGCGCTTCCCGGCACAGAAGAGGATCTCGATGAAGCAATCCGTCGCGGGGAGATGCGATACATGCACGCGCGGGAAAACCTTCTCAACCGGGCCAAAATCCGGCCCTATTCCGAGTTAGCCCGAGGGAGGACGATCAACGGGAAGAGCAAATTTGTGGTGACTAACGACCAAACCCATAAAATTCTCAGGCGCCTGACTTCAACCGTGCCCCTGATTGCAAGGAAGTGCGATAGTCTCATTTACGAAGTCACGTATTCTCCTGTGGATCTTCTCGACAAGCTCCCGGATTTATATTTCTTCATCGCCGGGGAAACTCCCCCTCTCCTATTAGACAAAACCGCAGAAATCAATTTTGTGCGGCGCATGCGCTTTTTTGATGCCACTATGCTGGATGCCAGGTGTCGAGGCACGAGCCGGTTAACAATCAAGAACTTCGGCCCCAGGCCGGACCTGGGACCTGGGCAATTCCAATTCAACCGAGAACCTACCCATGAGCCTTCTTTGTTCTCTGCCGAACTCCTCTGCTTCGGAGCGGGCGCTCTGCGAAGGCTCTGGGACAATCCAACAGATCCTGATCATTACAGGGCGAGGAAATATGGTGGTAGACTGAACTCAAGGCGAATGATGGTGTATGAAACAATTTCCGGGACTTATTATACTATGCGGTACAGAAAATCCCTCCCGGAGAATTGGGAATCAACAAACGTCGTTTACGGCGATGCATACGGGGAACTTGAGCAAATCTGGAGCAGACGCGGCGAGAAGCGGTTTCTGAGGAGGATCATGATGGCATTGAACAGGGTTAGAAAAATGCCGAATGCCGAGACCTTTCATACTCTTTACCCGCGCACGCCAATGTCCGTCTCCAAAAGACACCTTGAGATCCAATCAATCTGGGACACCCCCATTCGATCGTGCGAGGAATTATTGCGCCGCGTCAGCTTCATTATCGAGAACACCTCGTTAGACGATGACCCTTCCACGTTCCAGCAGGACATCCCCCCAATCAAAACTGATGACCACGATTATTTTCAGGAGAAAGGCCTGCCCATGTGGCTTTTCTGTTGGCCTAATTTCTGGTGATGCAAGAGTTCGTGTTTTGGCTTGGCAACTAACTATCGATCGCGCTGAAACACGCTTGTCCGCGAGCCGTCCAATCCAATGCGACCGCCCGAGTTGCTGGACCTTGCGTGAGAAGGCGAACTTGGGATAGGCACCGCCACACGGTCCACAAATATCAGGCCGAGGCGCCGGCATTGCCATTCAACCGACTAGCGCTAACGACTTCCGTCTTTCGAAGGCAGCTTCAAAAGGCAGAAAATCAAGAACTTCTGCTACTTTTCTCTTGCTTTACTTTCCGTTTTTTGCAACAAATTTTGGCGTCTCCAGAACAATCCAGGGCGGGGTTCCTGGTTTTCAACTGGGCGACATGAACTCTAACAAATAGTCGGGAACGATTATGGGCATCGGCAGGATGTGGTTTGCGGCCATGGCAAGGACCGGCCGGCGCGCTCTCATTTTCTTCATCCAGCACATGCGAGCCCAATCCCTCGGGCTTTTGCGTCGCAGCGTTATACCCCAAGCCTGCAAGATTTTCGCTTCGTCCCCGTATACACAATCGTAATGACCTAAAAGGCACCGCGAAACTTAACGGCAATCACCATATGCAACTGAACAGCTTCAAAATCACGCTGGTCTTAACCCTCTTGTGCGGGGTCGGTTTCATCCCTGTTGCGTCAGCGGCAGTCACCTATTGGGACCCTCAGGGAACAACCGGCTCCAATCCGTACACAGGCGACCTGAGTGGCGCCTGGGAAACAGCTTCCTGGAGCACTTCAGGCGCAGGCACCAACAACCCGGTCACCTGGGTCGAAAACACGGCGGCCTGTTTCGCTATTCACACTGGGAATGGTACGCCAGCCTTCACTGTAACGATGAATGGCAACCATAACATTGCTGGAGCGTTTGATGGTGTCCTGGCGCCGAACGCATCTCATGTCTCGATAAATGGCACAGGCCAGTGGGTCCTGAGCGCCGCCGAAGGTTTCAACGCTTCTACCTCAGGCGACGGCGTTCAGGGCCAGCTCACAATCAACGTGCCAATCGTTGATGGCAGTTACGCCACCGGCCTGCCCGCCGCCCCGACTGGCCAGGTCGTAGCGGAAGGGAACGGCCAGCTCTTTTTTAACGCGGGCAATACCTATAGAGGCGGCAGTAATGCGCCATCATTCCCCTACGGTAACGGCGGGACGCTCCTGGGTTATTACGGCTCTTCATGGTCGGGCACAATCAATTTTAACAACAGCCAATCCTTCGGAATGGGCAGCATTGCGCTTATGCGGGGATATTCTGCCAGCTTCGGCACTTTGGCTGTCGAAGGCGCCTCCGCTATCACTATCCCTAACACGGTGGATTTTTCCCAATCTCTTTCAAATGCTCCCTTTCTTAACATCGTCGGCAACACTGCTGGAGTTACTTTTAGCGGCAATTGGACATTGGGAAATAAAGCAGTGAACCTCGGCTCCGGCGGTGCAGCTAATAACCTGGTGATCATCTCAGGACCCATCACCGGTACCGGCAGTATCACGACTTTCAACCCGGGCATCCTCCTGTTCAGCGGAACCAACACCTACACTGGCCCAACAACAATTGGAGCTGGAACGTTGGCTCTGGCGAACTCAAATCCCATCGGAGCCTCCACTGTCTCGGTTTCATCGGGCGCAACACTCAGCAACGCCACAACCACTGTCTGCGCAATCGGAGGCCCAACCGCGTTGAACTCCGGAGCCTCCGCCGCTTTCACCGCGCTGGGAGGCGCATCGCCGCTTGTTGGAAAGATTAGCGTGGCAGGCGACCTGACCTTGAACGCGAACACGTTTGTCATCAACGTGATTGGCTTCGCATTAGCGCCTGGGGTTTACAGACTCATGGACTGCACCGGCAACTTGAGCGGCTCCGCCAACTCCGCCCCCACAATTACCGGCATTCCACTCGTCTGCGGATATAGTGCCAGCATTGCTACCACCACGGGCAGCGGAGGCCACGTTGATCTTACGGTAGTGGCTGTGCCCGCAACAAAGACATGGAACGGCTCGGTCAGCAGCGATTGGTTCAACCCGAACAACTGGACCCCCATCGGAGTGCCCGCCTGTGGCGACACCATCAACTTCAGTAGCGGAACGATCAATCTCTCCTCGCCAGTTACGATTGGTGGACAGTTCAATTGGACAGGAGGCACTCTGAGCGGAAGTCCCCTAACGATCGCCACTAACGCCGTCCTGAATATCACCGGAGGAGGTACCGAGTATTTGGAGAACGTGCTGACTAACGCGGGGACGGTGACGATGTCCGGCAGCGGCACTTT
>PSRM01000344.1 GCA_003176045.1 Verrucomicrobiota bacterium | reverse complement strand
TCACGCAAGGATGTTTTTCCACGAAGGTCCAGAACACCTTTGAGCGGCGGGTGATAGTGGCCTTTGTCACCCACTTGCACAAAAAGCAGCCGGCCGTGGAAATGGTCAACCACTTCCTGCCAACGCCGGCGGTGCCACCATTTGACCGTGAAATCGTATTTGCCTCCGGCCGAGATGATCCAATAAGGCCCGTGCTCTTCTCCTCTTAATCCTGATCTTTCTTTTAATCTAAATCTTTCTGCTAAACTTAATGCGCCGTTGCCCAGCATTTCCTCGACAGGGCCCGGATTGCTTTTTTCTCTGCGCCCGAGGTGAATGTCGCCTTTGAATTCGGTTGGCCGGATATTGAGGCCGAGTTTCGCGTTGAAATATTCGATGAAGCCGTGGATAAAGTGATATGGGGCGGTATTGGACTGGTGGATCAAAGGGTAGTGGCAGAGCATCGAGCGGACCCCTCGCCCCTTGGGTTTGAGCGGTGTGAGGTGCGGATTGTGCCGCCACAGGGCTGGGCAGGAGGTGCGCACGTCGGTCAGAAAGCGCCCTGGATAGGCGCGGTGCAAATCACGCACGGCGGCGGTCAGCATGACCACGTCACCTGGCGACAACCAATTCTCAAAAATCCACTTTTCCATGGCCAAAACGGAATACCTTCATCGGGCCGCGTAGTTCTTCTGCCGGAATCTTGTCGAGGCCCGGGATGGCGAAGTGCGAGCTGATGGTAGAGGCGCTGGGGTGAATTTTGGGCAGCTCCGGGCGCACGAACACAATGTCTTTGTAGGTTGTGCCATCCATGATGGGTTCGCCGAAAAAGCCGATGGGGGCGTAGCGGTCCTCCAAAAGTTCCAGGGTGGTAAGGGCGGTAGAGATCTGTTTCAAAAGGAGTCTTATCTGCCGGTCTGCTGCCTGTGCGGACAAGGCTGTCCGCACTCCTTGCGCGCGTGCGGACAAGGCCGTCCGCACTCCGGGGCGCGCGCGGCGGGCCGCGCGGAGGCGTTTGTTGAGAACGTTAATGTGATAGAAGGCGGCGAGGAACTCGATGCAGCGCCGTTCGTGCAGGCCTGGCGAGTTGGGCGGCGGAGCGAGACCGCCATCGCAAAGGGGCCAGCAGGCGCGCTCAAACCCCGGCTCGAGGCGCGGGTCACAAAAGTTGGGCGGCGGCGCAAAAATCAAATCACGGCGTTTGGGCTTCGTCATAGGCGTTGTTCGCCATAAGAACAGGCGTGAATGGAGGGGTGGACGGGGACAGGGATGATGGATGGTGGATGATGGATGATGGATGGTGATGGATGGCGGCTCCTATGTTATTTTTGAAGTCCATGCTGATTGAGCCAATCCTGCCATGGGCTGAGGTCCCAGACCTGGATGCAGCCGTCCTGGGTAATACTTGCGAGGTGACTGCCTGAGGCATCCCATGCCAAACCTGTCAGGTCCGCCTGTCTCGGCGTATGAAGCTCGGCATACAGGGCGCCGGTGGGCAGAGAGAGCAGACGCACCATGTCACGGTCCGCGACCATAGCAATCAGTGAACCGTTGGCCGTGCAGGCAATGGGAGTGCTTTGACGCGCCGTGGCGGAGCCATCCAGAGTTGTGAGTTGGCCGGAGTCCGGATCGAAAAGGCCCAGGCCCTGACGCGCCCCGCGGCAGATGCAATGTTTTGCGTCGTTGGCCGGGACAACGCGCTGACATTCCGGAGGGGAATGGGACAATGGGCTGCAGTCGGGGGGGAAGTTGGTTGAAGTGGCCCAGGTCTCAAGACGCAAAGTGCCGTTGGGCAGCTCGAATACAACGCCAAGCAAACGGCCCGGATGGTCCCAAAAGATTTCCCTGAATTTTCCATTGGCGCCATTGGCAAAAATGGAGGAACCGAGCGGCGCGGGCTGGAGCGCTTTAAAGAACTGGATGCGCTTTCCGCAGTAGGCGGCGGAGCGGCCATCACCGGCCGTAGTTACGGCTGTGAGTGTCCCCTGGCCGGCAACTGACTCTTTCAACGGGCAGCGCGCCTGCGCCTTGGAGGCCTGCGCCTTGTCGCTCGCTCCGGGATGCCATTCAGTCACCTCATGGTCCTTGGCGACGATCCAATTCCCTTTCTGCAGCTCGGAGCAAACGCACATCGGGTTTTGGCCATTGGCCACCTGGAAGATTTCCAGAGGTGCTGCGTGAAGCCATATAATATCCGTCGGTGTCGCAGCGCAAATTTCTGTGCCCGTGGCATCAAGAGCGACCTGATTGATGACGGGGTCAATGGCCAATTCGGCGGGGAGTTGGCCGAGGACAAACCGGAATTCTTCGGTGGGCTGGCGTGATGCCTGTCCTGCTCTGCGCACAATGACACGATCGTTTTGGGCATCGAGGCGAGCAACTGTTTCGACATTCGTTAGCCGAATTTCGACCGCAAAAGCGGGAGAGGGCGCGCCGAGGTCCTGGGGCAGGCCGGCGACGAGGTCTAGTGCCGGCAGCCGCGGCAAACCTTCGTGGGTGAAACCGGTGTAGATGCGCAAGGCACCTGCCGCATCCAGCGATGTCAGCCATTGGCCGCCCGAGGAAAAAGCGAGATGCAGAACCGAATCCCGATGGCCTCGGAGTTTTTGCAACGGCGTATCTTGCGCGGCTGCATCCAATACGGGCGGCAGGTCGAAGCGATCGGACGATTGCTTTTTGCTGACCGGACTTACCGCCCGAGCCGTGTCCCAGATCTCAATAGTGCCATCCGCACAACCCACGGCAAGAAGGCGCCCGCCATTGTGCCAGGCGCAACACAAAGGATCCGAACCATGGTACAGGTAGGAGTTGAGCGTGCCATTGGTGACGTTGCAAAGCAGGACATGGCGGCTGGTGCGAGCGCCTCCGATGGCCAGCAGTGTGCTGTCAGGACTGAACGCAAACAGGCCGGCCTCAGCTACGGGCACCCAGGGGAATTGCTTGCGCTCGAACGTGCCGGTGCGCGCTCCTGTAGTCGATTGGAATATCTCGACCACGCCATTTAAGCCGTCCAGGTCGCGCGCGACGGCAGTCCAAGTGCCGTTGTGGCTGCTGGTGCGAAGCACTTCGCGGGGCTGACGCGGCACTGTAGGCGACGACGTAAGGAGTTGTTCCGGAGGCTGCTGTGTTGAGTGGGGACTCCTTACGTCGTCCCCTACATGCCCGGGCGGGACTGGAACAAGATCGGGCAAAGCAAGGACTGCCGCGCAGGCCGAGCGGACGGCGGAGCGCTCTGCAACACTGCTCGCGGCTGAGTCCAGCAGCGCTAATCCGCGCGATCTGCGGCCAGAGGTGAAATCGGTCTGCCCTAGTGCGGCGGCTTGCTTCACGGCCAGCTCGCCGCGTGAACGCCTGGCCTTATTGCCTTGCACGAGCGCGACTGCCGCGAGCACGGCGAACAAGACAACCAGGGCGGTCGCAACGGCAACCGTACGCACCACACCGCGGCGATAGGCTGCGCGTTCGCGCGCGGCGAGCTCCGCGGCACGGCGTTCTGCCGCGGCGCGGCGGTCCGGCAAGCTCCTGAGGCTGGCCGCCAATTCGCCTGCCGAAGACCAGCGTTTGTCCGGCGCGCCGGCCAGACAGCGGCCCACGTCGGCGCGCAGCAGCGGGTCCGCGATGCGCGCGGACCAGTCAGCGGCGTCCACGGCCGTTTTCAGGTTACCAATGAGCAATTGCCAAAGGACAACCCCAAGACTGTAAATGTCAGAGCGCGCGGTGGCGGCAGTCCCTTCGATCACCTCGGGAGCCAAATAGAGCATGGTGCCGGCCATGGACTCGTGCAACAGGTCCGAGACGGTGTGCGTGAAACCGAGATGCGTGCCTTCTTGAAGCAGTTTGTCGGACACAAGCTGGCCGATTCCAAAGTCCGCGATGAACAGATGAATGGGGCCGGCCGGGCCTGTGCCTCTGACCAGCAAATTGGCGGGCTTGATGTCGCGGTGAAGGATGCCTGCCTCGTGCGCAGCCTGCAACGCTTCGGCCGCCTGAGCAACGATTTCCAGGCGCAGCGGCTCGGGCACGGCGGCCAGTCCGCCCGATTGCGCTTCAGCCCAGGATTGCAGATCAGCGGCGTCGGTCTGTTCCATCATCAAGTACCAGGGCGGCTCGTCCAGTGAGACTTCGTGAAGTTGGATGAAATGCGGGTTGCGGCCTACGTGCTCTTTCAACAGGCGGAACAAAGTCAGCTCGCGTTTGAGCGTGCGAGCCTTGTCTTCGGTATCGCAAAACTTGAAAACGCGGCTTTCAGCGAGCTGATCGTGCCGGCCAACCCAGACCTGGCCGGTCCCGCCCTGACCCACCCGCTCGACCAGCCGCCATTGGGTGCCTGGAATGACCGCGTTACGGGCGGGCACCCATTGTGGAGGCGCCGGAGCCAGGCCCTCCTCCGCGGCCACACGGCTGATCGCGCGGCCCAATGCCGCCATGGAATAAAAGCGATCTGCCGGATCACGCCGCAATGCTTTGGCCACCGCTTCGACCAGCGTGGCCGGGCAATCCGCCGCAACCTCGGACAACAACGGTATTGGAGCTTCCAGCACGGTCCGGCGCATTTCGGTGATCGAGGCGTCGCGCGCGAACACGAACACTTTGCGACCGGAAATCAGCTCGAACAGAATCGCGCCAAGAGAGTAAACGTCCACACTCTCGCCGCTGCGGAAATTGGCGTCGCGGCCCAGATGCTGCTCGGGCGCAGCGTACACGGGCGTGCCGGAAAAAGCGCCCGGTTCGTCCCCGGCAACCATGCCCGCAAGCCTGGCGATTCCGAAATCCAGCACGACCGGCTGGCCGTCCGGCTTGACCAGAATATTCCTCGGCTTCAAATCCCGATGCACGATGCCGTGCTCGTGAGCGCTTTGCACCGCGGCGCATACCGCCGCGGCCACGTGCAACTGCGCGCGGCGCTCATAGCGGTGCCCGGCTGCCCAGCGGTCGAGCGACAGACCTTCGACCAGTTCCATCGCAAAGAAAGGAACGGCCCGGCCACTGGGCATTTCGTGCAGGCCGGCATCGAAAATGCGCACGATCCCGGGGTGATCGAGTTTGCCCAGCGCTTCTATTTCCGCCAGGAACTTTGCCTGAAGTGTCGGAGTGACCAGGGCCGGATGGATCATTTTCACGGCGACGTCGCGGCCGACCATCTCTTGTTTTGCGCGCCATACCGAACCCATCCCGCCTTCGCCAAGCTTCTCGATGAGCTTGAAGCGTTTCCCGATCACGTCGCCGATTGCAAAATTGGATGCAGGCGGCGGCAAGGCCAGCCACCCGGCCAATAGACTCAGTACCGTGCGGGATTCCCCGTCGGCGGCTAGTTTGGTCATGTGTGCCGCGACTTCGTCTGGCGAGAGCGGGCTCAGTTGCCGGCCCAGTTCCTCGACGCGCAGCCATTGCTGTTCGACCGGTAGATTCATGGGTTGGCGAAGAAACGTAGGGCAGGCTTTCCAGCCTGCCGGTTCGCGGCGCTTTTCAGCGCCGTGTCCCTTGCCGCGGAGAGGTTCAGGGGGCTAAAAAGCCCCCTGAACCGGCAGGCTGGAAAGCCTGCCCTAC
>PSRM01000310.1 GCA_003176045.1 Verrucomicrobiota bacterium | reverse complement strand
CGGCACGGTCCACGCCGCTGCGTGGAGCACCAACGGCTCCGTATTCAATATGAGTTTTGAAAAGGACGAGCAGCACTCCCTGCTCATCGTCGTGTTTCCCAAAAGTCGTGCCGCCTTCGAAAGCGCCTTCGGTGGGGACATCGAAAAGGCGTTCGCTGGAAAGACGGTTGAAATCAGAGGCAAGCTCGTACCCTACGGCGGGAGAGTTGACGCCTGGAAGGAGCGTCCGCAGATCATCTTGAGTTCGCCCACCCAGCTCAGCATGCTTGGCGCCACGCCGGAGGCCGTCGTTCCCGCCAAATGAAATTCTGCATAAATTTCGCTCAACATTTCGGTATATTCGTCCGCCGCTTTCAATGATTCAAACGTTGAGGGGCGGAGGACGTAGAAATGTCAGCAAAAACGTCAGCAACGGTGTTGGAAAAGTGCGGGATTGGGTAGTGATGGTGTAGTGCTTGACTCACCTGCAAAATCGAGCATTTTTATCGCAGAAACGACGCTTGAGGCGACCGATTCCGACCTCCGCCTTCACTGTAGTTGAACTGTGGCTCCAACCACCGGCACTCCGTCTGCTCCACACGATTAGATCCATAATCATTGCCGGACAAGCCCCAGCCGAACAGCCGAGTTCTAACGTTGTCGCCAGACTGAACCTGTTCCCAAGAAACGGAACAGAAAATCGGAAACTGTCAGTGAAAGTGTCAGTGAAAGGGCTGAATCAGTAATGAGGAATTGTGCACCGGTTAGAGCGCATTTTGATTGTAGCCTTCGAAAGAACCGCTACTTTCTTGTGAAACGAATCGGTGAACCGGTTCAATTCCGCCCCCAGCCACCATTCTTCAATTCCGACTCGATTGAACAAGGTCGGGGTGGCAGATTTCCTGCATCAACTTCAAATACCGTGTCAGGCGGCAGCCACCTTGGGCGTCAAGTTAGGCCGTTGGCTGATTGCACAGCGCCGCGCCTGACCAGAGCGCCACCCCAAACCATGAAAGACGCGAACGCAACCACGGCAGCAATCAAAATCGGAAAAAAGACCGATCCCAGGAAACGGTCTCCTAAATCACCTCGGAACATGAAGAAGCCGAACATTGCGTCGGCTAAAATGATGAGCAGACCGACGGATTGAATCCAGTGTCCTTTGCGTTTTAAGTTTGGATTTGGCATACGTGCTTCTTTCTATGTCTGGTTTGACAACGTGGAGTCTATTTCCTCGTGCTCGGGTGCTGCTTCCTCCACTGTTCGTACGCCATCTTACATTGGTTGCACAAATAAATAATCTCTGTCTTTTCCGGAAGGGGACAGCAACCCCCAGAAACAACTTCATTCCGATGCGGGAAGAGTTTTTGCTCGTCCTCCCAGGGCGGTTCATCCGGGCTGCGCATGAGCAGCCCATATAAAATCGGAACCTTCTTCTGCTGCATCCTTGTGTGGTGAACCTCGCAAATTTCCTCATCGTAAATCACTTTTTCATCTGCCTGCACTCTCAGCACTGTGGAGGATTTGAACTTCGTCCCTTTTAGAGGTTTCTCAGAAATCGTGAACGTGTATATGCGATTCGTGTCGAGCGAGACCGGAAGGAAAACGACTCTTGGAGGCATCGAATACCCGACCTCGTAACTGTGTATCGAGTCGCGAATGACAAGGTAAACAAAATCGCCACGTTGCTCGAAGCGTGGAGCGCACGTGACGTTAATCGTAGTCTTGTTTTTCCCCTGACAAGCGGAAAAACTGAACGGGATGGCCGCCACCCACAACAGAATATGTAGGACTCTCAGCATCTATTCACCTCTCCATCGATTGGTGCAGACACCGCGCACGCTGGCCAACCGAGCGACCAATCACGGCCCCGAAGCTCACCAGTCCAGCTAATACAACGAACATCAGTAACTGAAACATTGCTGATTCAAGACCCCAAAACGCGGCCTCATGAACCATCGCATAAAATACCACGAGCCCAGTTGTCGGCCCAATGGCCCAAACCGGAGCCCGCCCCAGGAATCCGAATGCAAGCCCCAGTCCGAGAAGCAAAGGATACCAGTAGACTTCAAGCACTGGGTCCGGATCACACCACGCTGACTTTGCGACGACCACACAACCCACAACAGCCAGGATGACAAGCTCCGACCATATCTGAAGTTTTGTGACCTTTTTTGTCACCCTACCATCATACGACCCAAAGTTATTCACAGCCACCTCAAAAAAATGTGCCGCAAGAGGTTATTAGCAATTCCACTTTCCATGGCGAACCGAGCCGCAAACTCACCACTTGGCCTGGCTTCTTCCTCCCGAACTTCTGCTTGCATCGCTGGAGGGCGCGAACGTAAGGTGTGCGTCCGGAAATCCATGAGCAAACTCGCATTGAAAGGCGGCACACCGGTGCGCGCGAAACCGTTCTTCACGTGGCCGATCATTGATTCCTCGGAAGAAAAGGCCCTGCTGGAGGTCTATCGCAGCGGCAAATGGTGGCGATTTGCATTTGGGCAGGGGGTTGAGCTGGCGGAACCCGAAAAAGGCGAGCGCGGCCAGGTGGCCCTGTTTCAGGAAGAGTTCGCCCGGCATCATGGCTGCCGCTACGGTATCGCCGGCGCCAACGGCACGGGCACGCTGGAAATGGGGATTCGGGCCATGGACCTGGCGATCGGCGATGAGGTGATTGTGCCGGCCTACACTTACGTGGCCAGCGCGAACTGCCTCTTGCAGAACAATTGCGTGCCCATTTTCGTGGACGTTGACCGGGACACCTACAACATTGACCCCGCCCGTATCGAGGAAGCGATTACGCCCCGCACGCGAGCCATCATGGTGGTGCACTTTGGGGGGCAGCCGGCAGATATGGATCGCGTGGCAGAAATCGCCGCCAAGCATAAGCTGCACGTGATCGAAGACGCTGCTCACGCTCACGGCTGCGAGTGGAATGGAAAAAAAGCCGGCTCGATGAGTCTGTTCAGCTCGTTCAGCTTCCAGGCGAGCAAGAACATGAATTCCGGTGAAGGCGGCATCATCTGCACCAACGACCATAAGCTGGCGGTGGAATGTGACTCGATGATCTGGTCCGGCCGCCGGGTTGGCCGGCCCTGGTATGAGTTTCATCGGCTGGGCTGGAACTATCGCCTCACCGAATTCCAGGCCGCGATGCTGCGCGTCCAGTTGCGGCGCCTGGATCAGGAGGTCGCGCTTCGGGACAGCCGGGCCACTTACCTGTGCGAGGCCCTCAGCCGAATTGAAGGCGTTCGGCCGCTCGTGCGTGACAAACGGACCACGCGCCACGGCTATCATATCTTTATGTTCCGCTATGATGAGAAGGTCACCGGGTTGCCGCGCCGGGTCTTTCTCGAGGCGCTGGCGGCCGAAGGAGTGGCAGGCTTCAGCGGTTATACCTTCCCGCTGTACATGAACCCCATGTTCCTGAACAAAAAGTTCATCAACGGGTCGTTCCCGTTCGGAACGCAGTATCATGAAGATCTTGATTACAGGAGCTTCGCGCAGAAATGTCCGGTGGCCGAACGGGCTTGCGCCAGCGAGGCTGTCTGGCTGCCGCAGAACTGGTTCCTGGGCAGTCAGCAGGACATGGATGATGTGGCGGAGGCGGTGGGGAAGGTGATTAAGAATAAAGACGAGCTGTGAGGAGGTCCGAGGTCCAGGAGAAAAGTCCATAGACCACGGACCACAAAATTCCCCCGGTGCGCCGGGTGAGGGCACCCGGCCTACATGTTCACAGCGCTGCGCATGTAGGCCGGGTGCCCTCACCCGGCGCTTGGGGAAACTTGTTTAAGTTCTCGACTAAGTTGGCGATTAAGTTTGCGATTAAGTTTTAAGTTTGCGCGATGAAAGTTGGCATAAGCTACTGGATGTTCGAGGGAGGGCTGGAAGGCAAGGTGCCGGTGCTGGAGGCGCTGGAGCAGGCTAAAGGGCTGGGGTATGACTCCATCGAGTTGAGCATCGCGCGCAGCGGGGTTTTGACGGATGCCGTTACCGAGGCGGAGTGCCGGGAAATTGCGGCCGCGGCGCAAAAAATCGGCATCGAAATCTCCAGCCTGGCCAGTATAGAAAGCTGGTCGCTGTCGCCTACCGCCAGCGATCCGAAAGTGCGAAAAGCAATCGTCGAGTTCACCCGCAAGGCGCTTCAGGTGACCATGTGGCTGGGCGCGGACGTTTATCTATTTATTCCGGGCGGAGTGGATGTGTTCTTTTTACCTGATGCCGAAGTCATCCCTTACGATGTTTGCTACCAGAGAGTGCGCGACGCGGTGAGAAAGATCCTGCCGACAGCCGAGAAAGTTGGCGTTACGCTGGCGCTGGAGAATGTCTGGAACAAGTTTCTGCTGAGCCCGCTGGAGGCGCGCGACTTTATTGATAGCTTCGGTTCAAAGCATGTCGGGGCTTACTTTGACGTCGGCAATGTAATGCTGACTGGTTATCCGGAGCAGTGGATCCGGATTCTTGGCAAACGCATCAAGCGGGTGCATATCAAGGATTTCAAGCGGTCGGTTGGAACGGTTGAAGGCTTTGTAGATCTGGTCGACGGGGATGTTGATTTTGCCGCCGTCAAAGCGGCGTTGTCGCGCATCGGTTACCGGAAGTATGTGACCGCGGAAATCCTGCCTTACGCGGCCGGCCGTCTCGAGAAGACCGCGGCGGCGATGAGAAAAATATTTTCTTAGTAATGCCTCAGAAGTTGTGAGGAAATCCACAAACCGTGTAGCAGCCGAGGTAACGAGGCTCTAATCGAAAATCCGAAATCCGAAATCCGAAATCCGAAATTGATCAGAGCCTCGTTACCTCGGCTGCTACAGTTATTTCACACGTTCTGAGGCATTGCTTTTCATAAAGTGACTTTTCTGGCGCAGTCCGCATCCCTGAACACGCTCGACCTGAGCATATTCGGGTTCTATATGCTGGCCACGGTCGCGCTGGGATTTTGGGTGGCGCGTCATGCGAGATCGAAGCCAACCGATTACTTCCTGGGTGAGCGCAAGCTGCCCTGGTACGTGGTCGGGGCCTCGATGATTGCCGCCGACATCTCCAGCGAAACCTTCATCGCGAACGTGGGGATCGCTTACCTGTATGGCATGGCCTCCGGGACCACCGGCTGGCAAGCCTGGATCACCTATAGCATCCTGATGGTGGTCTTCCTGCCATATTACGTGCGGACCGGACTGTACACGATGCCGCAATTTCTGGAGCGGCGATATAACACCGCCTGCCGCTACCTTTTCTCCGCTTCATTGGTGGTGGGGTACATCGTGGCGCTGATGGCCGGGTCACTCTACGCGGGCGGGCTCGCGTTGCAGAGTATTTTCGGGCTGGACATCGCCGCCACCCAGGCCGGCAACATCCGCTGGGCGATCGTCTTTTTCGCGGTGGTAACGGGGGCGTACACGATTTACGGAGGACTGAAGAGCGCGGCCTGGACGGATTTCTTTCAGATGCTCGTGTTGTTAACGGCGGGAATTCTGATGCCCGTCCTGGCGGTACACAAGGCGGGAGGGCTGGTTGAACTGGCGAAAGAGTATCCCGAGAAGTTCCATGTCTTTCTGCCGCCGACCAACCCTCAGTTTCCGTGGACGGGAGTTTTCACGGCTTTTATCACAGTGGGTCTTTGGTACAACTGCGCCAGCCAGCACATGGTGCAGCGGGTGCTGGCCGCGCGCAATGAGTGGCACGCGCGCATGGGGGTGGTCGCCGCCGGATTTTTGAGGATTGTCACGCCGCTCATGTTCGTGCTGCCGGGAATCGCTGCGTATAAGCTTTTCCCGGAACTGGAAACACAACACAAGGTGGACCATGCCTACCTGCTGCTGGTCAAGACGTTGATCCCGGTCGGCCTCAAGGGGCTGGTTCTGGCCGGGATGGCGGCCGCGCTGATGTCGCACGTTTCGACGGTGCTGAACTCAACGGCGACCTTGTTGACCATGGATTTCTATAAGCAGCTCCTGCGGCCCACCGCCGGTGACCGGGAACAGGTGATCTTCGGCCAGGTGATCGGGACCTGCGCGTTGATCGCCAGCGTTTGGGTTTCATTTTACTTCATCGCCAGCCCGGAGGCCCTGTTTCGGCTGGTGCAGCGGATCTTTTTCTGGATCGCGCCGCCATTCGCGGTGGTGTTTCTGTTGGGGCTGCTGTGGCGGCGGGCCAATGCGACCGCGGCGGTGGTGACCATTCTCAGCGGCTTCGCGTTTCGCGCCGTGCTCGAGTTCGTGATCCTGGAGCGCGTCCCGGCGCTGCGGGCCTACAAGGCAGCCTACCAACACGGCGCGATCGTGACCTGGACGTGGTGTGTGGCGGTTATGGCCGCGGTGTCGCTGGCAACGGCGCCGCCGGCAGAAGAGAAAACGGCCGGGATTATCTGGAACCGATCCTATTTGAGTTTGCTACCGGAAGAGCGGGCGAAATATACGGGCGCAAAGGATTTCCGGATTTGGTGGGCCGTGTTCGTGCTGGGGATTCTGGCGATCTACGCTTTCTTTTTCTGGTTTCAGTTTGTGCGGCGGAGCCAGTGACAAAGTCCGCGACTGTAGGGCAGGCTTTCCAGCCTGCCGGTTCAGGGGGCTTTTCAGCCCCCTGAACCACCGCATTTTAACGGCGCGGCGCTGGAAAGCGCCGCAACCGGCAGGCTAGAAAGCCTGCCCTACAGAGTTTGGCACGGCCCCGGTTTCTGTGGTGAGGCATTGCACCTGGTCTCGCATCCATTTATGCTGCGCGGCTATGAGCCTTTATGCCTGACGATCTTTCATTAGACGCGGACGCCGCGGCCGCGACGGGTGTGCCGGAGAACCAATCGAAGCAGATTGCGACGCTCGTGGAGGCTTTGCGGCCGACGCTGATCGAAACGCGCCGCGATATCCATAAGCATCCTGAGTTGGCCAATCGCGAAGTGCGAACTTCGCAGGTCGTCATTGAGCGACTGCGCGAGCTCGGTGTGGACCAGATCCGGACCAACGTGGCCGGGCACGGAGTTGTTGCCCTGCTCAAAGGGGCCAAACCGGGTCCGGTGGTGGCGATGCGGGCGGACATGGATGCGCTGCCCATCACTGAAACTCGTGACCTGCCCTATAAATCCACTGTGCCGGGTGTGATGCACGCTTGCGGCCATGACGCCCACACCGCGATCGGGCTGGGCGTGGCGGCGGTCTTGAGCCAAATACGCGACCAGATACACGGCGCGGTGAAGCTGCTCTTTGAGCCTGCCGAGGAATCGCCACCCCCGGGCGAAGAAGGCGGGGCGCGGCTGATGATCAAGGAGGGAGCGCTCGAAAACCCGCGCCCGGCAGCCATTTTCGGGTTACACGTCTCTCCGGAAATCGAAGTGGGCAAGCTCGGCTGCCGGTCCGGGACCGCCCAGGCCTCGCTGGACGGCTTTGACATCACCATCCGCGGCCGGCCCGCGTTCGTCCTGAGGCCTGAGCAGGGCGCCGACGCCATCGCGGTGGCCGCGCAATGCGTCACCGCCCTGGAGTTGGTTCGCAGCCGCGGGCTCAGTACTTTCGAGCCAGTCCTTCTGAATATTGGCTGGATGCACGGCGGCGAACGCCGCTTCAGCCTGGCCCAGGAGGTCAAGATGGAGGGTTGCCTGCGGACGCTGAACGAAGAGGTGCGACAACGGGCGATGGCGTTGCTGCGGCAGACGTTGAAAGGCATCACCGAGGCGAACGGCGCCACCTTCGAGCTGAATTTCACCGATATCACCGCCGTGCTTTATAACAATCCCAGGCTGGTGGCAGGTGCTATGCCCGTCGTTCGCCAGATGGTCGGCCAGGCAAACCTTGCGGAGGTGGCGGCGCGGCTGGGCGGTGAGGATTTTTCCTATTTCGCGCAGGTCGTTCCAGGATGCTTTTTCCGCCTCGGCTGCGGGAACGCGCGAAAAGGCATTACGGCCCCAATCCACTCGCCCGACTTCGATCTGGATGAGGAATGTCTGGTGGTCGGGGCAAGGACCATGTCGGCCGTGCTGCTGAATTACTTGAACCGGCACGCTCAGTGACAAAGGCCTCCAGTGTAGGGCAGGCTTTCCAGCCTGCCGGTTGCGGCGCTTTCCAGCGCCGCGACACTCAAAGGCAGTCGTTCAGGGGGCTGGAAAGCCCCCTGAACCGGCAGGCTGGAAAGCCTGCCCTACAGACTTAGCCATTCGCTCTGCTTAAAACCGACACGCTCCTGAGCGGCAAGCTTGACTCAGGCCAGGATGGCCCGTGCCCTGGGGCAGAGCGGACAATCTGGACGACGACACAAAAGGGCCGCGGGATCAGCCTGAAGCAGCGAGAGCGCAGTGTCCAGCGCGTCACGCGCGCTAAAGAGCCAGCAATCTGCCCGGCCGACGCGGACCTGGCGCAAAAGGTTCCGCTCGGACATTGCCATCTGCACGGCGGTGAATCCGGCCGAGCAGCCGGGAGGGTCGCGCGGCGGCACGAGCGTGCGGCGGCCATCGGGCGAAACCACCGTCAACGTCCGATCGTAGCCTTCGTGCCAGACGCGCCCGAGGTAGGGCACTTTGGCCACTGCCTCGGCGATGTGAACGATGCTGGCGGCCCGGAAGTCGCAGCCAATCATCAGCAGGCTGGCCCCGGCAAGCGCGGCGCGATGGAAGGGCGAGTTGATGCCGAGGCCGCTGGTGTGTTCGTGCTCGACGATAAATTCCGCGGCTCGCGGGCCCGCTGCGGCGACAGCGTGCGTGGGATGATGACTGCGGACGACGCCGCTGTGCGTTCGGAACACTTCAGTGATCGCTCCCGTGCGGCTGGGCGTGGTGGCCACGTGAAAGTGGCCATCGGGCTGCGGATCGGCAAACGTGGGCATAAGCAGCGTGCCCTTCGGGCCGACGGCCTCGAGCAGCGCCCTTACTACTGTCGCCGGTCCGCCCGCCACGGAACCGAGCGACTTGAATGAAGCGTGGACGATGAGGACGCCGCCCGCACTGATCCCCACGGCGCGCAGATCGGCCAGCAACTCTGTTGCTCTGATCGTAATGGCGGTTGAGTTTTTCATGAGATTGGCCACAACAGTCGGAAACGAACGCTCGTGTAAATAGGATAAGTTTCCGCAGGGCAAAAGTCGCGGTCAAGCCGAGTCATCTCGCAGGGGATCTGATCCTTCCCTTTTCCAAGCTAATTCGTAATACTGATTTTTGTGTTAAGCGTTGAACTGCAACCATTGGGCCTTAGATTAGTGTAAGTGAACCACAATAGGGCAGTTCCCATACCCACGGCGATCGCGACCGGTGTTTTGGTGCTTTGCCTGTCGGCGGGGGTTCTGTGCGCGCAAAGCAATCTGGTCGCCAACGGAAGCTTCGAGGCGGGCCCGGCTGGCGAGGGCCAATTTACGGGCTGGCCTTCGCTCGGGCCGGCGAGCAACAACAGCAATTACGGCGTTGCACAATCCAGCAGTCCGCCTGAGGTGGCCGAAAAGGGCAATTATTTCGCCTACTTCCGGGGCCATCCGACAGACAGCTCACAGGACTGCCTGGGCACGACGGTCAGCCTGAAGGTGGGCGCGTTATACGACATCAGCTACTATTTGGCGACAGACGGCTCCACGCTTGGCAACGGAGCCGCCATGTGGGTTGTCATCGGCGCTTCGTTCGGCATTGACCTCGCACAGGATGTGATGTTGACAGCTTTTCTGCCAAATTCCTCAAATGCGATACCCTATCAGAAGTTCGGCGCCGTTTATCTCGCCACCAACGCTTCTCCGATCCTGTCGTTTCACGGCATAAACGCTACCAACGGGATAAACGCCAGCAGCGCCATCCTTTTGGACAACGTCTCCATGGTGCTCGCTTACCCGCCTTTGAACCTGAGTTTTTCCCGGCCCAACACCCTGGTCTTTACCTGGCCGTTCACAAATAGCCCGTATCGCCTTCAGTCCACTCCCGCGCTGACGAACACGCATTGGGTGACGTTGACCAATGTGCCTATGAACGTAGGCACCAATAACCGGATTCTTCTGCCTCTGTCCGCCGACGCGCAATTCTTCCGTCTCACACTGCCGTGAGCTCCTTCTGATCCTATTGCTCTGTGATGAACGTATCGGCGTGTTCATACCCTGGAGCGCAGCAGCAAAGAAGTCGGAGCGGTTCAGGGCCAGTATTCCATAACTTGTGCTTCTGCCGGGGCGGGATGGCGATGGCGTCGCCGGCGGAAACGTCGCGTGTTTCGCCCTCGATTCGAATGCGGCCAGAGCCGTGAGTGATGTAGTAGATTTCTTCTGTGGTTTTGTGGTAGTGCTCCAAGGTGGCGCTTCCGACAGGCAGGCGGGCTTCGGCGAGGCTTTGGTTGAGGATGCAGGAGTTGCGGTGGGCCAGCAGTTCGCGAATTTCCGAACCGTCGAGCGTGGTAAACGAGGGTACTTCGTTCAAGTTCTTTACGTCCATAATCGAAATATTTGGGAACCAATGTGACTACTCGCGCATCCCATAACGATACGCAAGACCTGTTGACAAAATCCAAGCAAAGTTGTAAGAATCGCCTTATGAACACCGCCTCAACCCGCACAACCTTTCGTCTCAGGGACTTTGCTTGCTCGGTTCGATGGATGGCAGCACTCCTTGTCCTGGCAACGAGCGCTTATTCCAGCCCGGCGCAGGGAATAATTGCCAGCGGTGTAGTGAGCGGCTCTGGCAGCGGTCCTTATACCTACAGCCTGAGCTTCAGCGATGGAGCTGGCGCGACCTCGTCTATTGGGTATATCTGGTATGCCTGGACGCCTGGGAATTTCTATTTACCGAGCGCGCCGAGCAGTCCAGTGGCTCCATCGGGCTGGACGGCCAACGTGAGCGGCAATTCTGTTCAGTTTTCCGCCAATTCTTCGGCAAACTACATCACGGCGGGCAGCACACTCTCGGGCTTCAGCTATCAGGCCAGCTTCACGCCGTCACAGTTGGCCACGCAACCCAATGGGGGGCTGTCGGTCGCTTATGCGGCAGGGGTGTTCTCCAGCCCCAGCGAGAATTTCACAGTTTCTGGCCCCGCGGTTCCTGAGCCGTCCACACTTACATTGGCTTTGTGTTGCGCAGCCGGTTTGTTGCCTCGATTGCGCAAACGCTGAGTCGGGCAGATTCCAAGGTCGGGCGTTGAGGTGAAGTTCGGGCTGAATCTCGGTGTCGTATAACAGAAGGCGAAAAGGCGTTGGAGTTGCGGACGGCCTCGTCGGCACTTGCTCCTCACCTGCAAACCGATGTTGCAGACGAGGCCGTCCGCAACTCCTGCGCGCATTGCACCACCTTTCCCTTGCATAAAATCTGCGCACTCCTACTCTGTCAACCATGACCACGACAGCGGTTGACGCAAATGCTATAAGCCGAATTTCAGAGTTGGGAAGGAAAGTGCTTGAGGGTGGACAACTCGGCCGTGAGGAGGGGTTGTGGCTGTTTCACCTGGAGGAGCAGGGAGAAATCTATGAATTGCTCGGTTGGGCCAACCGGGTGCGCGAGCAGTTCAAAGGGAACAAAATTCATCTTTGTTCGATTGTGAATGTGAAGGCGGGTGGATGCTCGGAAAACTGCCGGTTTTGCTCGCAATCGGCGGCTTATCAGACGACATCACCAAGGTACGGATTGATCGAGGAGGAGCCAGTGCTTGCGGCAGCCGACGAGGCCAACGAGGCCGGGGTGACGGCGCTTGGGTTGGTAGCAGCCTGGCGAGGACTGGAGGAGGGGCCGGTGCTGGACGAAATCTGCTCGCGGCTTGATGCGCTGCGGCGGAGCGGGAAAGCGAGGCCGGATGCTTCATTGGGGATTATAGAAAATCCGAGGGTAGCCGAGCGTTTGAAAGAGGCGGGGCTGGAGTGCTATAACCACAATTTGGAAACCTCGGAGCGATTTTTCCCTAACGTGTGCACGACGCACAGCTATGCCGACCGGGTGCAAACCATTCGCCACCTCAAGCAGGCTGGGATCAAAATTTGTTCCGGTGGCATTTTGGGTCTGGGCGAGACACGCGAGGACCGGTGTGAATTGGCTTTTGCGCTCAGGGAATTGGGCGCACATATCGTGCCGATAAACATACTGAACCCGATTCCGGGGACGCCGTTTGGGGATGGGGTGCTTGGGGGCGAAGGGAATACGGGGGCGCTGGGGACGCTCCCTCACGGTCGCGGCTCTGTTGAGGGTCGAGGGTCGGGTGTCGAGGGGGAAGATGGAGGCGCGGGCCCGCCCGAGCGATTGCCGGCGTTGGAGATTCTTAAGTCTATTGCCTGCTTTCGGCTGATTTTGCCAAGGCAGGAGATCATGATTGCGGGCGGGCGGACGGTGAATCTGCGGGACTTGCAGAGCATGATTTTCTTCGCGGGCGCCAGCGCGCTGATGGTGGGCAACTATTTGACCACGCTGAATCAGCCAGTCGAGAAGGACCTGCAGATGCTAAAGGATTTGGGGCTGGACCCGCAGTGGGATAAGCATGGATTTGTGGACCAACCGTGAGCAGGCTACGGTCCAGGTACAAAACTTCGAAGTTCAAACTTCAAACTTCAAGGAACCCTCAAACTCCAACCCTCGCGAACATGCCGGCAACGCCGCGATCTCAAAACCTCTGTGTGACTGGCCGCCAGACGTTATCGGCGTGGGCCGTTACTTGAAGTTTGAGCCTTGAGGCTTCTTTGAAGTTTGGAGTTTGGACTTTGATGTTTATCCTTCCTCATGTCCGATTCGCAGTCCAGCAATGACAAGGCGCTCTCTGCGCTGGCATCTATTCAGCGCCTGGGCAAAAACTTTAATGGCTACTTTGGCGAGCGGATTGATATTACTGCGGTGCTGGCGGATTGCCTGGCCGCCGCACATTGGCATGGCTGGATTTCCGAACAGGTCCCGGCGGGCAAGGATCTGTATCTGTCCATTCTAAAGCGGCCTGCGGGGGCGGCAGAGCGTGCCCGGATCTACATTTCCGCGGGCATTCATGGGGATGAGCCAGCGGGGCCACTGGCCATGCGGCAACTCCTGCAGGAGGATCGTTGGTTGCCCGATGTGAGCTTCTGGCTGTGCCCATGCCTCAATCCGGCTGGGCTAGCGCTAGGGCGCCGCGAGAACGCAGACGGGCTGGACCTCAATCGCCAATACCTGAACCCCCGCGCGGCGGAAACACTGGCCCACATCGCCTGGTTGCAGAAGCAGCCCGATTTCCACCTTTGTTTATGCTTGCACGAAGATTGGGAGGCGAACGGATTCTACATTTACGAGCTAAATCCAGATAGTGGTCCGTCCGTTGCGGAGAAGATAATATCCAGTGTGGCAGCAGTATGTCCCATTGAACAGGCTGAGGTGATCGAAGGCAGGACGGCGGTCAATGGGATTATTCGGCCATCTCTGGATCCAAGGCTCCGTCCTGAATGGCCAGAATCGTTTTATCTAATCACTAACAAAACGCGGCACTCCTGCACGCTCGAAGCGCCGTCAGATTTTGCGCTCTCGGCGAGGGTTGCGGCGCTGGTAGAAGCTGTGAAAGCGGCGCTGGCCGCCTCAGTTCATTAACACCGTGGCTTTAGCCCGGTGCCAGAAGATACCACTGACCGGCAAACTGTTTGAACAGTTTGCTCGAACACGAAAGAAGCCGTTGAACCCGCATATTTCGCACTCGCCTGCGAATGGCAACGGAGCGCCGCGTGAGGGCACGCGGCCTACAAGCC
>PSRM01000272.1 GCA_003176045.1 Verrucomicrobiota bacterium | reverse complement strand
GCCTGAAGGCCGCGCTCCTGGAGGTTAGATGCCGCGTTGGAATTCATGGCGTTGCCTTTAGTCACGGGCGGGACTAGGAGCGCGGCGTTCACGCCGCTTCAACGTCCTTTGGGCCGAGCGCACTCGACAAATCCAGCCCACAATATAGTCGTATGGTGAAGCGGCCTGAAGGCCGCGCTCCTGTAAATCAGATGCCGCGTTGGAATTCATGGCCGCCAGTTCTTCACCGTATCCACTAGAGTTTGAATATTCTCCAGCTTCGCATTGGGCGGCACGCCATGGCCGAGGTTGAATATGTGGCCCGGCCGGCCGTGCATCTCGCGGAGGATGCGGGTTGTCTGGGCGGCTACGATCTCTGGATTGGTAGTGAGCACGAGAGGATCGAGATTGCCTTGCACGGCCATGTCTTGTGGCAGCCGTTTCGCCATTTCCGCCAAGCGGACATTGGAATCCATGCCGAGCACTTTGGCGCCGGTATCCGCCAACTCGTTCCAATTCCCATGCGTTCCCTTCGAAAAAACAATCACTGGCGTAACGCCTTTGAGAGATTGGATGACCTTCTTGATCCAGAGCCCTGAACCGGCCCAAAAATTGCCCTCAGACAAACCGCCGCCCAAACTATCAAAGATCTGGACCGCATCCGCCCCCGAATCAATTTGGAGCTGAAGAAAACTGGCGACGGCGCGGGTGAGCTTTTCGAGCAACCGTCCGAAAAGTTGGGGGTCAGAATAGAGCAGCGCCCTGGCTTTGCCATACTCTTTAACCCCAGCGCCCTCGAGCATGAAGTTGGCCAGGGTCCATGGCGAACCGGCAAAACCAATCAGAGCCGCCCCATGGCCGAGCGCGGCTTTGAGCTGGCGCAGCGCAGAGGCCGCATATTGGAGACGGTCGGTAACAGCCTCGACCTCCAATGCATCAATTTCAGCAGCCGAATTCAAAAGAAAATCCATCTCGATGCCGCCTTCATCGTGAAATTGGTAGCCTTGGCCTAAGGCTTCGGCTACCACCAGGATGTCGCTGAACAGAATAGCGGCATCGAACCCGAATCGGCGGATAGGCTGGAGCGTGACCTCGAGAGCCAGATCGGGAGTCTGCACCAACTCGATAAACGAGTATTTTTCCTTGAGCGCCCGATATTCGGGCAAGGCGCGGCCGGCTTGGCGCATGAGCCAAATTGGAGGCCGGTCTACCGGCCGGCAGGCGCAGGCTTCGCTAAAGCGGGAGAGAGCGGAAAGTGTGCCCGGGGCTTCAGGGGCAGGCGAAGTGCCTGCCCTGTTGGTCTGCCGAGGGTTGCATGTGGACGCAGAGGAACCGCGGCCTGATACGGCTGGCTTGGCCGGACGAGGCCGTTTGGCTGCAGAGGGCTGGATGGATTGAGTCGGCATCTTTATCTTTTTACGCTAACAACATACTCCCGGCGGCGCAACGGACTACACATTTATTGCTTTTTGCAGGACATTTTTTGGTGCGGGGAAAGGGGGTTGGGGGGAACTTAATCGCAAACTTAATCGCAAACTTAAATCGAAATGACAACCGATTAAGTTTGCGACTAAGTTTGCGATTAAGTTTCAGAAGCCCTCCACCATATCGCTAATCCTTCGCAGCAAGTTCTTCCCTTCAGCAATGTCGGAGAGAAGCGCTTTTCTTACGCATAAATCCAGATACACATCAGCCTTCACAGCGGCATTTTGCGCAATCTGCAAAAAACGATGATGATCGAGTTCTGCAAAGCGCCCGTTACCTTCAGCAATGTTAAGCACGACGGAGGTCCCGGCTTCGTCGATCTCTCTGAAGAGGCGGTTCGACAAGTTGGACGCTTCTGGCCGCGAGAAGAACCAGCGTACGAAATCGAGCGCTGTACGGTAAACGTCTAGACGTTCGTGATTAAAGAGCATTTGCTGCTCTGGTTTGGGTGATGCGACGGTGGAATCGGAGGTCTCCTCTCTCAAAACGTTTGCATTCCAAGCCTTCCTCAATCCGTAGAGCATTTTAGTAATCTCGAACAGATGTAGTTTTTCCTCATGCAGTTGCGAACTTTGAAGGAGAGCTTTTATATGCGCAATATCCAGGCAGGCGGCGCATTCCAGTGTTGAACCGATTGCACAATCGGCCAATTGTAGCCTCATGGGGCCGTTTCGGTGACGGGCACCTTGGGCAAGATTAAGGAGAATGCTTTCGCTCGCGCGGGACAGGTGGTCCACGAAGGCGTGTTTTTTGTCCCAGTCCCCGATCAAAACCGAGGTTCTAGTCACAAAATCGAGGGCTTTTGTGTAAACGTTGAGCTTTTCGTGGGAGAACATCGGATTCGATTAAGTTTGCGATTAAGTTTGCGATTAAGTTTATGGCGCACTCAACCCATTCGTCGCCCCCGCCACCAACCTCCTCTCCACAATCCGCAAATAGTTCAGCGCAATCGGGTTTTCCCTGCCCTGCAAACGCAGCGAACGTTCGAACCAGGAGCGCGCGGCGGCGTAATCGCCAGTCTGGACATAATGAAGTCCAATGTTGGCCGCCGTGTAGCAACCGTTTGGGTCGAGCGCTTCGGCCCGATTCAAATACGGCTCCGATTGCTCCAGCTTTCCCAGCCAATCCAGACACATTCCGTAGCGCAAGCAGGCATAGCCCGACCAGGGATCTAATTTCATGGCGCGTTCAAACCATTTCATGGCCTCGCGCGCCAATAGCTCATAATCCGGGCCGCCTTCCAGGCTCTGCTGGCGGAAGATTTCTCCAATCGCGTATGCTGTATCTCCATTGTTCGGCTCAACGGATGCGGCGCGCCCCAGAAAATCCACTCGGTCTCCCGACCACCGTGGCGTGCCCGCGGCCCTGTGTAACCAGAGACTTTCCTCTCCCTGACGTACGCTCTGAAGTGCCAAATACAGGGTGGGAACCATTACGACGATCGCCCCAATAACTCGCCGCCATGAGCTTAGAGCAATCCAGTACCGGTCGGTGGCGAAACGAAGCTGCGAACTGAGCAGCGCCATCAGTGTGATAGCTACAATCGCATTTGCTGGAACATGCATGTTGTAGTCCACGAAGGAATGGATCAGGATGGCCAACAATCCCAATGACGCGCCCAGAAGCAGTGCGAACTTGTTGCCCCCAGGAGCGCCTCCAAGCTCATTTCGCGCTTTGGCCACGGCGGGCCAGGACTTCAGGATTCCTCCTCCAAGAAGCAGCCACGCGGCCAGCACCAATGCGAATCCCGCCACACCCCAATCGGCCAGCGTATTGAGATAATCGTTGTGGACCCAACCCGCCTCGCGTTGAATCTCCTCGGGCCGGAAGGCGCGGAAGCGGCTGTTGAAATGGTCTGGTCCGGCGCCCCACCAAAAATTCTCGTGCCAAAGTTGGATGGCAGGCCGCCACAAAGCGAAGCGCAGATCATCATTAACTTTGCGTTCTGTGGGCATGGCATCTTTGAGCCGCTGTTCCAGGTAGAAGCTTTTGGGAGCCAGGAAAAGGACCGCGCAGGCAATGGCGGTAAAGAAAAGAACCGCGGGCAACCTGTGTCCGCGCCGGAATATCAGCACGCCGAAGAAGAGCACCAAAGAGACACCGGCTGAAATCCAGGCGCCGCGCGAACCGGTGACAGCGATGCCCGCAATGACGACCAGGGCGGCGTAGCCGGTGATAATTCGCCAAAGCGGTTTCAGCCGGCTCACCAGCGTGAACGCCAGCGCCAGCGGCAAAACCATCTCCAAAAAACCGCCCAGGTGATTTGGCGAAAGGTAGGTCCCCGCTGCGCGATGCTCCACGGGTTGGACCGCGATCACGGCGTGCTTCCAGCCCAGCAGATATTGATAAATGGCGTAGCCGGCCTCTGCTAAAGCCAGAAAAATGAGAACCAGGCTGATCGTCCGGAGGTGGTTCTGGCCGTATAAGTTACTCAGAATCGCCAGGAAAACGAATGCATAAACCAGGATTCGAATCATTTCCTGGCGGGCAACGTATTCGATATCCGCCGTAAGATAGCGGGCGACGGCATATCCTGTGAAGGCAGTTGCCGCCCAACAAATCGGCGGCCAAAACAGCTTGGGCCTCGGTGAAACCCATAGCCGCAGAGCCCACAATACCAGAACTCCGATGGTTAGAATTTCGATGACCAGAAATTCCGGAAGCTCCACAGCTCCGAAAGCAAACGGACCGAAGGCGAGGATTGCCAGAACGAGCGCGAGAATGCCGCGTTCGCACCAGCGGTCCAGGCGGTTCTGAAACGTGAAACGTGAAACGTGAATACCGGAAGACCGCGCCTGGTTTTCGGTTCTAACCCCGGCAGGATGCAGGTCCATCAATGGCGGGGCTGTGCCTTGCGCCGTTCGGGCTTAATCTCGGTTACGTGGAAAACATCCACTTCGCGCCAGGACTCATCTGGTTGATAAATGATGACAGTTCGGCCTCTGGGGCCAAGCGCAATGTAGTCTGGGTGCAGCACCGCAATGGTAGGGCCGCCGGCAAGGCGCAACCGGAAGGGGCGAAATGGTTCGGCATTAACTGCTGCGCGAATAGCATCAATGGTCATCTTCACCAATTAAGCAAACCACAACCTTGCGTCGCGGTCAACCTTCCGGATTGGCCAAGAGTTCTTGGAGCCGTGGCCGTAAAATCTCGGGCAATCGGCCAAGCCAGGACTTATCCACCAGATTAACTTCTATCAGGTCTCGAAGATGAGTGCGGTCTTTATCTCGGAAGGAGGTGAGCTTCATCCGGACAAGTGCTTCCAGTGTGATCAGTCGAAACGCGGCGGTAGGCTCCGCTTCCGTCACGTCGGGCGCCACAATTGGATAGTCCGACCGGACCTTTTCGGCAGCGAGCACGACGTGCACCGCATCCCGCGCGCCCGCCCCCGGCCCATCCAGAAACATTTCGATACCGCCCACATTTCTGCGAATGAAACCAGCTTTCTGCAAAGCCGCTATCGCAATCTCAAGATCGGCGCGGCGCAACAGAATATCAACGTCCTGCGTATTGCGAACGGCTGCTTCGTCCACTCTCGAAACCCAGGCTGCCACAGCGTGCCCGCCTACTACTGCATACGGGACAGCATCTGCCCGCAGGGCCGCCACGGCACGCAACAAACGGCGGCGCACTTTCTCTACCGCGTTGCTCATGCGTTCCCACGAAACTTCTCCATAACCAGTTACCGCCATAGATGCAGTTCCTGATTGCCGCAACCCCCGCAGATTTTCCCATGTAACTTTGTAACCATTTAACTCAATTAACTTAATTAACCCAGTTAACCTATTTAACCCTTCCGTTTGTTTCGTATTTTACACACCCAGGATCAGACTTGCTCCCGCGGGTCGGTGATCCTACCCGTAATCGCGCTGGCCGCCACGGTGGCTGGCGACGCCAGGAAGACCTGCGATTCTTTGTGGCCCATGCGTCCAGGAAAGTTGCGGTTCGTGGCCGAGATGCACTTAAGCGGGGTGTTGATCCGGCCAAACGTGTCCACGGGCCCGCCCAGGCAGGCGGCGCAGCCGGCGTTCTCGGTCATCTGCACGCCGGCATCCAGGAGAATTTGCCACACGGTTTTTTCACCCCAGCGCGCGCTCTGTAAGTCGTGGACGATCTCGGGGGTCGCAGGCACGCCAAAGGTATCAATGGCTACGCGTTTGCCACGCAACAAACGCGCGAATTCAAGAAAGTCGCTCGTCTTGCCCCCGGTGCAAGAACCGATGTAAGCGCGATCGAGCTTGATGTGCCCAAGCTCTTTAGCGAGCTTGCGCTGGCCGGGATCAGGATGGCAGGCAACGGTCGGCTCCAGTTTGGACATGTCCACCACCAGTTCATAAACAAACTGCTCCTCCTTATCCCTGGACGCAGGGTCGTAGGCGGCTTTTGTGCCATTGAGCTTGCAACGCTGATCCACCTGCGCTTGCGTCTGGGCGTCAAACTCGAAGATGCCGTTCTTGCCGCCCGCCTCGATGGCCATATTGGCAATCGTCATGCGATCGTCCATGCTGAGATTAGCGACGCCCGGACCATCGAATTGCATCGCGCGGTAAGTTGCGCCATCGAACCCGATCTGGCCGATGCAATGCAGGATGACATCCTTGGCCATGACACCGGGCTGAAGTTTTCCTTCCAGCCGGAAGTGCATTGTCTCCGGCACCTTGAGCAACAGTTTGCCTGTCCCCATCACAAATCCGGCATCAGTGTTCCCTATGCCGGTGGCAAACTCGTTGAACGCTCCCGCCATGCAAGTGTGGGAATCAGTGCCGAAAAGAATCTCACCGGGGCGCGTATGGCCTTTCTGTGGCAAGGCCGTGTGACACACACCGGCATAGTTCGACCCGTATTGCCGCTGAAGCATTCCTTTGGAAGCGTCGAAATGCCAATGCCCATTCGGGTCGTCTATGACATCATAAAAATATGTGATCCCCTGCTCTTTGACGAAATCGCGCAGGATATCCACGTTCCGGTTGGATTTGGAATCGGCAGTGAAAATGTAGTGGTCTGGGATAATGACTACCTTATTGCGGTCCCACACTTTGGCCTTCTCGCCGAATTCTCTTTTGAAGACGCCAATCGTGCCTGGCCCGCACACGTCATGGGTCATTAACACATCGGCCTTTACCCAGATGTTATCGCCGGCTTCAACCCGCGCTTTGCCGGCCGCGCGGGCGAGGACTTTTTCAGTGAGCGTCATGGATTTAAGAGATTAACGTTTGCGCTTGCGGTTGGGTTTCCCCGGTATTCGCCTTTCCTCCTCGATTGCCACCACGTGGATAGGGTCAATTCGAGTGATGTCTTTGTTTTTCGCGTCAATGACGATCACTTCCCAGGGTGCGACGGCTACAAAATCAGGGTGCGCCACGGGGACTCGGGTGCCATCGCTCAGCCTTAATGTGAACGCCTGAGGGCGGTTGAGCCGCTGGCGGATGATTTGCAAATTCATGGCGTTGCCAACCTACCTGATTGCCTGGTCGCAATCAAACCATTCCTGAGTGTGTGGTATCGTCCTCGTCCTCGTCCTCGAACGCTTCTATCTCCTATCTTCTATCTTAGCGTTCCTTTGTTGTTAAATACCCACCCGCTAAGGCGCGTTCAAGAAAGGAGCGCACAACTCTGTTGTGCGTGGCGGTTAGCTGCGTTTACCGCAGGAGCCACGATTGACTCGTACAACAGAGTTGTGCGCTCCGATTTTGAACGCGCCCTGCCCGCCCGCGCCCGCCGACAGGACTAGTGACAAAATCCGCCATCGTAAGGTAGGCTTTCCAGCCTGCCGGTTCAGGGGGCTTTTCAGCCCCCTTAACCACCGCATTCGAGGGTCGCGGCGCTGGAAAGCGCCGCAACCGGCAGGCTGGAAAGCCTGCCCTACAGACTTTGTCACTAGCCCTGCGCCCGCCGATGGGGGCGCAAAGATTTTTCTTGCACAATTTTAGGAGCCGGGTCTAGAGTAAGGACAATTCAGCGCCAAAGATTGGTGATGCGGAAATTGTCAAGAGTGCTTCGAGCAGATGATTTGAAACCTGAAGCCAGGAACGCGCCCCCGTCCGCGCGCTGAACCCAACCAAAGGCAACTATGGCCACTAAATTGTTCGTCGGAAACCTTCCCTTCACAGCAACCGAAAATGATCTCCAGGATCATTTCACACAAGCAGGCGCAGTCATCACGGTCAACATCATGCAGGACCGCGCCACCGGCCGCTCGCGCGGGTTCGCCTTCGTCGAGATGGGCAGTCAGGAGGACGCCAACAAGGCAATTTCCATGTTCCATCAGAAAGATTTTCAGGGTCGCGCCCTGACTGTCAATGAAGCGCGTCCCCGCGAAGACCGGCCCCCCGGCGGTGGAGGAGGAGGAGGCGGTTATCGCGGTGGCGGCGGCGGCGGCCGTGGCGGTGGCGGCCATCGCGACCGGCGTTAAAAGACTTTGTCCTCCACTTTGTCGCAGGCCACAACTTCGACAAAGTGGCTGCAGGCTCGGAGCGCGGACATTCCTGTCCGCAGCAATTACCGAACTCACCCTCGGCTTGGAAGCTCCTTGTGTCTGCTCGCAATGGTCATTGCCTTGCTACGTCTGGAGTGGGTTAGACAAACTTCCCCGGGTTCAAAATATCCCTGGGATCCAGCGCACGCTTGACCGTGCGGTGGAGTTGCAGAACCTCCTTGGAAACCGCAAGGGGCCACCACCTGCGTTTAGCCAGGCCGACGCCGTGCTCCCCGGTGATCGAACCGCCCCACGCCAGCACCTGGCGGAACAGTTCATCTAACGCGGCCTGAGAACGGTTTTTAGCGCCGGCTTGATGAAAATCCACCATGATATTGACGTGGATGTTGCCGTCGCCTGCATGCCCGAAACAGGCGACCGGAAGATGGTGCCTCTTCTGCAACCTCGCGGCAAAAGCAAACAAATCCTCCAGCCGGCTGCGCGGGACCACAATGTCCTGGTTTAGCTTGGTCAACCCGGTGTCGCGCAGGCTATAGGAGAATTCACGGCGGATTTGCCAGACCTCTTCGCATGGATCGGCGCCCAGGCCGATTCTCATGAAATTCGGTCTTTGCAGTTTTACGATGGCCTGGAGCACACGCAGTTCGCTGCGCACGGATTGAATCTGCCCGTCCAATTCCAAAATCAGATGAGCGCCACAGCCGCGCAGCCGGGAGCTGCCTGTGCGCTTGTAAGCAGCCGCCAGCGTGAACGCGTCTGCCAACTCGACAGCACAAGGCAGAAATCCCGCCGCGAACACAGCCTGCACTGATTTGGCGGCCTGCCGCATTGTCCGGAAGCCGACCTCCAGGCACACGCGGAATGGCGGCAGCGGCAGCAACTTCAACGTGGCCTCGGTGATAACCCCCAGCAGCCCTTCCGATCCCACAAATAGCCGGTGCAATTCAAATCCGGTCTTGTTCTTGTGTGTGCGGCCACCAAGCCGCACTACTGAGCCGTCGGCGAGGACCACCTCCAGCCCGAGCACGTAATCGCGAGTGACTCCATACTTCAAGCAGCGCGGGCCGCCCGCATTCGTGCTGATATTTCCTCCAATTGCCGTGTCCTGCCGGCTGGCCGGATCAGGTGGATAAAACAGCCCCAGCTTTTCGACCGCCTCCTGCAAGGTTTGCGTCTTCACTCCAGCCTGCACGACCGCTACAAAATCTCCCGCATGGATTTCTTTGATTTTGTCCATGCGCTCCAGCGACAGCACCACCCCGCCTCGAACCGGAACGCAACCGCCGACATACCCAAAGCCTGCGCCTCGGGGTGTGACGGGCAAACGATGAGCATTGGCGAATCGAAGCAGCGCGGAAACCGATCTGGTGCTGCGAGGCCGCACCACTGCATCCGGTTGATGTGAGGCGAACCATTTGTCGCCGGCGTATTCGGCCAGAACGGCTGGTTCGAGGCTCAACTCGCCGGGAGGGAGAACTTGCTTGAGGCGGGATAACAGCCGCGATTTGCCGGATTGATTCATTGGCAAGGCGGATGTTACCGCGGATGACGCGGAATACACGGATTTTCTATCCTGGAAGCGCCGGCGTCTCGCCGGCGTATTTCGTGGAAAAAAATCCAAAGCGGTTCCGATTGCTATCGGTACACTCCAAACGCTCCGCGACTTCCCACGCGTTAGCCTGACTTTCGCAACTGGAGAGCAATTTTTGCAAAAAGCCCTGATTTCCGGGGCCTCCCTCTTGAAAGTCT
>PSRM01000222.1 GCA_003176045.1 Verrucomicrobiota bacterium | reverse complement strand
CCGCCTCAGTCGCGCCACCCAACTCCGGCTCGGGTCGCGCTCCACGCCTTCAAGTCAAAATGAGAATTGCTGCGTTGCGGCCCTCGAAGCCAAATCCCAGGTCGGCCCGTCCTTCGGCAACAACTTTAATAACCGCACCGAAGAAGCCATGGGCAGCGCCCTCGACCTCTGGACAGCCTTTCAACCTATTCTCGGCCTGTATCCCAATCTCCTTCGAACTTCCTCCTCGGTTCCAAGACCCGCCAGCGCAGGCGAAGATTCATCCCACTCCAGCCGTTTCAAACTCCCTACCGACGCCGCCAGATACGGGAACCTTAGGTCATAGATGCGATAGAGCGTTTCGAAAAATAACGGCAGCCTTAGTGGACTGTCCGCCCCGGGGAACGGTTCGAACAAACTCCCGACCGATGGCTGCTCAGGGTTCACCAGCGCCAGCGAAACCGCTTCATACCGCGTAAAGTCATTCCTAACGTATCGCCTCCCGGCGAGGCCCAGCAGCACATCATGATATCGCTTAATCGCTTGAACTGCCTCACCGTGCTCATTAACGGCAATGTCATTTGGTGACAGGCCAGCCGTGCCGGCCCGATGCGCTTTCAACACGTGCAGGAACCCATACACCAGCCCGGGATACATGATGTGCAGATTCGTCGAGTCACCGATCGCCTCCTCCATACGGTTCGTTAGGTTTCGAAATGCGCCGCCCGTCCCTTTCACCGACACCGCTATTACCGGCCCAACTCCCGGCTTGCTCACTACCACATCAATGTCCTTCGTCTTCAGGCCTCCCAAAACCGTCTGCTCCTCCTGCCGCTCCGCCTTCGCATCGAAACTCACTCGCTTCCGTCCCCCACTTCCATCCACCACCAGCGGTGGATGTGGAATGATTTCGTCAGGATGAAATCCGCCCTCGAGGACCAGCCGAATAGCAATATGCTGATGAAAAGGCCGGATATGCCTCTGCCCCTGAGTTTCGATGACGGAAATAAATTGCCCGAGTGCCTGCTCGATGTGCAGGTACGGCGGTCGCCACGAGTCAGGCATAATGCCTCCACCTGCGCGCCTGGCGCAACGCGCTCTCAATTGTGTCCGCATCCGCCGAGCTCATACGCGGCTCATCCAGCGGGACACGCACGTTCCCTGCCTCGCCCGGTTCCAGTTTCAGCAGCCCACCGCCCAAAGGATGCCCTTCAATCTCGCAGCTCAATTGGCAAAAAGGCGTGTTCCAGGCCCGCTGCACATCCTCAATCTGAAAGCCGTTCGTCAGCCGCACCGCATGCACGGAGTTCGTGCAAACACAACGCGCTCCGTTCGACACAAGGTTCGGCGAAATGCCGCTCATGTACGACAAGAACGCATCAGGAACTTTCACGTCCGGAACGACATACCAGGGCTTGCGGTTGCGGCATTTATAGCTCTCTCGTGCCAAACGACCTGCGCTGGTATCCAGATACGCCTTGACTGATGCGGGCAGCGGGTCCACCCCGCGCAGATTCAAAAGCAAAACCGGTTCATCATTGCAAATCCAACCTCGCACAATTTTTTCGTCAACACGACCCTCCGGCAATTGCTCTGCCTTCCTCACGCTCACGCTCAGAACTTCCGGCGGCAAACGCCAGAACTGCGCCTCAGTTGGTGTGAGGTGAAAAAAATCATTGGCGCCCGTGACATACCCAATCCCCGCGTGGCCGATCGCGGAGAACCGCCAGATCCCAGGCATGCCACACAGTTGGTCATAAAGCGCAACTGCCGGCTCTGGCAGAAGGAACTTGCGCAATCGGCAACCCGATCGCCTCCACGATTCCAGGCTCACTCGCCGCGTCGCTCGAGGTGCCGCATCACTCGTTACAAATCGCTCCCGCAGCGTAAGCCAAATCTCATTCGTATTGCCGCCGAAACCCCGGCAGTGCAAAAACCAACAATCCTCGGACAGTTCCGGAAAAACCTTTTCCTGGAATGCTATCACGTGAACGGATTCAAAATGTCCGCAAAGCGATTCCAGTAAAGGCTCTGCATAAGTCGCATGGCCAATCTCCGCCGGAACCACAAACGCCATCGCTCCACCAGGTTCAAGCAATCGCGCCGTCACCACCAGAAACGGCGCCCACGAAGAGCAAAGCCCATTAAAATGCGCGCCCATCCTGGCCGCCTCAGTTAAAGCACGCTCCCGTCTTTCCCCGGCAAAGTGTTGATATCGAATAAACGGCGGATTTCCTGCCGCCGCCTCGAATCGCTCCCGTGTGCGCGCTGCCCATTGAAAGAAGTCTCCCTCATGCACCAAAGCCCCCGGCGCCCGGTTCCGGGCCTCCTGCGCATGTCCGCCATCCACATCAATCCCCACCGATTTCGAGTGACACCTCAGAAATTCACCGTCGCCACACGCAGGATCAATCAACCGCTGCCGAGGACTATTGACCACCCACCGCACCAATGTGCGCGCCACCTCCGGTGGTGTAAAAAATTGCCCGAGTCTCTTCTGGGGGCTGCCCATGCCTTCCAAATGCCATTAGCAATCAGTTTCGTCCAGAAAGAAATTGCGGCGGTCGGTTCCTCGTCTTAAGTGCGTTGGAAGAGCGGCCTCCACGCTTGCGCCTAAATCTGTTCCTCACGTCGCCTGCTTGCGCTACAAGCAGCGGCAATGGTCTTACAAGTAAGTAAAAGATCGATCATTGCCCATTTACGCCCACTAGCATAAATGTTTCCCGTTCTAATTTCGTTCGCGGGGATGATGGGTTTCCCGAGTTTGTACAGGAGGTATGGGTCCTTCTCTTTGTACCTCTGACTTTCTCGAAAATAAGGATGAAAGTCATCAATAACCAGGACGTCCTCGACATGGCAAATCCGCTGAAGTTTGCCGTAATATCGAAAACCCAGGTAATTGGGCGGCTCTTTTGGCCACCCACGAACTCCCATAGGGTGGAAGTAACGTCTGCGCTTTTCAACCGTTTCGATATAGCTGAGACCTGGTGCCCACTCCTCCTCGCTCAAAGAAACCACGTAAACCCAGTTCGAATCCTGCTTTTGCATAGTAACTATTGTTGCTAAGTAGTTCCTTAAGTCTTCCATCATCGTTTTTTCTTTGTAACTGCCTCTCCTTAGTTCCGAAAGCGAAGCGACTTCCTTCCAGCTCATATACCGCACAGGAATGTTCCCAACCTTCCTGGGCAGATGGCGCACCGCATACTGTTTGGAGCACTCGGCCATTCCCACAAGGAACTTTTTTCGTGCTGCTGTGCTCCGAAAGCACGCAACATACCTTCGAAGTTGCCTCTCCGACGGTGGTTCCAGCCCACGTTTCGCTTCGATTATTAGATGTGCATCTTCTCCTCGGATTTCTATATCTGTAATGCCTGAGCGTTTGTAGAACTGCTGTAGTGAAATAACGAAATGCTCGTGATCGTAATGATGTCGCCCACCTACGATTTTATTCAAAAATGCCCTCAACAATGTGGGGCTTCTTGAGAGCGCCCAGCCGAGGCTGTATGTGATGTCATTTTCGTCCTCTCCCAACAAGCTGAAGACGCTCCTCACAGGCCGCTTATGTAAAAAGAGGTCAGCCATTTCATGCCTAAGCCACATTCGACGATCAGCGCTTAAATGCCTTCCCGATACATCCGAAAAGCTCCTGCGCCATTTTTCGAGTCTGATCCGGCAAGTCCGCTAAGTCTTTCATCTGGCGGATGGCTGCCGCCAGCCGCTTACAAACCGTCACCTTATTGAACGACAGGCTTGCCGTGGTGAAAACGGTCTCAACGCGCCGAGCCAATTGGTGCCCGGGCGGCAAGGAGGAAAGCGAAATACCGGCAGTGGCGAGTGGCTTCGCGTAGACCTCTTGCGCGCGATCCACATAAAACTTTTCAGGAAACATATCCTCGATGGTAAAGTCCTGCCCCGTTTTCCCCACCGCAGTCGCGAGGTCGAATGCCTTCGCCCGTTGGTCCTTGTACTTGGGCAGCCAACTCTTTACCAACTTGTCTTGCGACGTCCGTCCCGCGACGTCATTATCAAACAGCGCCACGACATCCAGTTCCTGCCCCACCATGAAAGTGGCCAAATACGTCACCTCCGAAGCCCCTCCAGCAGCGGTTACAAATACATCCTGCGGCAGACCCTCCGACCCGGAACGCCGAAACAAATTCGACAACTCGACGATAATCCAGTAATCACCCGCTCCCTCAACTACGAGGTTCTGCTCCGCAATCAGCCAGCTTGTCCTTCCGCTGATTCCAAGCGCGGCTTGCAGTACCAGCTTTGCGGCAGGTTCGCTCTTCGTCAAATCCTCCGAAACCACTGTTCCCTCATTCGTTTCAGTTAAAATCCGTATCCGGTCGGGTTCTTGTAAATCAATCATGAATGGCAGATGCGTCGTGTAAATCAACGTGTTACCTCGAGCATATTCAGTCAGGCGCTCTAACAAATTGCGCTGTCCTTCTGGGTGTAGGTGCAAGCCAGGTTCGTCAAGCAGGATTACACAATCCTTGAGGTTACCCCGTGTCTCGTGCATCAGCATCAGATCGAACGAAAAGAACCACTGAAATCCCTTCGAGCGGTCCTCCAGCCTAATCAGCGCGGTATCCTTCAGCCCCTTCACGAACGTCATGAATTGGTACCCGTCGGCCCGGAATTGGACCTGATAGCGGATCTGCCCCCAGTGCCCCTCGATTTTCCGGTTTAGCGTAGCCTCAGCATCGCTCAAGTCGTACTGCCGCTCCTCTCGCGCTTGCTCATCCGTGTCGTCCCCCTTCTTATACTCGCCTTCAAAATCCAACTCCGCTAGCGCAAGAATCGTCAAAAACGTTTCATCAGACGGCTGGAGATCATCCCTGTCCTTCCGGTGCTTCACCACATCCAGCTTCGCCGTGCCCGAAAATGACTGGTACTCGTCCATGTAAACAAAAGTCGGCAGCCGCTTGACCACGAAATCGTGCGCCTTCTGCTGGATGGTCTGGACCTCTTGCAGCCTCGTCGAGACCTCATTCAGCTTCGACAGGTAAGTATTCCTGAAAGCGTTTTCATTTTGGTGCATCGGGTGCTGGTTACTGCGCACCGACAATTTGCTATTCTGCTCACCGCGAAGCTCTGCGAGCTCCGAAAACCTCCCCTCACGCGCGAGCCGAATCGCTTCTTGGCGACAATCCTCTGCGGCCTTCCGAAATTCTTCGCTAATCTGTGCAGTCGGCTCCGGCAGCTCGTTACAAGCCGCGTCAATATCATTCGGATGCAGCTTTTGCGGGAAAAGTCCTGGGGGAAAAAAAACCTCGAAGCGCACCGGCTCCAGCTCCTCGGGAGTATATAGCGGCTTCTCTCCTTTCAAATAACCAACCAAATAAGTGGCAGGCATCGCCTTCACATCATAATTGCCCTGCGAGTTAACGTACCACCCCGGAACCACAATCACAGCCTGCACCCGAATGTTCCTCGGCGGAAATCCTTCGAGAAACTCCCGTATCCATCTCTGGTTCGCCTCAATCTGCCTCACCGCGCCACGATCATAGCACCAGGGAAACCTAAGCATGTTCCCATATCCGTTATGAGCGCAAAGGCAAGGGCCGGCATCAGCTTGTCCGCCAGGTCCAAAACTTGGCACATCGCGGAATATCCTGCCGGACGCAATAATTTGTTCTTCAGCGGCGGACGTTCTTTTCGCGCCCTCCGGCGCCGCTCCTGCCAATTAAATAACCCTAAAAGAACACCCACCACCGCGCCGCACCCAAAGACGGCTCCCGCCAGCGTCGGCCAATTCATCCCAAACCCACTCGATTGCATAGAAATGCAAGACTACGTCACCCTCCTTCGCCCAGCAACCCCACTCACGGGCCGTTCTGCAACCCCAAATCTCAAATTCGCGATCAACAGGTTTTCCTTTCTCTCAGGCACGGACTCCAGCTCCCCTGCTTCCCTCTCCTTTCTCCATCTTTGCGACTTCATGACGTGCGGGTAGCATCAGCGTCAAACATTAAGCAATCCCGCAGACTCACGCAATTCCCAGCCGCTTTCGCGTGTTTCGCGTTTTTAGCGGGCTCTTTCCGCTGATTCCACTTTGCGTCTTTGCATCTTTGCGCCTTTGCGTTAAGCAGTTTTCCATTCCGTACTTCTACGGTAGGACAGTTTTTGTCCCACCCTCCTTGCTACGCTCAAACCAAAAAATCTATGAAACCACGCTCTTCCAACGGACATCATCCATCTTCCGACTTCCATTTCCCATCCAGTACCGAGAATCCAGAATCCAGCACCGCAGACGAATCCTCAATCCACCAATCCAGCTCCGCATCCTCCACCATTCCACCATTCCAGAATTCCAGCGTTCCAGCTTCTTCTCCCTTCGCCACCCTCTCCGCTCTCATCCACCGTCTCGACCCAGGCCC